>JBGQNR010000060.1:0-26536 GCA_041501225.1 Acidobacteriota bacterium
AAAAGCCAACGCCTGCGGTTCGGACGGGATGCGACGAATGCCGGACGGATCCACCCCCAGCAGGAGGTGGATCATGGTCAGATTCCCTGCCGCCACATATCCCCGGATCCTGCCGGGATCGATGCCGCCGGCTGTCGAAGCTTCGGAGATCATCGAGCGGATGGCCCCGCGAACCGTTGCTGCCAATTCTCCCAACAGGCCTTTCTCCGCCGCGACGATGCGTGAGATCACGTCGGCGCCTCTCGAAATCTGCGGATTGTAAGCGCCGGATTCGCCAACAACCACGCCATCGGAGAGACGGATCACCATGAATGTTGAACGAGTGCGACCAGCTCATCTCCGCGCAAGTGCTTGTTCGGCGGAATTGCTCTCCAGAAAGGTTCTCGGAATAGATTATGTCCAAATTCGCGGCCCAGGGAGTCGATCACAGAGGAGTAAGCGGGTTCCGAGACATCGAGAATGCGTGTGCCGGGAATGGTCTGAACAGCGAAAAGAATAGGCCCGAACCACAGAGCGATGCGAAAGTCCTCAGAGAAGTAGATTCCACTGCCCAGATTTCCCCCGATGGCATAGCGACCAATTTCGGGAACCTCAAACCAGACACGAAAACTTTGGGAAAGTATGGAAAGAGCATTTCCAATCGTCTTGGTCGCGTGATAGTAAACGGGTCTGCCCGGTTGCGTGAGGTTTCATTATAGGATGATGTGCTGACTTATCATCTCGGAAATTACATAAATATTGATAAACACTGGATTTTTCCGCACACTCGCCCTGCATAGGGGCAAAGGGATTGAGGGGGAAAATGGGCACTCATTATCGTCCCCATTACCTTCGGACTTTTGGCCTTAATGCCAGGAGCCATGCCAAATTCTGATCTCAGTACGAGCGAGTTTCCCTTTGCCCCTTATAGCTGCTCTGTTTAGGCTATTTCTATTGACATCGACCGCATGCCCTGTTATCTGTTTTTCATACGATCTCGGGTTAATTCATCAGTAGAAATATCGAAATCGGAATAGAAACGCGGCAGATTGGGCAAACGGGAACTTGTGTTCCGGCTCCGACACGTGGTGTATTCCATTCAGTAGGAATTCGTAATTCTAGAAGAACTGCAGGCGAAGACTTGCCGCGATCAGTTCGATTTCAATACGCACCGACTGGCCCCGAATTGCGCCTTATTGCGCAAAGCATAGTAAGGTGGGCGAATATCTCATTCGGCCGCGTGCTGTAATCCAGGGCACGCAAGGGGCACCCGAGGCGGAGAATCGGCTCGTTCGCAGTATAGCCCAGTGCCAAGCGTGTCGCCGGTACTGGATTAAAAGGTTCGGAAACACTCGAAGGACCGAACTGACAAACAGGAGGTTCTCCAATGTTCAATGGAATCGCGTTAGCCCGTTTTGCGGTGTGCAGACTTTCGGCAACTGTTCTCTTGTTAGTGTGCGTCGCCGCCGGCAGCGCAGCACAGGCACGGCGGGCCGTCCTGGTGGGCATTCAGAATTACAGGATTAGCAGCGAAGAGCAAAAGAAACTAGACGCCAAGCCGGTTTGTGTGCTGTCGCGCTTGCCCTTGAAGGGCGAAGGAATACGGCTGCAATTCGGCAACCTGGATGGAACCATCAACGACGTCAATTCCGTCAAGGCCATTCTCGTCGGCAGGTTGGGATTTGACCCTAAGAACATCGTCACGCTTCTCGATCAGGAGGCCACCGCGGATGCCATTCTTTGCAGCATCCAGCGCCAGCTCGTCGAGGCCGCCCAACCGGGAGACGTCAGCGTGTTCTACTATGCGGGTCACGGCTCGCGCATCAGGAACACAAAAACAGATCAGGCCGATGGCTATGACCAAACGATCGTGCCGGCCGATTCATGGCGCGGCACTCCAGACATCCGCAACAAGGAACTGAGCCGGCTGTTTCGCCGGGCGGCCGCCAAAGGGGTGAACCTGACGGTCATTGCCGATAGCTGCCACAGCGGCGCCATCGCCCGCGGCCCGCTGACCAGCGCTGGCAAGGCGCGCATGCTGGAGCCGGACCCACGCTACGTCGAGGACCCGCCCGACCGCGGCGCCGACGGTAAGCCTCTGCCGGCGCCCGAGGATGCCTATGACAACGTTATCGTTTTCTCCGCCGCCCAGCGTGACGAATTGGCATGGGAATCCAGCGACGAGGAGGGCAATCACGGCCTGTTTACCTGGGCGCTGACCAAGGTGCTGAAGGATTTGCCTGATGAACGGGCCGACATGATTTTTCAACAGGTTCGCTCCCTCATGCGGCGGGAAAGAACGAATCAGGAACCGGTGCTGGCCGGCAAAGGACGGAGCGCCCGAACACTGTTCGGCCAGCAGGCGGCGACGGGTGCCGGCGTCACAATTGCGGCGGGAGAGGTTTCCGAAAAGGAAATCATCCTGAACGGCGGCACGGCTGTCGGTTTGTACAAAGGCTGCGAGCTGAAGAAACTCACGCGCAACCCGGCAGAACCGCCCGTGCGGCTGCGCGTGGAGGAATCCTCGGTGGCGTCGGCGAAGGCAGTGCTCATCGAAGGCAGCCTCGATGCCGTTCATACAAGTGATCTCTTTGCCATTGAGCACTGGGTAGTTCCCAAGACATACATGCTCCGGGCCTACATTGCTCCGGCGCGGCTGCCGCTCGCGCAAATCCAGGCCTTGGTCCGCAGGATGGCGCCGTTGCACGAGTCGCAGGCGCTCACCTGGTTAGACGACCCAAGCGTGGTCGCGCCCACGCACATCATGAGCTGGGATGGGTCTCAATGGAAGCTCGACGCTACGGACCCAAAAGGCGCCACGACCGTACTGGGACCGGACCCGTCCACGGAACAAGTTCTCAAGGCCCTTCCTGCCAAGCCCCGGCCAAGCCTGTTCCTGCTGTTGCCCCCGGCCACGGAAGTCGTCGAGAAGATCCAGCTGGGCGAAGGCACACCGAACAACGCAGTATCGGTCCAGCGGACTCCGGCCGGGGCTCATTACCTGCTTGTCGGGCGGGCCGAGGGCGAGACCGTCGAGTATGCATGGATCCGGCCCAACATGACGGAAGCGCAGTATCGACGCAATCCCGACGCCCAACCTTTAAGAAGTGATTGGATCACGGTTGCCGCCGCGGAAGGATCACAGGCCGCCGCTGATCGTCTGCAAGAACTGGCGCTGCGGGTTGGCAGGCTTCGTGCCTGGCTCAGCCTGGAGGGCCCGCCGCAGCCGCCCGACAGGCCAGTCTTTCCGTACGCGCTGGCCTTTCAAAATCAGGCCACCAAGAAACTGGTCAGCGCTAGATCTATGAACGTCGGGGAGAAGTACGATGCTGTCCTGGCAGCGGATCCGAGGCTGATAAAGCAGTACACCGACCCGAGCGATTTGCCGAGGCGCTACGTCTACCTGGTGCACATCAGCGAATGGGGTGAGTCCAAAGTCTACTTTCCCGACCTCGCTGGAGGCGGCGAGGGAAACCGTCTTCCGCTTTTGCGCGCGGGCCAGGATAAGCCGGACGAGATCATCAAGCTGAGAGGCTTTACGGTGACAGACCCCAGCCCCGACACATACTACCTTTTGGTGACGGACGAGCGGCTTGGTGATCCTCTGGTGCTGGAAACCGAGCCGGTTCGCACTCGCGGGGCACCCGAGGGATTAAGCAGCCGCGGGTCTGGCGGATCGAGTCCGCTTGGACGACTCCTCGAACGCACCGGATCAGCCACACGCGGCGACACCCTCGATGCCGTGCCCGCGAACTGGTCGATCCAGAAGGTAACCATCCAATGTTTGGCGAAATGACGCGCGAATCGCTGTAATTGTAGTCCGGGTGGTTGCGGAGGGAGGGACAGATGAATCGCGACCGTATCGCTACTCTCTTTGTACCTGCCCAACCTTCTATCAAAGGTCAGCCATGTGACACAAGGGCCAAAATCGGTAAAGCATCAATCCTCTCGACGGTAATGGGCGCGACATGATTGTGTCAGGCGCGCGCTGAACCTGTCGCCAAGTTGCCAGGAACGAGGTCATGTATGAGGTTCCGGTTCGTAGTCATGCCTCTTCTAGTGTAGTGTCCCATAAATAAGTTTACATTTTAGCCTAGGCGTAGTACAGTCGGGCTCATGAATCGAGCGAGCACCATTATTTTGTCGTCCGAAGAACAAACAACATTGGAGACCTGGAGCCGGGGGCGCAGTCTGCCAGCGCGACTGGTGCAACGCGCCCGAATTATTCAAATGGCTGCTGACGGGGCCTTGAACCAGACCATCGCCGATGCATTGGGTGTTTCGCGCCCCACAGTACAACTCTGGCGCGATCGTTTCCTCGCATTGCGGCTGCCGGGCTTGGAAAAGGATGCGCCTCGTCCGGGACGGATCCCCAGGGTTCCCCAAGCCAAAGTAGCGGGTGTTGTTGAGGCCACGCTCCATGCCACGCCGCCCAACGCGACTCACTGGAGCGCTCGCTCGATGGCCAAAGCCCACGGGCTCAGCCGAATGACCGTCCAACGCATTTGGAAACAGCATAATCTCAAGCCTCATCTGCTTGAAACGTTTAAGCTCAGCCGGGACAAGCGCTTTCTGGAAAAGCTTTATGACGTTGTAGGCCTTTATCTGAATCCTCCGGACAAAGCCATGGTCCTATGCGTTGACGAAAAAAGTCAGATTCAGGCACTAGACCGGACGCAGCCCTTGCTGCCTTTGCGCCCCGGCCTGTCGGCTCGCCAGACGCACGACTACAAACGCAACGGCACAACCACTCTTTTTGCCGCTCTAAGTATGCTCGACGGCAAAGTCATCGGCGATTGTATGCCCCGCCACCGTCATGAGGAATTTATTCGCTTTCTGAAACGCATTGATTCCGAGACGCCCCACGCTCTGAATCTGCATTTGATCGTCGACAACTATGGAACCCATAAACATCCACGCGTCCAATCATGGCTGCAACGACATCCGCGCTTTCATATGCACTTCATCCCCACCTCGAGCTCTTGGCTCAATATGGTGGAACGCTGGTTCCGGGAGATCACGGATAAAAGATTGCGACGCGGAACGTTCGCCAATGTTCGGTGCCTGATCCAAGCTATTAACGATTACATTCAAAATCATAACCAAAATGCCCAAGCTTTTGTCTGGACGGCAACACCGGCAGCGATCATGAAGAAAATCGCCAAATGTAAAGAAGCGTTGGGGACACTACACTAGCTTTCTGGCTGCTCCCCTCCTTGCGAACATCGAGTTCCCAGCAGCAGACTGCCGAAGGTGCTCTTCAAGAAGCCCGGGCGATTGGGACCCTCGAATGCAGTCTGGCAAAGCGCACGATAGAAGAGGAAAGGTCCCATAAGCCGATCTTACCGTCTATGTGCCCGGCAATGCAATTTCGACCATCCGTGCTCAGCGCCAAAGCCGTCGTCGCGGCACCGTCCCCTGCAAGCGTCTGAAGCTCTTTCCCTGTCTCCACGTCCCAGATCTTCAATGTCCCGTCATGGCTTCCGCTTACCACCGTCCTGCCGTCGGCGCTCAGCGCCACGGACCAGACCATTTTGGTATGCCCGGAAAGCGTCCGTATCTCTTTCCCCGACGCCGCGTGCCAGATTTTCACTGTTTGGTCCCAACTTCCGCTTGCCACAGTCTTGCCGTCTGCGCTCAGCGCTACGGAAGAGACTTCACCATGATGTCCCAAGGGAACAACAAGCTCCACACTCTGCGAATGAATGGCGCTCATTCCAAAAAAAACAACCCACAGGCAGATCATCAGGGTTTTCAGTCCTTGGTTTCCCACTTTCTTACTCCTTCTAAACTGCCTTGCCTGACTCTCATGCAAAGCCGCGACAACCGGGGCGGCATCTTCGGCATCGCAATCAGAACCGTCAGAATGTCTGCTTCTCTGGCGCCTGATTCAAAGCGGCCCGGAAGCGCTGCGTCAATCTCTGAACATTCCTTTGTGCCCTCAACCTGCAGATCACACACAGTCGAGGTATTTCATTTGCGCGGGGCGTCACTGAAGTGTCTTCAGTCGTTTTTCACATTTCTCGACTGCATCGTTCCTGTTGAGCCGGCGCGCGACGGCGGCCAGCCGGGTGTAACTTTCTATTATTGACTGACGAAGGTACTGAGCCTTCGCGTCTGCCTCGAGGGCGGCTTCGCAAAGCTGGACGCTGCTCTTGTAGGATTCGAATGCACCCTCAAGGTCCCCGGAAATGCGAAGCACGTCACCTGCCTGGCGGTAGCCAAGTGCGAGTCCGATCGAGGCGTCGGCGGGTGAACCGCGCATCGGCGCGGCATTGCCGGCATAGCCGAATATGTGGCTGCCACGGCTGGACTCAGCTTGTCGCATTTCCAGTCCGGACAGTCTGGTCTGCAGGGCACTGACTTTTTCTTTGTACTGCAGGTTGCCGGGATCCAGCTGTTGCAGGTTTTGGCGCACGGCCATGGCCTGCTTGCACATGTCAATTGCACCGGCCAGATCTCCGTTCTGTTCCAACGTTGCGCACAGCACTTCATAGCTGGCGGACAGTTCAGCTTGGAGCGCTATGTTGCGGGAATCGTCGGCCAGGCGGCGCTTGGCGTCCGATACGGCTTGATATGCTCCGGCAGAAGGCAAAACGACTTTTTCAATCGACTCCAGGGTCGCCTCAA
Source organism: Acidobacteriota bacterium (assembly GCA_041501225.1). Classification (GTDB taxonomy): domain Bacteria; phylum Acidobacteriota; class UBA6911; order UBA6911; family UBA6911; genus JAFNAG01. The sequence goes on from JBGQNR010000060.1 coordinate 6,610, forward strand.
ACGAGCGCGTCAGGCTCTGCACCTGTGTCAACCGATCTTCAGCCAGCTTGCGAGCCGCTTCCGCGCGGTTCCACTCGTACAGCGCCATGCCGAGACCCAAGGCGAGAGCCGCCACGACCGCCGCGATAGATGCGACACCCACCCAGTGCCGGCACAGGAATTTCTTCGCCTTGTATCGCAGGGAATCCGGCTGCGCCTTCACCGGCATGCCCGTCAGGTAATTTCGGATGTCGGCGGCCAAGTCCAGGGCGCTGGCGTAGCGGCGGTCAGGCTCTTTCCTCAAAGCCTTCATCACGATGTTGTCAATTTCACCTTCCAGGCGGCGGCGCAGGCGTACCGGGTCGGATTCCTGAAATTCTGTCGCCGGAGCCTGCTTCGCGGCTTCGCTCGGCCGCAGCGGGTCCTTCTTCGAGACAGACGTTTCGAGGTTCGGTTCCCGTCCCGGAGAAAAGGGCACGGTGCCCGACAGCAGCTCATACAGGATCACGCCCAAGGAATAAATGTCGCTCGACGTTGTGAGAGGTTCGCGCCGAAGCTGCTCGGGGCTCGCATACGCCGGAGTCATCGGATGAAGGAAGCGCAACGTGACCGGCTCCGCACCGTTCAGAAGTTCAGGCCGGATCAGTTTGGCAATCCCGAAATCCAGAACCTTTACCTGCCCCCCGGTTGTTACCAGGATGTTGGCAGGCTTCAGGTCGCGGTGAATCAGCAGATGGGTGTGAGCATAGTAGACGGCTTCACAGACCTGGATGAAGAGTTCCAAGCGCCGGCGCACCGGCAGATGGTGCGCAGCGCAGTGCCGTCCGATAGGCAGGCCCTCAATGTACTCCATCACGTAGTACGGCCTGTCGCCAGCCGCCGTTCCTGCATCCAGAAGAGTGACGATATTGGGGTGGTTCAACAATGCCAGGTACTGCATTTCCGCGCGGAAGCGACGGCGAAACTGTTCGTCGTTCGCCTCCGGAAGCAGAAATTTGATTGCCACCCGCCTCCTGATGTCGTCCACGCGTGTCGCCAGGTACACCTGGCCGAATCCGCCGCTGTGCAACCAACCTTCGATCTGGTAAGGACCGACCTTATGCCCCAACCACTCGTGCGCAGCTTCCTCCGGCCCGGTTTCGGCAGTCGCGCCGGCGGTGCTTTCCAACGCAAGCAACTCCCGGACACGAGCCCCTAACCGGTCGTCCTGCCCGCAACGGGCACGCACGATCGCTTCTCGCTCCGGTGCAGGCACCTCGAGCGCATCCGCGAGTATCGACTTGATGCGGCGCCAGTTGTCGGCATCGTTCGCATTCATAGGAACCGAACTCCTGCGGATTCAAGCTCATGTTTGAGAAAAAGGCGCCCGGTCTGCAGCTCTCGTTTCACGGTTCGCTCCGAGACACTGAAGTACCCGGCGAGTTCCTCTATCGAATTGCCGGCGAAATAGGCCATCTCGAGTATCTGGGCCTGGCGCTGATCCAATCCGGAAAGCTTCTCCATAGCCTCGTGAAGCGCAAGGAAGTCGTTGGGAATGTCGGGGAGGTGCGCATTCGGCTGCAATTCGAGACGCGGTTCGCCTTTGCCTCGTTTGAGCGCCAGCTTGCGCCGCGCGTGGTCCACCAGGATATGGCGCATGGATCGGGCGGCGATGGCATAGAAATGAGCACGATTCTGGGCGGCAATCGGCGTGCGCACCATGCGTATGTAGACTTCGTGCACGAGAGCCGTGGGTTGAAGCGAGTTCCCCGGTCTCTCCCGCCGCATGACCCCTGAGGCTATCTTTCTTAATTGCTGGTATACGAGCATCATCAGACGGTCAGTTGCCGCGGCGTTCCCCTGCTGGATCTCATGCAGGAGGTCGGTCACTTCACTCGAGTCTGCTTGCATGTGCCTTTTCTCCGCCGTTGTTCCTACACAACGACCGGCGCGAATCGCTCATCGGCTGGACGCAAACAGCATCCAACGATAGACCTTGTCCTCTTGACTCGTACATATGATCAGACCCGGCTGTTCGTATACGGCAACCGCGCCGAATCCCAAGGATAGAAGCCGATCCGGTGCGCCGTAGGACTCGACTACCGTCGCCCGTGGTGAGTTCAGGACAACGCCGCGGCTGCTTCTCCCGGCGTAGTCACCCGACGTGATAATAGCCGAAATGCGTTTTGTGCCGATTTGTATCAGCAAGCCGCGATAGGAACCGGACCACTTGCTGCGGATCACCAGGGAGGGCTGCCCCGGCACCTGACTCGGAAGTGCGAACTCGCTCGAGCCTGATGGGATGACTACCCCTGCTGCCCGCAAACCGCTGATTGTCTCTGCTGCCGATTTGCTCTCGTCGCCTTGCTTTGCAGGCCCCACATTCTTGGCGGCGGTCCCGCCCAGCCAGGGCAGGAGCAGAGGATCGTCCGAGTCGCCGAGGGCGGCCAGCTCGAGGCGTCCTTTTTCGGGCTGTTCTCCATGGAGGTGGGCAATCGCCCGAGCCAGCCGCGCCAGCTTCACCAGGGGCTGATTCCGGCTGCGGGTCGCGAGATCAATGGCTGAGTCTGCAATATCGGAGGCGGTCCCGCGCCGGCCTCTCAGCTCTTCGACGCAAGCCAGGTTGACGAGCGCAACTGCGTAGTCCGGGTCGCGGCGCACTGTATCCTCGAGGCGTTCGCGAGCTTCGTCGAGCAAACGTGCGCGCCGCATGTCGGGAGGCTCTCCCGGCCCCCCGCGCGCCTTCTCTTGCACAGAGAGGGCCATTCGCGTTTCCCCGTCGAGCGACCACGGGTAAGCCGTCGCCTGCTGCTCTTTTGGAAAGAGGGATGCAGCCTCCACAGCGCGCGCGACGGCGGCATTGTTCAGGATCTCGCGGCTGGGAAAATCCGTCGCCACGCGATCGAACGCCCGCCCGGCCTCCTCGTACTCGCCCAGTATGAACAGGAGATTCCCGGCCTCGAAAAGAGGGAGGAGCCTGGTGAGATTCTCAGCAGATTTTCGCGCTATTTTCTGCCGGTCCGGCAAGGTCGGATATCCTTGCAGCTGCGCACCCAGACCATAAGCGTAGTACACAGATGCCAGCGCCTGTTCGGCGACGCCGAGCGTGTCATATCCGGCGACGTAGCCGTAGATTCCTCCCGCCTCATCGGCTTGTGTCTCGTACGCCAACACCTGTTCCGGTGTTGCGTCCCGCTCTTGAATCCGGCGCGCCACGCCGAGCCCGGCAAAGCGGCTTCCAAAGTCGGCACCCCAACGATGGTCTTTGTAGAAGTGCGCCAGCTCGTGCCCCAGAAACAAAGCCACGCAGGCTTCGGACCGCCTGCTCCCCATGGCGGCACACAATTGAAGCACCTTCTCGTCAATGCCGATGCGATTGGATCCTGGGTCATACCAGGCGACACGCCTGCCGTTTTCCCCGCGGCTCCGCTCCGCCTCGCTGCGAATCTCGAGAAACGGGGGTTGCCGGCTGTCCCCGGCTGCACGCGCCAGCGTGCGGTAAATGCGCTCGGCAAGCTCCGCCTGACTCGGCGAACCTGCGCCTGCTCCTGCCGTCTTCCATAAGAGGCCTGCGATCATCAGGCTCGCGGACGCGGATAATCCTGCCCTCAGGAGAATTCGTGCTGCACACTTGTTATGCATTCGTAGAATCACCAGATGGCGCTGTAATAAATCAGCACCTGGGTTGCCTGCTCCTCCTTCTCTGAAACAAGTAGAAACACGGCTGGCCTCCCTGAGAATCATCCAATCGTCTATTGCGAAATCGAGGCTGCAAACAGGCCACAGGAATTCATCCCGTGACAAGAGCGTCGACGATAAGCCTCCGTCGATGGAAGAATCCGTGGAACCAATATGACAAGGTTTCCGCGCGCAGTGATTGCAGCCAAGGCCCCAAGCGAATAGCCGATCTGGCGTCTCATATTCCAGAGCGCCAAGAAAAAATGAAATGTGGCATTTGCCTAACCGCCTTTGCTCTTTTGCTTCTGCGCCTCGGCTAATGATTGCACTGTGAACGCTATGGACATGTAGGTCACCTCAGGTATCCGTGAGTCTTGCGCGCGTTGCTCTATAGGCACGTCCTGGCGGCCATCCTGGTGCACCAGCCAGCCGTCAACGACCCTGAGCTTGTCCAGGTTGCCCTTGAGATTCGCGGTTTGGTCGATTGGGACCGCGATAAACTCGCCGCTAACGATCTTCACGCTACTCGTAGCGTGGGCACCCTTCTTGGCATCCTGTGTCGCCAGAACGTGAAGCGGCATACTATTCATGATCACCGCCTCGTGGTTAAACACAGCACCCAACAGGTCTGTGAAAGCCCTCAGCGCGGGGATCGCCAGTGGAGCAAAACCGAAAAACGGGGCGACGATGGACGAGTATCGCACGCTCCTGTCAAGGACGGATTGGAGGCGTTGGTTCACGCTCACCGCCCTCACATTCAATGCCATTCGGCCGCCGCCGCCCATGAGAATCACTTGGTTATGTGGGGGAGCGTTCGGATCATTAGGGTCCCGAAAATCGAGGTCCCTGAGGTTAGGTGGATTCGGTCCCCAAGTTGTTTTCTTGGTTTTCGGATCATACTTAGCCTTTTCCAAGGACCAGGCTGCGAGACCGGACCACGCCATGGGCGCGATCAGATTCATGATAGGCCGTATCTGGACCCAATCCAGGCGGATCTGACAACCCTTGCTCTTGCTGATCGCTTTGTGATCGTCAGGGGCTGGACGGAAATGCTCAGGGTTTACAGTGACCACAACATCGGAATCGCTCCGCAGTTCGGAATCGGCGATAGCGTCTGGGTAACGTAGGCCGTCTTTGGTTGCGTGAATTAACTGTGCCTTCTTGTTCGGGTCGACCAAGCTCTTGTTTGGGTCGGTCAAGCTGGGGTCGCCCCTGGAGAGTGGCGCAGTCGGATCCCGAGTCGCTTCGGAGAAATAGGCGTCCCAGAACTTCGACATACTCTCGTCATTGGCTTGCGCATAGCCCTCCTTCTCAGCCAGAGCGGCTAATGCAGAAAGGAGCGCGACGTCTTGAAAGAATGAGCGGCGTGTAATCATGGAATCTCCTCGGATTCTCAGGTTTAAAGCTGTTCACATTACAATAATCAAATTTGTCTCGTCGCGTAAGCGGCATTTTCTGTGCAATGCGTTTCAGACAGTTCAATAAGACATAGCCACGAACAACACCAATTGCACGAATAGAGAGGCGGAACTTCCAAGGATTTCGGGGACAGTCACCACAACCCCCAAACTCCCAGGGCCAAGGCTGACGTGGAACATGTCCGAAAGGTTTGGGGATTGTAGTGACTGTTGTCCCCGAAATCACTTCCCGCGATAGTCTCCCACCAGCAGAAATGCCGCCCAGAAGTACGGGTCTGCCGTTATTGGATCTTTTGCGACCTTGGCCATCGCGCGCCGCAACGCCTCGTCCTTCGCCATGCCTGCCTGCAGGCCCTTGTGAAATGCAATCATCAGGTCCGCCGTGCTCTGATCCGACACTTGCCACTGGCTTGCTACCACACTGCGCGCCCTGCCACCTGAAACGCCCGCGTCAATCCCACCAGCCCTTCTCTCCCAATAAGGTAGGATGGCGTCACAACCATGCCTGATAATCCACCGCGGGTCCGAACGACTTGGGAGTATCTTATGTTTATTGCGGAAAAGACATGAGCAGAGTGCCATCCAATCCGCAACCTTCGCCCGCAACGAATTCAACAGGCCCTGCAACAGCCATGTTTCACAGATACTGGCCGCCGGTTCGAAATCGCTCGGCCTCGGGCTGGCCTTCTTTAACCAGAGTCAATATCAAAAAGCAATCGCCTATTACCAGCAGGCATTACCTATATTCCGCGAGTTTAAGGATAACCTGCTGGAAGGCACAACCCTCGATAACCTGGGGATTACCTACGGCAACCTCGGCGAGCACGAGACGGCGATCGCACATTACCAACAGGCATTGGAGCGGCTTCGCGAAACGAGTGATCGCGAAGAAACAAGCCTTTTCCCGGATCGCTAGGGCACGTTTGTAGAGCGGCTCCGCCTCAGTATACTTGCCTTGCTCATTGCACAGGTCCGTTAGCTTGCTCAGGCAGTCGGCCACTTCTGGATGGTTCGGCCCCCGCACTTTCTCCCAGATCGCTAGGGCACGCTTGTAGAAGCACACATTTGCGGTAGAGACAGATATAGTCCCACACATGCAAATTCCTGCAACAAAACCGATCTCATTGAATGCCGGAACCTGGCTGAGGTCTTAAACGCGACCCGACCTTAACACCCGATGGGCTAACTTTCCGCCAATTGACAACCAAAGTCAAGCCAGGGTCGATGACTTAATGGCCATAGCATCTTTTCTGCCGGCACAAGGCATCCAACCTACCGCCGCTTCACCAGAAGACGAACCGCAAACGAACTCGGGCCCGCGAAGGACGTGTGCCGATTCGGGAGCCGAAAGGTTTATCTTGATTTCGAGTCGTGACTGACAGATATTGAGAACACACGCCGGGATTGCCTTGGAAGCGGTCAGGAAACCAAATCGCAGCATTGTTCGATCCAATAACCAAGGTGTGTTGTCAGACGGCAGAGGGCCAACTACCGGGGCTCGGCGCTGATATCTTTGTCTCCCCTCACGCTGAGAGTTGGTAGTTGGCGAGGTCCTATGAAGAGGCACGCGACAGTCTTTGCTTTACTCGCCGTTTTGATCGGTCTGCCATTGTTTTCGGAGGAAAAGCCCATCGGCTTCGTTTTGGACCTCACCGGCCGCTGGTCCATAAACGGCACTGCCCTTAGTAAGGGGCAAGCCGTGCCGCATGGCGGACGGATTCGATTCTCCGGTACCGTTGAGGAGGCTGGCCGCGCATCGGTCACTATCATCCTGTTGAACAATACCTCCATCTACATCAACTGCGGGACGCCAGGAGCGTGCGGGAAAGACTATGAGCTGCCCGCATCATTGGCAGGATCGGAATCGCTCGCAGACCGATTGACTGAGGCGATCCTGAAACTGTTTGGCCAGAAACCGAACCAATACGTCCCTGCCCTGGCACGCGGCGCGATCCCTGAGTGTCGGCTGCAGGAGGCAGTCGTCAAGCTCCAGGACCGGCGCGTGATGGCAGCTCCGCTCCTGGCTCCATGCAGAACCGGTCGTTATTTGCTGGGATGGAAAAAGATCTCGAATGGCGTCGTGAACGAGGTAAACGCTTTCTCTTTCGAGGTCTCCTGGGATCCGGCTCGAACATCAGAATTTAGGGCTGATGGTATTCAGGAGGGTCTCTATCAGATAAGTGTTTCGCCGCTGCCCCGGCTTCAGAACGCCGATGCGGCTGTAACCTCTTGGTTACTTATACTTTCTGGGGAAAAATATTCCAGAGCGGCAGCAGAATATCGTGGCATCGCGTCAGCAGTCGAAAAGTGGGACTCCCATATTTCTCTCACCGCCCGGTTGGCCTTTCTTCGTGCTTGCCTGGATGGCCTGGCGAGGAAATACCAATGATAAAAAGGAGTCGGCGGGGAATGGTAAAGTTGTGTTCCTTCATTCAATGGATGTTGCTTGGGATCGTAAAGGCGTTCAAAAGCCCGCTCTGCCGTCACCTTGGAAGGGCCATGCCTTTGATTCTGATCATTAGCGCGATCACTTTCTCCATAGAATATGTGGGCTGGCTGGACAATTTCGAAAATTCGTCACTCGATGCCATCAATTTGCTTAATTCGCCTCTGGAACCTTCTCATCTGGTACTGATTGGCATAACGGACCAGGATTATCTGACATACTTCTCCGGCACCAGTCCGTTGAATCCAGAAGTTCTGTGCAGAGTTATTGACGCCATCGCCTCAGGGCAGCCGCGTGCAATCGGAATCGATCTGGATACCTCATCCGGCATCTTTCAGAGGCTTCATGTTCCTGAAACCTGGCCGCCTCTGGTCTGGGGCCAGGATGCGGCATTCAGCGGCGATCAACTGGAGCCGGTCCCGGTATTGGGCAATCAGGCGATCCGCAAGATGGATGCGGCGGGAATAGCGGCGCTGCCTCAGGATAGTGATGGCGTGATCAGGCGATATCTGCGCGCGTTCCCCACAAGTCGGGATTCTGCTTTCTCATTTCCCTGGGAAGTTGTCCGCGTTGCCTGCAACACGGATTTCGAAAAGAACCATCCGGATGCAAAGAAGGACCTGTTTTGCCGGGCAGCCTCCGGGCGCGACAGCGAATCGGCAAAGGCCTTGAGATTGAACTTCTCAGGTGAACGCTATACCTTTTCCCCTCTGTCCGTAGCAAATGTGTTGCAGGCAGCGCAGGGCACGGGATGGCGTGTCAACGGTCCGTTGCACGACAAGGTGGTCCTCTTTGGCGGCTACTATAGGGCAGCCCGCGATTTCTATGTCACTCCCGTGGGGAAAATGGCCGGCCTGCAGCTCATGGCCCAGGCTGTGGAGTCAGAGCTGGGCGGCGGTATCAGGCTTCAGAACCATTTATCCGCTCTGATCCTGGATATGATATGCGGCCTCATTCTGGTGCTGATTCATTACCGTCTTCGTTTGGCCCTTGCCGTGGCCATCAGCTTGGTCGCCATACCGCTGCTGGCAATTTGCGGAAGTGCCATAGCCTTTCACACTTTCGCCTGGTGGATCAATTTTGTGCCCATCACGCTGGGAGTCCTGATTCACCAGCTCTATAACCATGCTGCTGAATATCAGCGGCTCCAAAAAGAACTTGTCGCCTATAGGGAATCTGCTGCCATTGCATCAGGCAGCACTCATGGGATTGTGGACAGCCCGGAGGCGCCGAATGGGAGTGTCACCGGCGAGCGGAGCGCTTGCTGTTGAACATCTCGCTGCTACGGAAACGCGCCTTCCTGATGCCGGCGTGCTGTGGGCCGAGGCCGTGTGCACCGGCAGGGGAGAATGGGAAGTTCGCATGATGGCGCGGGGTGGGTCCGATCCGCTCGGGCAGATGCTGGAGCAGACCGGATCGGGCACACGTGGACAAAAACCCACGCTCGTGATCACATCCGAGTGGCCCAGTTGCAGCACGAGGCGGGGCTGGCCGTAAGCCTGACCATCCGATTCTCTGGGGAGTGGCGCCTGTGCAACCTCTCCGGCCCTCGGCCAGACCGGGAGCGCAAGCGTTCCAACGATCACAAGTATCTGGCCAGCACGCCGAATCCGGGACATTGCCGTACCTCCGCATTTTTCACCACCCGGAAGGGAATTGGGCCCGTGCTGAACCGCAGCATGGGCCCGGATCAGCTTGGCGGATCACAGGAAAGCGAACGGTCTCCCGCAACCCGCATGCATTGATCCATTACACCAGTCACGGTTTGCCAGGCGTTAGCACCTGTTGAATGCGTGGCATCGCCAGCAAATAAAGTAAGACCATCCGCGGCGGACCCAGTTTATGGCGCGGTCGTGAAAGCAAAGGTAGTACTTTCCGGGTGATATGTGACCCGTCACTTCGCCCTTCGCGGCAGGCTCCTTCTTCAATCCTTTGCATACATTTACGTTTTCTACGTTCGTTGTTACTTTCTTACCCTTTACCGCTTTTGGTGCCTTGGCTTCTGCCATTGTCTCTTCTCCTGTTCGTTGTGATTAAGTTTGGTCGACAGCAAAACCTGAGAACCCAGCTGATGTTCCGCAGCATGTGCCCGCACCTGCTCCGGGGAAAGGCGAAACCGTCCTCGAGGTCGTGACGGAACGCGGGGCCGTCCGGCCTCATGCCCTTGCGTTCAGCGCTGATGGCCGGGGGCTCGCGGTGACGGGGAGCTCATGCGTGGCGCTGTGGGATCTCGTCGAGGGACGACGAGTACGGTTCTGGACGGAGATGTCAAACGAGACGGCGCTGAGCCCCGGCGGCGACTGGCTCGCTTCCTCGAACGGCACATCGATCCACGTCTGCGATACCGGGTCGGAAGCGTCAGTCATTAAGCTGGAGAGCGCCGGTGGATCCATGCGCGCGCTGGCTTTCAGCCCAGACGGCCGACTTGTCGCCGGCGGAGACAGCCGCGGCGCAGTACATATATGGCAACTCGCGGACCGCGTGAAACTTGCAACCCTGCAGGCCCAGTCCAGCGAGATCGAGTCCGTTACGTTCACGAAGGACTGTCAATCTGTAGTGACAACATCGCGCAATGAGACAGTGCGCTGCGCAATCTCGAGTAACCAGTCGTGCCTGCGCTGGCCTTTGACGTCACCCGTCGTGGTCAGCCCCTACGGCACGATCGTAGCCGACAGCTCATCGTCAGCGTCTTGGGACCTGGAACGAGGAGTGCGCGTGGCGCGCCTCGGATCAGAGGTGGCTACTGATGGGCGACAATTACATTGACTGTCGCTTCAACGCTGGGTTTGATTGGTGCCTTGGTTTGGCGGCTTTGCGGTGCTGGTCAAATCGAATTTAGTCCAGATGAACTTCACGCGGCTATCCACCGACAGACCGGACCGCTCAATGGCAGTCGAACTGGAAACCACTATCTGAGCCGTCTCATTAGTCCGGCGGCCGATCACACGTCCAGCGCCGGCAATCAGAGCCCCAGCACCCTTTTTTGTCTTATCGATCGCTTCCGATGTCGCGCCGCGCACCTCGCCCGGCAAAAGCGGGTAAGGAGACGTGCTGCACGGCTGATCATTGGGGCAAGGTTTGCCAATCCGTCCCCATAGCTGCAACATCGCTTGGCCCCTCATTTCCGCAACCATGTGGACAGCGCTATTATCTGGACCATTGCCGGCGAACCAGCGAAGAGAACGCTTGCTTGTCTCCGCCTTGTCTTTCAGCTGATCCGTATGCTCGCTCAATATCGCGAAAGGCTGTCCGGTAGAAGCGTCAATCAGGGTCAGACTGCCCTCGTTTAATGCTGCAAAAAACGACCGATTGGTGGCGAGGGCCCGCATCACCGTAGCATCGCTAGTAATCTCACTGGCGGCCGTAACTGGCTTTAGCTCGCCCGGTTTTGGCGGCGCTGCAGTGGCAAGTAAGAAATCGCCCCCTACGTCGTGCAAAGTCGCCAGAGGCTTTTGGGCCTGATCCTTCTTCATGGAATAGGCGAGAACCGAACGTTCCACGTAATCGCTCATGTCACGGAACGTGACAAAGCCATCCATGCCGGCCGCCTTCCCCCGCAATCCTTCGAGCAAAAAATACGTGAACACACCGTGAGACAGTTCGGAATCTTCATAGCTGTATGCACCAGGTTTTGTTGCCAGCAAAATGGCCGTTCCCTCGGCTGCCTTGAATTCCGCCATAGTGCGTGGCTTTTCCGCATCCCGCGTACCAGGCACGTTGCGGCAGGCGTCTATGAGGATCACCTTGCGTCGGGCACCGCTCGCGTTAATCAATTTCTGAATCTCGTCGAGAGACAGCGCTTCTTTATCCATATTGTTCAGGTCAGCTCCGTACGTCATTAAATAGTTCTGGCCGTTGCTGTCCTGGAATCCATGTCCCATAAAAGCGAATATCAATGTGGCCTGCGTAGTTCCATCCAAGAAAGTCTTCTGATTCACGAGAGCCTGCCGGATGCTATCCGCCGTGGCTTCACTGCTGGGGATCATTCGAACGGTATAGCCCTGCCGCTCGAGTTCAGCTTTGAGTTCAACTGCATCCGCGAAAGTGTAACGCAGCATGGCCAGTCCCGAATCGCGATAGCTTGGGGCAACAATAATTGCACTCCGCGTCTCCTTCTCGAAGGTGTCCTTGTCGTGCTGAGTGATTTTTGCCCGTTGTGCCCCGCGCGGTGTTAGGGTGTCGCGGCCCTGCTTGTCCGGGTCTTGCGTGTTCGCCTTTTTCGCATCTTGCGCTTTAGAGGCTTGTGCCTTCGTTGTCTGACCACCCGCTGGCGAGAATTCAGCGAGTAGGAACGTGACCGCCAGCAAGGCAAAGCTTGCAACGGATTTCCAAGAATGCATTCTCATTGTTATCCCTCCCCAACCGAAATTTCCATTTTGGCTTCCCGAGTTCCATTCAGTATACACCCAGCCGCCGTCCTTTGGTCCTGCGAGTTGCGTTCTTTCCCCGGGGAGCCGTTTTCGGCTCCGCGACGCTACTGTATCTGGGTTGTCCACGTTCCTACCCCTTTCAAATCGATCAATGCCTATGCATTACCTGCACCGATAGGAGCATGGTTTCAGCTCCTCCGGCGACCCAGAGTTGTGCTGTTTTCAAATCGGCCCGGCTGCAGAAGACCGGTCCGTTGATGAGAAGCCTCCGGATCCTTCGCCGCGGCAAATCTATTTGGCGACACTCCGGATTACGCGCTTCTCAATCGACCATTGAGATGCGGCCGGGGATGGCTTGACTCCCCTCGTTCGCCCCGATCCAATCCCAAACAGCAGTCGGCTCAGATTTCCGCCTCGCGTCCCTTCAGGACCACCCCGGACGCCCTCGAAAGAGAACACCATCGCGTCGATGACCTCGTCACTGGCAATCATGAAATACACGTCAGTGCCGAGCGGATCCGTTATTGTCAAATCATAGGTTCCGGTTGATAGCGATATCTCGGCAGGCAGCGGAGTTTGCTCAGGATGGATGGGAAACAGGTTTTCAACATTGCCTTGCGATCCTGGAAACAAAGGCGTTCCTGTGCCGTCACTGTCGATGATGAAAACATAGACATATCGCTTCGGAACCTGCTTTCCTGCCTGTTCGAGGCGATGCAGCAGGTCAGGGTCAGATTTCAGATATAGCTTGTACTGCTCTCCTTTTCGCATCTCACCCTGCGTGACCCAACGCTTCGAGGATATCTCCTGAAATGCAAGACTGTACGGGAAGGGCGAACTGTCCGGCGGTGGTTCCAATTCGATCCAGGAGCGAAGGCGCGTAATGCGGGCGGCGTAGTCCTCAAGCTGTGCGGCTAATCCCGTGGAGGCGTTCGGTCCTGCCGGCAGCATTAACCACTTGCTTCTCAACGGCATCCTGGACTGCATCTCGGGCGCGCCTCTTTTGCGGGCCTCCTCTGCCATCTGTTTGAGTTCCTCCTCGCTTCCGCTTGGTGCGACCCAGGCGAATTCGAGGCCGGCATTGCGGTACCGCCCTGCCAGGACGTACCTCGCATCCGCCATCGAGTCTACGGGAACAATCGCATCGAGAGAGGTGCCCGATCCCAGGTGTATTTGATCTGCAACTTCCGCGGGCAGCGGGAGCATCAGGAACAGCCGCGCAGACGGGGAATCGCCAAGCCGTGTGCGGATTTGAGCGGTGTCGGGTTCTGCCCCAAGGCGAAGTGGCGCCCCGCCGCCTGGCCCATTGCGCGCCAGCACCCATTCCGAACCATCCCAGCGCATGACAAAATCCGGCGGCGTGACCGTCGGATCCTCCACCCAGCCAGGCAGCTTCAGGTCGGACACCGATTTGGCCACGGCCATGATGCGCGCCAGCGACGGCGGTTTCGGTGGCAGGTAAACACGCAACGTTCCTTCCTCCGGCTGCACCCACTTGTCGAGCTGAAACAAATCTCCGGGGTGGACGCTCTCCGGCGGTCCGGATAGAATCTTGGCCTCGGATTTACTCAGGCCGGTAACGTCCGTTATGGTGATCCTAACCGGTGTCTTGTCGGATGACTTGGATATTTTCACCAGCTCACATCCCTTGGCCAGCCCGAGCACCTGCCCGCCCTGAAGCTCAACCGTGTCGCCCGTGACTGTCCGCACCGCCACGGTTATGCTCCTCGTCGAATCCGCCGGCTGCCCGAAGAGTCCCCGCTCGGCGCGCCCTTTCCCCGCCATGACGGGCTCCTGCAACGGAATCTCCGATTGCACCAGCGCGCGAACGCGCTGGAATATCCGGGACATGGGTTCGTTTGGTGGGGAGTATCGCAGTATCTGCAGAAGCGCCCAGGTGAAGGCGCCATGGTAGGAACCGGAGTCGGTTCTGATTTCGGCCGCCGGCTGATAGTCCTGAGCTGCGGAAAGCACCAGCGCACCCAGTTCCTCGGGCGGAGGAAGCAGATTGCCGGCTGCGTCCTTGTCGGGAGGATCATCTACGTAGAGGCCGGCGTCTTCGGGGACTTCGCGCACTTTCCACCCGCCTCGGAGGAGAGAACCGCTGTGACAGCTGTCGGCGATGATCGTGAGCACGATCCCTTTTTGTGCTGCCGGGCGAAACAGACGAGCCAACTCCTTGTCACGGAGGTCAGGGGTCCCGCGCCACCAGTCGGCCGCGACAATTGTAGAGTCGTACCGCGATTGCTCCTCGATCGTACCCTTATTGAGCATGCGCGAGCCATGGCCTGCGTAATAGAGAAGGCTGACATCCCCGGGTTGGGCGCTGTCGATCAGATGCTTTTGAATGGTGCTCAGGATCGCATCAGCCGTTGCGTCCTGGTTCGTGAGAGTCTTGATGTCGCCCTCGCGGAATCCGAACCGATCGATCAGGAGCGCCTTCATCGCTTCCATGTCGCTCACGGCGCCATCGAGCGAGCCGAACCGCGGCCGGCTGGAATTCCCTTTGACGGCGACTCGTTGGATTAAGCCGCGAATGGCGTTGGTTGAAACGGGCTTTGCTCCCGCAGGAGGCTCATATTTGTCGATGCCGACGAGAAGGGCTCGCCGAATTTCGGCTCGAGCAGGCAGAAGAGCGACGAGCATGTAAAGGATAGAGAGCACTGCGGTAAAGATGAGACGTTTTCTTTGCATGGACCTAGCCTCCATCAATCACGAACACACCGGAGTCCGGCGGCAGCGCTCCGGCAACGCAAACTCAATGCCAATACCGGCGGATGAAGACGAGATCACCTTCGCTTCCAGCAAGTGTTTATGCACGCGGACGTTGACTTGCCAGCGGCTGAACTCTTTTGGTCGTTTGTGTCGCAAAACTCGCAGGATTCGTTGCGGCGATGGTTGGGGCGACCGGTGGGTAGACCCTATCGGCCGTGATAGCCCAATCCGGGCGCAAAATGAACCTCGCGACAGAAACCAGAGAGATGTCAGAAGCTCCAACAAGACCCTCTGGGCTCGGCTTTTCCTCCGGAGTTTCGAGCGTGTTTTTGGCAAGAGGTGAGTCATCCACGGCAAGTCCCTCATGCACGGGCTTGTTGTCTCTCAAGGTGGTACCCATCGTGGCGGCACCGGGATTGATGCGTTCCGGTGCCGCAGTCTAGCCCGCATTCTTCATGAAGCTTCTACTGCGGCCGCGAATCTGGGCCTTCTTACGGGCGTCCTCGGGCCTTGCCCCCTGCGACGTAGTGTTGAACTACGCCTCGGGGTCTCGGCCCCGCGGGTGCCCGTTATGATGCCCATCTGCGCGGCCTCGCTACGAACCTTCATGAACAATGCGGGCCTGGGAAGTTTTGCCGACCGTCAGCGAATTTTCCAGGTGAAATACCCATCGGGATCGCACGCAAATACGATGGGGCCCCAGGTCAGACCGGTTCCGGGTGCAGAGGCATAGAGCCGGGTCCTTCCTGAGTACACGTTCGCGGTACCCTCGCCCCAAGGCCCAACCTTCCCCACCCAATTGCCGTCGGCGTAGCAATCGACCCACCATCCTGTCCAGTTGTCAAACTTGACCCAGCAATCTTCCGGGCCGCGGGTCTTCACGCCTCCTTTCGCGGGTGGCGCCGGGACTTCTTTTGCAGGGTCGTTTATCGCCACCTTGTCGCTGGTCACCTTGATGTTTGGGTCTTCTCCTCCCCGAGATTTGACAGCTTTAGTTTCAACACTCTTGCCGGGTTTGAGCTGAGCCCCTGCGAAACCAGCGAACAACAGCAACGCTATTCCCAATAGGCATCCAAGCACTAATCGAATTCTCATGGTATCTCCACAGTTTTCCGTCAGTTAAAGATTCGCGCGTAGTTCCAAAGAGCCTCTCAGATGCGGCTCAAAAAGAACTGCACGTTTGCCAACACCTCTTGTTGTTTAATGCGGGGAAAGCACAGGTTGGGGGCCATGTAATCCCTGACCTTCGTCCGTGACCGGTTCACGAAGCCGTACAAGGACCTGATATCACCGACGCTTGCGGTCAGGCCCGAACTGGATCATTGCCAGAGGAGTGTCGGATTTCCCGAGTTGTGTGGCGAACGGTGAAGAACGGGCGCAGCCCGCGCAAATTCATGCCCACTGGCATAAACAAACGCTCGGCGTCCCGCGCTTTCGGGTTCCTTACTCCTGGGATGATAACCTGGTCACCTGGAACGATGAGGCCGCGAGCTGAATTTGAAACCAGATCCCCATCAATCCAGTAAGGAAGTCCTCAACCTATCGCTCTCCTCTACCTCTACTGACATCCATTCCCGGCTCCGAGCCTCATTGCGCGTTCAGACGATTCACCGCGCAATGATGATGCGCGCGCACTGCCGGGAATGTCGCTCGGCCTCTCGAGTATTCAAACCTTCTAATGATCACTCCCTCGCGTGAGCCTAGTCAATGGACAAATTAGCAGGCCGGATCCGGCGGTGCACCGGAAATGGTGGAGATCGTGATGCCGGGCGTTGTGGCCATCTCGGTAAACGAGCTCGCGGGGATGAAGGCGGTCTTTGGCGCTGTGGCCCCTTCGCCCCTGGAAAACGCATATAAGAGAGCGCTGGATTTAGCCGATGCCAAGGCAGTGGGCCGTATGATCGGCGACGAGCCGATTCTTTATCGAACCCGAAATCTGGCCGAACTCGAAGAGGCTATTAATTAAGCTGGCGGCCATTACCGGCGGGATCGATTTCGTCCTGGCTCTGGACTCTCGGAGCGACCCATTCCTGCGCACGCTGTGGCTCGCGGAAAAGGACGATTTCGCCGCCCGCAGGCTGGTTTACTGAGGGCTCGCGGAACAATGAGTTCACATTTTGCTCGCCTTGCACCTGCCTGGTTTCGGCAAGTTCCGCCTCTTTTTCATGCCTTGGCTCCTTATCTTTCGGGAGACAGCATTTCTTGTACTTTTTGCCGCTGCCGCAATGGCAGGGTTCGTTGCGTCCGAGGCTCATTGGCATCTCTCCTCTTTGCCGTCACACCATCGACAGTCGCATCCCCGCTCATCGCATAACAGCTCCAGAAACGAGTATTCTCCTGACGGCAATCCGGCATCGGTTTTTCGCAGGCGTGACTGTGCGCGCGTCTCATTCTCTGCCTGCCGGACATCGAAACCTGCCGTGCTCGCCGAACTGCCGGAAAGATCGAAGACCTGCGGTTAGCGAGTTGAAACACCTGGGTATTCGTCAGCTCGGAAACTCCGCAAGTGTTTCCTCGAGTACGTTGGCTATTTCTTCGAGGTTGAGCATGACATCGCCGGATATCCCGCTCTGAACGCACAGATTGCGAATGATCAGAACGAGGGGAGGCATACGACGAAGATTCCGAACTGTTTCCCAGCTCATGGTCTCGTCCGTGCCTTATAAGCACTTCTATTCGGGGGCACAAGGGGAAATCGGGAGGCAAGGAAGGAAATCCGGGGAGAACTCGGGGCAGGCAGCGAATGGCCGGGCCGAAATCGGCTTCTGAGCGGCAGAAAGCCCGGCCATGCGATGCCTGCCCCGAGCTCTGCGTTTGCCACTCGAGATTGCGCAGGCGCTCGGGCACACCTCGATCGGACGGGCGCCTGGCCGGCGTCCGGATGTCCTACCTGCGATGCCTGGCATTATTGCCGAGAGCGGGTGCGGGCGTCAGGCGGAGCGCGGGGTTCGAAAGGATCCTGCGCCCGGCAGCGCTCGCTTTCCCGATGGTGCAGGATGCGGTCGATGACCCGCGGGTCGGTAATAAAAGAGACGATCCGCATGCAGGTGCCACAAGCGCAGACCAGGGGGTCCACTTCGAAAATCTTCCTCAGCAGGCGCGCCCACGGGCTCCGCGCTTCCCTCGAGAAGTCGGCATTGTCATGCTGCGCATGGGTGTTTACCTCGGCATCGGCGCTGTCGCCATCGGCGCGCGCAATGGCGACTCTGGCCCGGTTCGAGTAGGCGCCGTAAAAGCGCTTACGTTACGTGTAACATAAGCGCTTTTACGTTACGGATCGATTTATGTGGAGTAAGGCCCGCGAAGACCTATAAACAAAGGCTCGCGGGCCTAATTGCGCCACATAAAAATCATAGCGACTCGAGAAGTACAAGCACTTCATCGGTGGGTTGATATGGCGCTGGGTTCATTTCGATAGTGGCGCATTTTTCAAGCGCTCGACGTTTCATCTCTAAATCGGCCTCGACGTATTGGTGTGTTGTATTCACCGAGGCGTGCCCAAGCAAAGATTGGATGGTAACCAGGTCGACCCCTGCCTGCAGCAGATGCATTGCCAGGGTGTGCCGCCTATGTCGCTAGCGACATAGGCGCCACTATCTACCCTTCCTGACTATGTCTCGTCCCGCCAAGCCGGCCTCGTTTTTACAGTAACACGCGTGAGGCCGTATCGACATAGTATTGACTCCTTTGTCATCCCCATGCAGGGGGAAAGGAGTCCAACATGAAATGCGTCATCAATGACCAAGTGGTTCTGTCGCGAGCACCGGAGGGCCCGCTCGCGGCACACATCGGCGCGTTTGCCAAATCGCGATGCGCACAGGGGTATGCCCCAGGTTCGATTCACCGGCAGGTTCTGCTCGCTGCGTGTTTCAGCTACTGGCTCAAAAAAGAGGGAGTCGCACTGCGCCACATCAGCTCCGATCATTCCTCGCGGTATTTGCGTTATCGCGCTCGACGGGTGAGGCCCTGCCCAGGCGATGTTGCCGCGCTCAGGCAGCTCATCGATTTTCTGCACCGTGAGCGCGTGATTGCCGCCGAGAAGATATCGGTACGGCGACTGACCCCGGTGGAGCGTTGTGCGCAAGCGTACGCTCAGTACTTGGGCGAAGCGCGGGCCCTCGCCAGAGCAACGATCGTCAACTACGTACCGTTGATTCGTGGGTTTCTCACGGATCGTTTCGGTGACGGGCCCTCGATGCTCTCACGACTGAGCGCCTGGGATGTCGTGCGATTTGTCCAGCGCCAAGCGCCCCATTTGCATCTGAAGCGCGCGAAGCTCCTCACCACCGCGTTGCGTTCCTTCCTACGTTATGCGCGCTATAGCGGAGAGCTTACGCTGGATTTGGCTGCAGCGGTTCCCGTCGTGGCCAACTGGTCGATGCCATCGATCCCTCGCGCGATCGGGCCGGACCAGATTCGTCAGCTGCTGGCCAGCATCGATCGATCCACCGCAACCGGGCGTCGCGACTACGCCATCTTGCTCCTGCTCGCACGTCTGGGGCTGCGTTCAGGTGAAGTAGCCTCTCTCGAGCTTGACGATATTAACTGGGATGCCGGCCTGTTGAGCGTCCGAGGGAAACGTGGTCAACGAGCCAGCCTTCCCCTCCCAACGGATGTCGGCAAGGCGATTGCGGCGTACCTGCGCCGCGGCCGCCCGCGTAGCACCGGTCGTCGCGTGTTTCTGCGCAGCAAAGCTCCCATCCGCGGATTTCTGAGCCAGTGTGCCATTGGTTCGATCGTTCGGCATGCGCTCCAGCGCGCCGGCATCCAGGCCCCAACGACGGGCGCCCATCAGTTTCGCCACGCGCTGGCGACCCAGATGTTGCGCCACGGCGCCTCGCTAGCGGAAATCGGCGAGGTACTGAGGCACCGCAGTACGCAAACCACAACCATCTACGCAAAGGTAGACCTCAAGGCGTTACGGACTCTCGCGTTGCCGTGGCCGGGAGGTGCGCGATGACCACGCTGCGGCAAGCCGTGCAGGAGTATGTGCGCATGCGGCGCCATCTGGGATTCAAACTGCATGACGCAGGCAAGGGATTGCTCGATTTTGTCATGTTCATGGAGCAACACCGCGCTTCCTACATCACCCAGGCGATGGCGCTTGCCTGGGCTCAACAACCGGCGAACGTTCAACCGGCGTATTGGGCTCGTCGACTGAGCTTCATACGAGTATTTGCACACTATCGTAGCGCGACCGATCCACGCACGCAGATTCCGGCGCCCGGCCTGTTGCCCTTCCAGCCGAAGCGAGCGCGCCCCTATCTGTACTCGGATGCGGAGATTCGTCACCTCCTGCGCGCCGCGATCCACATGCCCTGCCGCTTCGAAAGCGATGCGCT
>JBGQNR010000061.1:0-26404 GCA_041501225.1 Acidobacteriota bacterium
GCTCCTCGACGATATACAGAGACATCGCCTGCGTCGCGCCGCCTTGCATCTGCCCCCGCGGCGCTCGGAACGCGGCCCCTCCTAATTCTCGGACGGGCTCCTAGGTTCTGAATTGCTGGATCTGTGGGAACATTCTTGACTTCATAAGGCGGCTTGAATAGGCTGGAGGCTCCGAATATGCCTGCGCTCACGGGGAGGACGGCAGATTTGAAAGATCTCGCACAAGTCAGCCAGATGCGGCAGCGGATCACTGACGGCCGGATGGCCGCGGCTCTGCTTTGCCTGGCACTGGCCCATGGTCTGGTCGCATCCTCCCTCCTGGTGGAGTGCATCCCCGCGGATGGCAGGTCGCTGGTCGAACTGATCGGCCAGGATCCCTGTCACCAGCCATTCGGCGCAGTTGAAACCCATAGCGGCGATCCTCATGCTCCAACGCTGCACATGGAGAATGATCCCACGGACCCTTGTGTGGATTTGAGCCTGGATAGCTTCGGAATCTCAGCGGGCGTGATGGAAATCCACCCACCTTCCACTTCGGCGACGGATCGCCTGGCCGACGCATCTACCGTGGTCGGGATGATGCGCCTGGCGCCGAGAGCGGAAGCGTTTTTCAAGCAGGCGCGTGAACCGGTGATTCCTGCCGATTGCGACTCCCGGTTGCTTTTATCCCTCCGTATCTAGTCCTCTCGCTGCTTCGAAGCGCGTTAGTCTCATTCTGCCCAGAACGATAATTTTTGCGGCGGCACCCTTTAAGGCTTGCTCGCCACAGCTTGAATGTTCCGGAGAATTCATGAGTTTCCGATCGCTCTCTTTACTTTTTTCAATGCCTTTTTGCTGGAGTCTGATGGGAGGGCACCTGCAGGCGCAGGATACGTCCGCCGTTCCCGGTCGTGTAGCCCAATTGACGCTGGCTCAAGCCTTGAAGCGCGTGGCAGACCGCAATCCAGAGCTGGCGGTGTCGGAGCTGGAGATCCAGGCGGCCACCGCGCGGGTTGCTCAGGCCGGTGTGAAGCCGAATCCGGAGATGGAAGCAGCGGCTGAAAGCCTCTCATTCCCATGGGTCGGCGACGGCATCTTCCACTACGCGGAAAGCACTCTGCAGATCAGCCAGCGCCTGGAATTGGGGGGCAAGCGCAACCTGCGGATTCGGGCTGCCGAAAACGAGGTGACGGTCGCCACGAGCGAGCTGGCGCTCAGGAAAGTCGAATGGATGGCCGCAGGTTCGCTGGCATTTGCGGAAGTGCTTGCGGCACAGGAACGGCTTGCGAATCAGCATGAGCTGAACCGGTTGGCGCAGCAGTCCTATTCCATCGTGGTCGAACGGGTTGCGGCTGGGAAGGTATCGCCGGTGGAGCAAACGCGTGCCGCAGTAGCTCTGGCTTCCGCGCAGTTGGAGGTGGAAAAGCACAAACGTGCGCTGGTAGCCGCCAAGGACTGGCTGGCTGCTTTATGGGGGGGATCCCATGCCGACTTCGACGAGGTACAAGGTCGATTTGAGATTCCGCCCATGGCCCCCGACCTTGCCGAATCCTGTCTACAAAACAATCCGGAATTGAAACTGGCAGCGGCTGCCTCCGACGCCCGTGGTGCCACGCTGGCGTTGGAACAGGCCAATCGGAAACCGGATCTCACCTTCAGCGCCGGGTTCCGGCGGCTGAGCCTCGACAGGCAGCAGGTGTGGGTGACGGGAGTATCGATCCCGATCGCGATTTTCGACAAAAGACAGGGGGCGATCGCGGAGGCACGAGTTCGCCTGGAACAATCGCGTATGGAAGAGAAAGCAGTGGCATGGCGGCTGCGTGCCGCCCTGACCCAGGCTAGGCACGAGCATGAAAACGCCCTGCTGGAGACCAGCACCCTGCGTGAAAGTGCGCTGCCGGCCGCCAGGGAAGCGGCTGCCGCGGTAGAAGAGGGCTATCGGCTTGGCAAATTTGAATTCCTGAACGTGCTCGATGCGCAGCGAACCTATGCCGAACTCCAGGGAAAATACATCGAAGCCGTGGCCTCCGGTTTGAAGGCGACCATAGAAATCGAACGTCTAGCTCGCTGTGATTCTCCGGCGACACCGACCAATCCGATTCGATAAAGGAGATGGTTCATGACTCAGAAGCACGTAGTGTCCATCGTAACGATGGTTGGAGTTGCCGGGCTGATTGTAGCGGCGTTCGCTCTCTGGGGCAGGATGGAGGGGGGCAGATCCACTGCGGCGCCGGACGCCAGCGCGCCGGGTCAGACGGCAGCGTCGACAAAAACCGCCGCGGGCGCGGAAGGCATCGTTCGCTTGAGCGCAGCGCAGATCAAACAGTTTGGTGTCGAGACGGGCGTGGCTGGACCGGGTAGGCTGCGTGTGGAAGTTGTCCTGCCGGGCGAGGTGGCTCTGAATGCGGACCGTGTGGCGCATGTCGTGCCCCGGGTCTCCGGAGTGGTGCGCGAAGTGCGCAAAAACCTGGGCGACACAGTTCAGCGCGGCGAAATCATGGCCATCCTGGAAAGCCGCGAACTGGCCGACAGCACCGCTGCATTTCTTGCCGCCCAGGAGCGCCTGAACCTGGCCCAAAGCAACTTCGCCAGAGAAGAGCAGCTGTGGCAAAAGAAGATCTCGCCCGAGCAGGACTACATCCAGGCCAAGAACGCATTGGCGGAATGCCGCATTGGCCTGCGCACCACCGAACAGAAGCTGCGCGCGCTGGGTTTTTCGGATGAATACATCACCAAGCTGCCCGAGCGTCCCGAAAAGGCTGCCGTCTTATACGAAATGGCTGCGCCCTTTGATGCGACCATCATCGAGAAACACATCAGCATGGGAGAGGTTCTCAAAGAGGAATCTGCCGCATTTGTGATCGCCGATTTGAGCTCCGTCTGGGCGAATCTCGACGTCCATCAGAAAGATCTTCCCTTGATTCAGGTCGGACAGGCCGCGGCAATTGGCGTGGGCAACACGGCTCCTTCTGTGGAAGGCCGGATATCCTTCCTGGAACCGATAGCCGAGGAAACCAACCGCACCATCCATGCGCGGGTTGTGCTCCCCAATGCGGGCGGCAGATGGCGCCCCGGGCTCTTTGTGACCGGTCGCATTTCCGTCGAAGATGTCAAGGTTCCCATCCTGGTGCCGAATGAATCGCTGATCATGGTCGGAGGCAAGACATGCGTTTTTCTAAAAACCGGCGATAAGTTTCGGCTCCAGGAGATCACGGCGGGCAGGACCAACGGCACGGCCACAGAAATCCTGCAGGGGCTGGATGCCGGTCAAACCTACGTGGTCAAGGGGGCTTTCACCTTGAAGTCCGAGCTGGGAAAACCAGAGGAGGAGAAGTGATTGAACAATTGATGGGAGGCGCGCTGCGCAACCGCGTGCTGATCCTCTTGCTCGTGGTGATTATCATCGGCTTCGGGGCGTACTCCATCCGGAGTACGGCGATCGACGCGTTTCCGGACGTGACCAACATCCAGGTTGAGGTGATGTGCGGTGCTCCGGGACTTTCCCCATTGGAAATAGAGCGATTCGTTACCTATCCCGTGGAGACCGCCATGCGCGGCTTGCCGGGGCTGGTCACGATGCGCTCGGTGACCAAGTACGGTCTGGCAGTCGTCACCATAGTTTTCAAGGATTCCACCGACATCTACTTCGCACGCCAGCTTGTGCACGAACGCCTGGCCGCCATCGAGTCAAGTCTGCCCGATGGAGTGAAAACCGAGATGGGGCCCGTGGCCACCGCGATGGGCGAGATTTATCAATACACGATGGAAGGGACTCCACCCGCCAATCCGGCAGAAAAGGTGCGCTATCTGACCGAACTCCGTTCTCTCCAGGACTGGGTGGTGGCACCGCAGCTAAAAAGCGAGCCCGGCGTCAACGAAGTCAATTCGTTCGGAGGCTATCTTAAAGAGTTCCAGGTGGTCGTGGATCCGGAAAAGCTGCTGAAGTACAAGCTTTCGATCGGCGACGTTTTCGAAGCGATCAAAAACAACAATGAGAACGTAGGGGGAAGCTTCATCAACCGGTCGTCGGAGCAGTACATCATCCGCGGCGTCGGATTGATAGGATCGTTGCCCGACATCGAAAAGATCATCGTCAAGTCCATCAAGGGAGTGCCCATCTATGCCGCGGATGTTGCAGAGGTCAGGACCGGCTACGCTCCCAGACAGGGCTCCGCGCAGAAAGACGGCAAGGGAGAGGCAGTCGGCGGCATCGTGATGATGCTGAAAGGCGAAAACAGCCTCGACGTGGTCAGCCGGGTGGAAGAACGGGTGCGGGCTATCAACGACAGCAATCTGCTCCCCCCGGGTCTCAAGCTGGTGCCCTATTACGACCGCTCCGAAATTGTCGGGGAAAGCATCCGGACCATTCTGCGCACGCTGGCCGAGGGCGCGCTGCTCGTGATCATCGTACTTTATTTGCTATTGAGAAACATCCGTGGCGCCGTTGTGGTGGTCATGGCCCTGCCTCTGGCAAGCCTGCTGACTTTCATCGTGATGAAACAGGCAGGGCTCAGCGCGAACCTGATGTCGCTTGGGGGGTTGGCCATTTCAATCGGCATGATCATCGATGCCACGATCATTCAGGTTGAAAATGTGCAAAGGCATTTGGGAGAGTTGCAGGATCGCTCGAGAAAACTTTCGACCGTGCTGCACGCGGTCATGGAGGTGCGGCGCCCAAGTATCTTCGGCGAATTGATCATCGCCCTGACTTTTCTCCCCATCATTACGCTTGAAGGAATGGAAGGGAAGATGTTCTCGCCCCTGGCGATTACCGTTTCCATTGCCTTGTTTGCCTCTCTCTTTCTTTCCGTGTTCATTACTCCGGTTCTGTGCGCCTATCTCCTCAAACCGGGTACCGACAAGAAAAATCCTCCTCTGGAATGGATCAAGAAAGTCTACCTTTGGGCTCTGAACCTGCGCATGCGCCTGCCGGTTCTGATCGTGGCAGAATCTGTCGTGCTGATTTTCGCGGCAGTCCTCCTGATTCCGCGGTTGGGAACGGAGTTTATCCCGGTGATGGATGAAGGTGCGTTTGATATGGATTTCAACCTCATTCCGGGCGTATCGCTTGACAAGGCCATGGAGATCACCGACCTCATCGAGCGGCGCCTCATGCAGTTTCCCGAGATGGAGACGCTCGTGTCGCGCACCGGCCAAACCGGGGTTCCCTTGGAAGCACGCGGCGTCGACAAGACTGGATTCGTGGGTTTGCTGAAACCCAAAAAAGAATGGAAAAACGCGAAAACACGGGAAGAGCTCGCAGGCAAGATGCGGGATGCCCTCGCAGATATCCCCGGGATGACCTTCACATTCAGCCAGCCGATTCAATGCCGCATCGACGAGCTTGTGGCCGGAACCCGCGCGCAGCTGATTCTCAAGCTTTTTGGAGAAGATATCGATGTTTTGAAAGCCAAGACCGATGAAATGGCGAAGGTGCTGGGCGGAATCCGCGGATGTGAGGACATGGTGGTGGAGAGGGTTTCCGGGCAGCCGTACATCACCATTCGCGTCGACCGCAACAAGATCGCGCGCTATGGCATGAATGTCAGAGACGTGCTCGCTATTATCGAGATCGCCATCGGCGGCAAAGCTGCCACACAGGTCTACGAAGGCACCCGGTCATTTGACCTTACCGTGCGCTTTCCGGAGGACACGCGCAATTCCGTCGAGAAACTTGGGAACACATTGGTCGGCACCAGCGACGGTATCGGCATCCCGCTGAGCCAGCTGGCCGACATTTCGCTTCAGGAAGGTCCGGTGCAGATCAGCCGTGACAACGGCATGCGATTCATGGGCATCGAACTGAATATTGTCGGCCGGGATATCGGTTCGTTTGTGGCGGAAGCGCAGAAGCAGATCCGCCAGAAGGTCGCGTTGCCGGTAGGCTATTCGACCGCCTGGGGCGGTCAGTTTGAGAATCAACAGCGCGCCATGCGCCGGCTGATGATTATCACCCCGCTGGTTGTCATCCTGGTCCTGGTCCTCCTGTTCATGACATTCAAATCCATCCGGCTCTCCTTTCTGGTTTTCATCAACCTGCCTTTTGCGCTGATGGGAGGGGTGTTCGCGCTCTGGATTTCGGGGATTTATCTGTCGGTGCCGGCATCTGTGGGATTCATCACTCTGCTCGGCGTGGCGGTGCTGAATGGTCTCGTGCTGGTCTCGTGCATTCTTCAATTGCGCGGCGAAGGATACGGAGTGCGGGAGGCGGTGCGCGCCTCCTGCTCCTTGAGGCTCCGGCCGATCTTGATGACCGCTTCGATTACAGTTTTCAGCCTCATCCCCATGATGTTTGCCACTGGCCCCGGCTCCGAGGTGCAGCGCCCCCTGGCGGTGGTCGTTGTGGGCGGCCTGTTCACCTCGACCCTGGCGACCCTGCTGGTCCTGCCGACACTATACGGCTGGTTCGACCGCAACGGCTCGGCCTCCATGAACTCGAACGCGTGAGCGCTCATAGGTGCCGATATTTCGGCACCCCAGCGGCCCGTGAGGAGATGTAAGGCTGATACCACCTGTTTTTTGTAAATATCTTTTGCACAAGCTTCCCTGATCACTGAACATCGCCAGAACTGTGTCGTGCCTGACCTGCATAAAAGGGCATGGGCATCGTACATTCAATCAAGCACGGAATTTGGTGCAACACCTTCGGCGCTTGAGTCTTCATCCCCACCCGTTTCCCGTCCTCATGGCCGGGCCTATTCTCTTTCCGCCCTGCGGGCCTCACCGCCGAACGCATTAACCTCAGGCCCTGCGTGACAGCCGGGGTTGTTGTGGCGCCTTCGGTTCAACGCTGAATCCGTCTGTGCCCCTTCTTTTCCCAATTTCCGGCTTAACTTCGGAATCCGGGTTTTATAGACACGAAATCCTGGAAATCTGTAAACTTCATCGCACCCTTAGCCGATAAAGAAAGCGGCGGAAAATCCCGCATCCCCCATGTCATTCAACGCTGTATTTACAGGGCTACTCTTAGGATATGCATGATAGAAATCAAAGCAGATAAAAGAGATAGCGGTTTTTCATTAACGGAAATGGTTGTGTCTCTGGCGATCGCGGCGGTCTTGATGGCTCTATCCATTCCGATGGTTTCCGGCTCCATGCGCAGCTGGCAGTTGGCTGCGGACGCCAGAAATATTGCCAACACACTGGCATCTGCCAGACTGAGTGCATCGGCGCAGATGACCCATTACCGGTTGTCGTTCAACCTGGGCGGCAACACCTGGCAGTTGGAGAAATATAACCGCGGTACCAGCACCTTCGACGTCCAGGGATCAACCAATGAATTATCGACTGGCCTGGCAAATAGCGATATTGCGTTTAAGAGTGCGTCCTCGGCAGCGCTATCCGGTTTTCCCACAAATTCGTCCACGGTGATCACTTTTAACTCGCGAGGCATTCCAATTGACGGGGCCGGCGTCCCCACGCCGGCCAACGTGATCTATCTCTCCGGCGGCCAGACTGATTATGCGGTCACGGTATCGCTTACCGGCAAAGTGCAACTTTGGAAATATCAGAGCAACCAGTGGGTTTCTCAATAATCTCGAGATGACTTATGCATAAAACTTCGTCGGGCGAAAGCGGGATGACACTGGTCGAGACCATGATAGCCACGCTCATTATGGCCGTCGGTCTCTTGGCACTGACCCAGGCTCTCGTTTTCAGTGTGGTTGTAAGCAAATCGTACGGCCGTGATGCCACCCGGGCAACCGCCGCGGCACACGACAAGATGCAGGAACTCACCGGCCTCCAATTCACAGATACGACCACCAATGTCACGGTGGCCGCTCCGTTTCCTGCGAATGGAGTCGGCTTGACAGCCGGCGGGAGCATCCCACCTGCAGCTTCTGTAGCGGGGTATGTCGATTACCTTGACAACGCCGGTACCCGTACCAATCAAGCCGCCGCTGCGTGCACCCGGCAATGGCAAATCGTCAATGATGCCGCCAATATCAAGAAAATTATCGTGGTGGTAACCAGCAACAGGAGCTTTCGAAATGGTGTGGCTCCTTCCACTACCCTGGTGACCTATAGGACACGGTAACGAGTTTTTAGTTCAGGAGGCGGTGAGGTGAAAAAAAGCATTCATACATTGCAGGAAGATGGCTTCTCCTTAATGGAGTTGATGGTTTCACTGTTGATCCTGACTTCGATCATGGGTGCCGTGCTCACCCTGATTTCGACAGCCGTCAGTCAGCACGATACCGAACAGAACGCCATCGACATGAGCCAGGGTGCCCGCTCCGGCCTGGAACTCATGACCATGGAGATTGCTCAAGCGGGCTCCCATGGGGATCATCAGACCACAACATCAGGTGCCATCGCAGCCATGGCTGGTTCTCAGGCGGTTTCCGTCGCTTCCACCATCGGTTTCACAGTCGGTGATTGTGCTAGTGTTGACACGGGCGCCAACAACGAACTGGTCGAGATTACCGCCACAGGCCCGAACAGCATCAGCGGTGTTTTTCGAACCGCGCACGCCAGCGGCGTTCCCATACGCCTTTTTGCACTTCCCTACCTGACGGGGGTAATCTGCCCTGCCGGGTTGGGAGCCAACTCATCGGCTGCCGTCACCACTCTCAAGTTCTTTGGAGATGTGAACGGCGACGGGAAACTATATTACGTCGAATATGCGTATGATGCCGTAAACGCCCAAATCACACGTTCGATGACGCCGATCACTCAGGCGAACAAAAATGCCGCTCTGCCGATTGTGAGCAATGTCAAGGCCAACTCCGTCGGCTTTACGCTCAACACAGACAGTCGAGGAGTGGTGACATCGGTGAATTTCGCTTTCACTGTGCAGGCCACGTGGAAGACCGGCACGAAGTATCAGGAGACGGCGCTTTCCACGAAAGTAGTTATTCCAAGCGCTGTGGCAGCTTCCGATCTTCTAAATGAAATCCAGGTATACGGTGGCAGCAACCAGCTCCCCCCGACTCCCGCCCAGGTTACGGCATGGGCGAGCCAATGAGGGATGACATGAATAACTCCGGATATGATCAGAAAAATGAACAAGGGGCAGCCCTTGTCATGACATTGTTGTTTATGGCGGCACTGGGACTGCTCTCTGCGGCGCTTGTCTTCACGGTCCAGGCTGAAATGCAATCGAGCACGTCCTTTAAATACTCACAGCAAGCCTTCCATGTGGCCAATGCCGGAGTGCAGAAATCTGTGGAATGGTTCGTCGATAGCTATACACCACACCTGCCGGCCGCGGATTACGACGGTACGACCCTGCCCGTCCAATATTCAGGAAGTTCGGCCCTGCTGGCAGGTCAGACAGGGAGTTCCTCCTCCTACCCGGAAGCTGCCGTGGTCACAAGCTTCTCGGGGGCGCTCCGGAATCAGTCTCTGCAGGCAGATGCCAAAAACTCGGGTACCTACGCCGTCAATGCCACGCTCTTAAAATATACGCCCACTACTTTCATCGATCTGGCTACTCTCATTCCCTATCCATCCGCGATGGAGCGGTGGCAAATCAACAGTACGGGGTATTGGGGATCGGTTGCCAAGCCTTTGGGGATCTCGCAAATCACCGCCATGATCGAAAACAGCGGCAACGCCCTGTTCGATCGTGCGCTCTGGGGCATCAATTCCGTCACTCTGGGCGGAACTGTGGTGATTGACAGCTATGACCCTGCCCTCGGACCTTACGGCGGATCAAACATTGGGAACATGGGCGCCATAGGTTCAAACGGTTCCGTGTCTGCGAACGGCAATATCAGTGTCATGGGCGATCTCGCATTCGGACCGGCGGGATCCTATACCCATACTGGGAATGCGACCGTCTCAGGCGACATTATTCAACTATCGACGCCGCATTATTTCCCTCCGGTCCCTGCGTTCGGGGTAGGGACCACCAATTATACTGTGAACAACCATGGCAGCCTAACGCTCAACCCGGGTAGCTACGGGAGCATTACGATCCAA
The DNA here is from genome assembly GCA_041501225.1 of Acidobacteriota bacterium. GTDB lineage: Bacteria > Acidobacteriota > UBA6911 > UBA6911 > UBA6911 > JAFNAG01. Next base: position 9,907 of record JBGQNR010000061.1, read on the forward strand.
GGAACCCTGCAACTCCATCCCGGCACTTACTATATCGATCAAATGACGGAGGGCGCACAAGGCACCCTGGAAATTCTCAATGAGCCCGGCACAACAACGATCTTCGTAAAGAGCGCCCTCAATTTGAGCGGCCAGGGGGTGGTGAATCAAGGGGGAGATCCCACCAAATTAACCCTCATTTATTCCGGTACCAGTGAATTCGACATGGTGGGTGGCAGCGGATTTTACGGCGAGGTGTATGCTCCCAATGCCACGATTAAGCTAGTCGGAAACAGCCAGTTCTACGGTGCGTTTATCGGGAAGACCGTGACCGACGGAGGTACCCCAAACATCCACTTCAATGAAGGGTGCCTGAAACAGAACCTCATTCAAAGGCCATTCAGGCTCATAACCTGGTCTCAAAGCAGTTACTGATTCCACAGGAATACCGCAACATTTCTTGAGTGCAGCCGTGCCTAGGGTTTGCATCGATAGCAGACTGTTTTGACCTGCCGCCTGCCCGCCGGGCGGCATTCTGTTGACTCCGGACTCACATTTTGCGTAATGTCTTCCCATGATACCAAGCTGGTTTTCTGAGATCCGCGGGCGCGTGCCGCGGGGATCGGCCCTGGTCCTCGGGCTGCTGCCGATTGTGGCCGTCATTCTCGTTTGGACTTTCGTTACTCGGGGAGCCCCGGAAGAGCGCGTCTTGGGACCGACCATCCTGCCGAGTCCTGCCGAAGTGATCTCGAGCCTCGATGAGCTGGTAACGACGAGCGATCCCGAAGGCCGCACTCTGTTCGGTCATATCGGGCTCAGCATGCGCCGCGTCGGCTTCGGCTTCCTGCTCGCCCTGGCGATGGTACTGCCGCTCGGCATCCTGATGGGCGCCTTCGGCAGCGCGCGTGCGATCTTCGATCCGGTCATGACCGCGAGCGGCTACATTCCGATCGCCACTCTTGTGCCGCTGACCATGTCGTGGTTCGGGTTGGACGAGATTCAGAAAGTAGCCTTCCTGGCGATGGCGTTCGGCATTTTTCTGGTGCCGATGGTCATCAAGGCGGTGGACTCGGTACCCGACGTCTACCTGCGGACTGCGTACACCCTGGGAGCCTCGCGCTGGCAGGTGATCCGGCATGTCCTGGTGCCGGTCGCCTTTCCTGACATCTGGCATGGAATGCGCCTGGCCTTCGGTGTCGGCTGGACCTATCTCGTTTTGGCCGAAGTCGTCGTCAAGACAGGCGGATTAGGCGACCTGATCGACACTGCGCGGCGGCGAGCTCTCTCAGGCCGGGTTTATCTTGTAATTGTCATTATTACCATGATCGCCTGGGTGGCCGATTTGATCTGGAAGTACCTTGCCGATGTCTTCTTCCCTTATCGACGGAGCCGCACTTGACCACTCCTAAGGTCTCTACGGCCGCAGCAAACTCGACCATGGTGGAAGCTCGGCGTGTGACCGTGCGTTTTGGCACTTTCACCGCGCTCAACGACGTGTCTTTTTCCATACCGGACGTGCCGAATCATGGTGAGTTCGTCGCCATCATCGGGCCGTCCGGATGCGGCAAGAGCACCTTGCTCAGCCTTCTGGCCGGCTTTCTGCAACCGTCCGCGGGTGAGCTTCTCGTCAAAGGAAGCCCGATCACCGGCCCGGGGCGCGACCGGGGGATGATCTTCCAGCAGTATAGTTCGTTTCCACATCTGACGGTGCTTCAGAATGTGATGTTCGGGTTGAACATCAATGCGCGCGAGCTCGGGCTGGATGCCGGCGCCCGCAGGGCACGCGCGGAAGATCTGATCAAACAGGTCGGGCTGACCGCCCACAGGGATAAGTATCCACACCAGCTTTCAGGCGGCCAGCAACAGCGGGTCGCGATTGCGCGATCGCTGGCGATGGAGCCGAAAATCCTGCTTTTGGACGAACCTTTCTCCGCCCTGGATGAACCGACACGACTCGAGATGCAGGAACTCCTCGTTCAGCTCTGGAATCGCACCCACCCGACTATTTTCTGTGTGACGCACAGCGTGAGTGAAGCGGTCTACCTCGGCGAGCGGGTGTGGATTTTTACCCAGACGCCGGGTCAAATCGCATATGATATCCAGGATGCGATTCCGCCCTCGGTGGGTGTTCCCCCTCTGGTGGCGCAGGAACGAGGCGAATTCAAGGAAGCAGTCTTTGTGGTGACCGAGGCCTTCCGCCGCGTATCTGAGGGCCATTTGAATCAACCGAATTCCAATACGGCAAAAAGCAATCCATAGGCTCAGCCATGAAGCCTCACTTCTGGGATCATGTCCGCTCAGCATTCAGCGCCCGGCCCATTGGCATGTTCGTGCCGCCGAATTGGGTGGGCTTGACAGCGTTCGGATTTTTGGGGCTTCTCAACCCGGGTTTCTGGGTCATGGGACTGGGGCTCGAACTCGCCTATCTGGGCGTGCTGGCAACCAACGAGAGATTCCAGCGCACGGTCGTGGCCACGCAGCAGTGGGAATCCAGGCGCCAGTGGCAGCGCCGTGTCGAGGAGCTCGTGCAACAGCTCAGTTCGGAAGGGCAGCACCGCTATCGGAACCTGGAGGGACGCTGTGCTTCGATCCTCGACCAGCAGCAGCGCGCCGCTGTGGTGCCCTCCGGCCTGGAAGCCCAAGGGGAAGGCTTGGGCCGACTGCTGTGGCTGTATCTGCGCCTGCTCCTGACCCGTCAGGCGATCGACAGGATCGTTCGCGAGTCAGCCGGTTCGGCGGAAGACGGGAATCAACTGGAGGGTCGAATTCACAAGCTGGAAGCGCAGCTGGCCAACGGTTCGGTGGGCGAAGAGCTGCGTCGCAGTCTCACGGGGCAGATCGAAATCCTCAAGCAGCGCCTGCAAAAGCGGACGGAAGCGCGCGACAAACTCGTGTTTATGGATGCGGAGCTGACGCGTCTGCAGGAGCAGGTCGAGCTGATCCGGGAGCAGGCGATCCTGTCTACCGATCCTCAATTGCTCTCCGCGCGCATCGACCAGATCACGGCCACCCTGGACGGCACGAACCAATGGATTCAGGAACAGCAGAAGATCTATGGCGCCACGGAAGACCTGCTGTCCGAGCCGCCCCCGATCGCGATAAAAGCCGCTGAAAAACAATAACAGTACTGAGTGCCGAGTACTTTCGATTTGTCATCCGACCGATGTGGAGTAAGAGGGTCTATGGTATCTGATTTACCGGGATGGGCAGAAGAGATGCGCGATCTCTTCAAATCGGGATCCGTTGCCCAGTTTATTCTTCATGGCAACATCTTCGATGTGGTTCCCGCCGGCGCCGCGCCGAAGCGCCGGCTCCTGCCGCTGAAATCCTTCCTCGATGAAGTGATGTTTGCAACCTACGACATCGTGCTGCAATACGACCGCGGCAGGGGGATCCGTGCCACGCGCGGCGCCGAGGACTGGGGGGAGTGGTTGAAGCAGGCGTTGGGGGATCAGTGGAACGCCATCACTCAGACGCGCGAGCCCGGGGTGGCGATGGAACTGATTGACCGCTACTTGCTGCGTACCCTCAATCTGCAAGCGCTGCGCGGACGGGACGGGGCTGCGCACAAGGTTGCGGTGATCATTGATTTCTCCGAGTTCGTCGTGCCGCGAGGCGACGCCATCCAACTGGGCGGCGCCTTCAGCGCCAATGTCGTCAAAGTCCTGGGTTGGGCCAACGACCCGGCCATCCTGCAGTCGAATATCGTCACCGTGCTCCTGGCGGAAGGGTTGCACGACCTCAACGAGCTGGTCGTTAACAATCCTCACGCCGCATCTTTGCATATCCCGCTGCCGAACGAAGAGGAGATGACGGATTATGTCAACGCTTTGATCGCCACATTGCTGCCTGAGCTTCCTGCCCGCTGCGAAGTGCCGATCGAGGTGCTCGGGCGGCGACTCACCGGGCTAAGCCGCGTCGGGGCCCGCACCACCCTGGCACTGGCGATTAAGAACGATCGCCCCATCACCGCTCAATGGCTGACTCTGACCAAGAAGGAGATGATCGAGCGCGAGTGCCAGGGATTGCTCGAGTTTCTTGAATCGCCATTCACTCTGGATAATCTGGCCGGCCTCGACGCCGTGAAGGCCTGGCTGCGCGAGGACACACAGCTTTTGCGGAGCGGCACTCTCAACGCGCTGCCGATGGGCTATCTGATCACCGGGCGCATCGGCACCGGCAAGACTTTTCTGATCCAATGCTGGGCGGGCGAACTTGGGATCCCTTGCGTGGTCTTCAAAAACTTCCGCGACCGCTGGGTGGGCGCGACCGAATCCAACCTCGAAAAAATATTTTCGGTCTTGCATGCACTCGGCCAGGTTGTGGTTTTTGTGGATGAGGCCGATCAGGCCGCGGGGAAGCGCGAAGGCGGCGATTCGGATGGTGGCCTGTCGGGGCGCGTCTACGCAATGCTTGCCAAAGAGATGTCCGACACGCGCAATCGGGGCCGCATTATCTGGGTATTTGCCACCTCCCGCCCCGACCTGCTGGAAGTCGATCTGAAGCGTCAGGGCCGTCTCGATGTCCACATTCCGCTGTTTCCTCCGCAGACTCCTGCAGAGATGAACAGCCTGCTGCTTTCGGTCGCGCGCAAGTTGAAGGTGCCTCTGGCAGACGCGGATCTGCCGGCCGTGCCCGAGGGCCTGGTGCTGGGAGGAAACGAAATCGAGGGCATCCTCGTGCGCGCCCTGCGCGTGCTTGCCCTCGGCGGCGCGAACGGTCCGCCGCTGAAAGAAGTTCTCGGCCGGGTTCTTGGAGAGATCCGCCCGAGCGCTCACACACGCAAACTGGAGTACATGGACCTGGTTGCGGTCAGAGAATGCACAGATGTCCGATTTTTGCCCGAACGTTTCAGGAATTTGACCCCCGAAGATCTGGAAAGTCGGATCGATGCTCTACGGAGGTTTATTTAGGAGATGAGTTTTCTCGATTTATTGCAGACCGTGGGCGGCCGCCTCGGCATCCTGGAAGCGCACGCGAAGGAGGATGCCGGTGAACCGCTGAAGGTGGTGACCCGGACGGTCACGCTCGCGGAACTCAAAACGGAAATCCGGTCCGAAGAGGTGCGCATCCTCGCCGATCTGCCGGCGGAACTTACTCTACCTTACGATAGGATCTTTGCAGCGGCAGGTGTGAAGTGCTCTGCAGAGAGCTGGAGTGTAGCTCGGTTAAAGGCGCTTCTGAGCACCGAACCCTATCAGAGCATGGAACATGCCGCTGCCCAGCAGGCCCTGCTGACCTTGCTGAGCGCCGAACGCGTCCAGGCAGAGGATCTGGTCAGGGAAGCCATGGGACAGGATCAGGCGCTGGATGCTTTTGAAGTCTTCGTAGGTAAGAAAGTGGAAGACCACATGGCAGCCGCGGAACACCAGGTCTCCGAGCTGGATGCCAGGATCCAGGCTCTGCGGAGCGAACGCGCGCGGCTTGCGGCACGCATTCAACTCGACCAGGAGAAGTTGCGCGAGTGGCGCAAGAGCAAACGCGCTTACGAGCGAGACCTGGCAGCCAGCATCGGCTATTTAACCGACCGTCCGGTCATTACGACGGACGAACTGGCAGATTAGAAATTGACGATTGACGATTGGAGGGTGAGAAGATCAGATTAAATAGGTTGCAAAAGACGGCCTGTCATGCGTCAATCGTCCATAGTAATTCGTCAATCCAATCACACGTTTTGGGTTAATATTGTCAACAGATTATTGAGCATTAACGTACCTTCTTTCCGGAGGCATGCTTCCACCAAGTGAAGGGAGAGCAAGATGGCCATTTTTGCACGAATCGGCAGGCTGTTTAGAGGCTTCCTGGGACTCTTTATCAGCGGGATTGAGGAGCGCAATCCCGAAGCGCTGATGGAAGCCGCGCGGCAGGAGTTTCGCGAAAAGATGACGCAGTACAACTTGGCGCTTGCGCGCATGGCGGGGGTGGCGGAACGGCTGAAAAGCCAGATCAGGGCCAAGACGACGCGCGCGCAGGATCTGGAGAGGCGCATTCTGGCCAATCACCAAGCGGGCAACATGGAACTCGCCGGGAGCCTGGCACGAGAACTGCAGGAGCTCAAAGCCGACCTGACGGCCGACACGAATGAGCTGGCGGAGACGGAAGTTGCTTACCAGGGCAATCTGCGCCAGGCGAAGGTCGTTCAGAAGGAATTTGAAGACAAGGTGCGCGGCCTGGAAAAGCAGCTCTCCCAGGTCAAGATCAAGGAGGCGCAAGCCGAAGCAGCGGCTGCCTTGGGCAACGCGGCTTTCAAGGTCGGCGATCTCGGCGATACCATGAAGACGGTCGAAGAAGTGCTGACGAAGCGGTACGAGGTGTCGGCGGGGAAGGCGCGCGTGGCCAAGGACCTGGTCGACATGGATAAGATTCAGGAGAAGGAGGGCGAGCGCAAAGCGCTCGAGCAGGCGGCGCTGGCAGAGTTTCTCGCCAGCCAGGGCATTCAGGCCCCTGCCGCCGCGGAAGCTCCCGCTGCTGCCAAGGAAATCGGCCCGGCGCAAGGATCAGGATCGTCCGGGACGAAATAGCCTTTATCAAGCATGGCCTTTTGGCGCCTGGGACCTTTTATGGGTGCATTAACGCGGTGAAGCTGCGACATAGATTCCAAGGCTCGGAGATTTGCGACAGACTTTTCATCCTTCCAATAGGAGAAAACATATGGCTGACCAAGGTGCCCGTTTAACCCCGTTGGGCAAAATCATCTCGATAGTGCTCATCTTAGGATTGATCGGCGTCGGCGCATTTATCGTGCTTCGACAAGGCGTGGGCGGCAAGCCGGGCGGCGGGCTGTTCAAGTCGGAAGCTCCCGAAACCGAGGCTCCGGATACGGCCGGTGTGACCACTGTGAAAGAATACAAGTATGTCGCCGCGGATCGGCTGCCGGCCGTTAAGGGCGTGAGCCAATATCAGTGGGATACAAATGAGAAGGTGCTGCATTTTACCTATAACGTCTGGGCCGGATGGCTTCCGGTCATTGCCGCGAACGGCGGCACCAAGCCCAACGCCGACAGCATCTTTGCCAAGAAATATGGATTTCGGGTCCAGATGGACCTGATGGACGATCCGGTTGCCGCTCGCGATGCGTTTGCCGCCGGCAAGGTGCACACCCTGTGGGGAACGGCGGATATGATTGTGCTGATGGCTCCTGAGCTGATCAAGGATTCCCGGACCGCGCCGCGCGTTGTGCAACAGGTCGACTGGTCGAATGGCGGCGACGGAATTGTCGTGCGCAGCGCGATCAAGTCGATCTCAGACCTGCGCGGCAAATCCATCGCCCTGGCACAGAACTCGCCGAGCGAATACTACCTGATGTCCCTGCTTCTCTCGGCGGGGCTCAGTCCCAAGGATGTCAACCTGAAGTACACCGCCACCGCCTTCGAGGCTGCGGCCGCATTCGTGGCCGACAAGAAAGTCAGCGCCTGCGTGTCCTGGGCCCCCGATATCTACAACATCCCTGAGAGGCTCGCCGGGACGCGCATCCTGTCGACGACGAAGGATGCCAGCAAGCTCATCGCCGACGTCTATGCGATCCGCGCCGATTTCGTGCGCGATCACCCGGAGGTTGTCGAAGGACTGGTTGCCGGCATTTTTGAAGGTATGGATATCATCAAGGACAAACCCGAGCAGGCGTGCAAGTGGATGGCTGACGCATTCAGCATGAAGCAGGAAGATGTCATGGGAATGCGCAACGATTTCCATTCGACAAACTTCGCGGAAAATCAGCAGTTCTTCCTCAACTCGTCCAACCCGACCAACTTCGAGCGCACCTGGAAAGGCGCCAGTTACGTCTACCGCGAATTGGGACGCATCGATGCTCCAGCCCAGTTCGATCAGGTCATGGATTTCTCCTTCATCCAGGCGCTCCAGAAAAAGGGGACTTTCGCCAACCAGAAGGATGAAAGCATCGCGACTTTCACACCTTCCAGCTTCAGAAAGACGCCTGCCGAGGCCCCGATCCTGACCCAGACGATCCGGATTAACTTCTATCCCAATTCCTCCAACCCGTACGAACCGGCTCACGACGATCTTAACAACACAATCCCGGGAAAACTGTACGACCCGAACGTCGATGCGACCCTCGAACGCGTCGCCCGGCTCGTCGGCCAGTTCTCGCGCGCCGTCATTCTGATCGAAGGGCACACGGATTCGAGCAACAAGGGGAAGGCTCCCATCGACGCGGTGCGCCAGCTCAGTCAGGAACGCGCCGAAGCAATCAAGCGCGCGTTGATCGACAAGTACAAGTTTGACCCCAACAAGTTTACCGTCGTGGGGAAGGGCTGGGATGCGCCTGCCGACCCGCAGGACCCCGGTAATCAGGTGCTGAATCGCAGGGTCGAGATCAGTGTATTTCCCCCTGAGCAGAAATAGTGACAGGTCATTTGTGATGAGTGATGAGCGCAGGACTCATCACTCATCGTTCGGAAAACATAGTTGGTTTGCAGGACGGAGGAGTGGTCGTGAGCATGCATAAGGTGGCTGCGGTCGCGATAACTTTTGCTCTCGTTTTGGTAATGGGCGGGTGCAGTTCTCAGCCCCCGGCCAATAACCCGGTTTTCAACAAACCCAGTGATCCGGAGGCGATCAAGAAGCTGATCACACCCGGCGCAGCCGAGGCGAGCCAGGATGGAATTGCTGCGGCGATCCTTCTGGACACTTCGGGCAGCATGCAGGATCCGGTGCAGGGTTCGGATAGACAACCGAAGCCCAAGATCAAGGTGGCGCAGGACGCCTTGCTCAATGTCCTTCAACAATTCAGCGCGTTCGGAAAGAAGCATCCCGAAAAGAAACTTCTGGTGGGCATCTACGATTTCAGCGCGCGCAAAGGCCAACCATCCTGCCGCCAGGTCGTAAAGCTGGGCCCCCCTGATCTGGCTGCGGCGCAAGATTCGATCAAAGGCATGATGCCCGCCGGCGCCACACCGATCGGCGATGCCATGATCGCAGCCAAGCGCGACCTCGAGGCCACAGGCTTAACCCATCAGCACATTCTTGTGATCACCGACGGCGAAAACAACCTTAGCTACCTGCCAGGGGATGTGACGAAGGTGATCGCAGCGGAAGCCGACCAGCATCGCGCGGGCATCTATTTCATCGCCTTTGATATCGGCGCCGAGCTTTTCGACGCCGTCAAGGACGCAGGAGGGCTGGTCCTTTCCGCGAGCAGCGAGCAGCAGCTCACGGATACCCTCGATTTCATCCTGACGGGTAAAATCCTGGTCGAGCAGCCGCCGGCTCCTCCGTCTCATCCGCCGACCATCATCCGCAAATAGCCCCGAGGTGCGCCGGTCTCACAGACAATGTCGTGTCACAAGCCTGAGGCACTACTTACTTACAAATAAAAAGCAGCCACGAAGGACACGAAAGGGTAAGAAATTCGTGTCCTTCGTGGCTGCTTTTGCAGTTTGAGGCGGGCAATCCGGTGTGGCTCCGGGGTGGCCGTTGAGTTGCGCGGGGCAACTGTTTCTGACTATGGAGCAGGGGCAGAATTTGTGCTTGACTTATCTATACCGATCGGTAAATTTATTTGGGCTTTGACCGATGGAGGATGGTATGCGAGGCGGGCGCGAAGCGATCGTGGCAGCCGCGATCGAAGTTTTTGCCAGGAAGGGGTATGAAGGCGCCTCTACGCGTGAGATTTGTGCGCAGGCGGGGGTGACCAAGCCGGTCCTCTACTACCACTTCCGCGGCAAAGAGCATCTCTACCAGGAGCTGATGATCGACTCCTTCAGCACCTATCAGAAGCACCTGCTGAGCGCATCGCAGACCCGCGGCACCTTGCGTGAACGCCTGGTGCGCGTGGCGCAGACCGATTTTTCTGCAACCAAGGAAGATCCTCTGCGCACGCGGTTCATCCTCGGCATGATCTTTTCTCCCGGCAAGCAGCACCCGCTCTTTGACTACATCGGGGAGATGGAAAAAGAGCGGCGTATGATCGCCGGCGTGCTCCAGGAAGGCATCGATGCCGGCAATATTCGAGGCAATGCCTATGACCTGGCTTCCTCCCTCATGGGAATGCAGCTCTTTGCCATGCTGGAGCATCTGTTTACGGGTCGTCAAACCATCACGCGCCGGCGCGCCGAGAAGTGCGTTGACCTCTTGCTGCAGGGCTGTACGGTGCGATAAAGAGTTATACCCATCGGTATAGTAAAATTGAGGACTGAGGCTATGAAACTGGTTTTGCGTTATTTCACCTCGGCCGTTCTGGCTGTTGTTGGGGCGGCGCTGGCCTTTGCGCAAGCGCCCTCCGAGCTCCTCACTCTTGCCGACGCGGTTCGGCTGGCGCTCGAGCGCAATCCCGAGGTTCTGATGGCGCGTGAGCAACTCGAAGAACTGAAAGGGAAGATCACCGAGGTGCGCGCCGACGCTTACCCCCAGGTGACCATGCAGGGATTCGGCTTGCGCCTGCGGGATCCAAGCATTCTCAACAGCGCAAGTTTCGACAGACTGCCGGATGAATTCCGCCTGGCACTGGTTCCCAAGGGCGCAAATCTGTTCGATGTCGGCGTGACGATCTCGCAGCCGCTCTACACGGCCGGCAAAGTGGGGATTGCCATCAAACTGGCCCTGGAAGGGCAGCGCGAAAAAGAGGCGGCCCTCGAAGCCGTGCGCCAGCGCGTGGCGTTCAAAGTGTTCCAGGCGTTCCACGATCTGCTGCTGGCACAGGCGAACCTGGAGGTGGTGGGCGAAACCTACCGGCAGCGGGAGAAGCATCTGGAGCAGGCGCGCAGCCGTTTTGCCCTTGGCGTAGCCACAGAAACCGACGTGCTCAGGTCTCAGGTCAATCTCGCGAACACCGAACCGGAGCGGATCCGCGCCGCAAACACCCTGCGGCTTGCGCGCGCTGCTCTCAATAGCCTGATCGTCGTCGACCTGGACGCGCCGACCGTGATCGAAGGCAAGCTGGATTATCGTCCCTGGGCCTTGCCTCCGGCCGCCGAGCTCCAGGCGCAGGCGCTCGAGGTCCGGGCGGAGATCCTGGTCGGGCAGCGGCTTGTTCAAGAGGCTAAGCTGTTGGGATCTCTTGCCCGGGCGGAAAATAAGCTCAGAGTGGATATGGAAGGCCGTTATGGCTATAACGTGCGCGATCCCAAGAACCTGTTCCACCAGGATTTCACTCGCTGGAACATCACCGTCAACTTCAAGCTCCCGTTTTATGACGGCGGGCGCAAGAAGGGCCAGATCGTGCAAGCCGATTCGCGGATGCGCGCGGCCGAACAAAATCTGGCGCAACTTGTGAACAACGTTAAGCTGGAAATTAAAGCCGCCTCTGACGACCTGCAATCTTCCGCAGAGGCGATTGCTGCGGCCCGCCTGAACGTGGCGCAGGCCGAAAAGGTCCTCACCATGATGCAGGCCAACTATCAGTATGGCGCCGCCACTACCCTGGATGTCGTGGACTCGCAGACGGCGCTCACGCTGGCACGCAACGCAGAGATCAATGCAACCTATCAGTACCAGGTGGCCAAAGGCCGGCTGCGGCTGGCCGCCGGAATGCCCATCCTGGATGGGGAGGCGAAACGGTGATGAAGACACGCATAGCTGGCATCTTAATTGTAGTCATATTGGCCGCAGCCCAGTGGTACTGCAGCAGCAATGGCACAGCGGTGGGGACGGCTACGCCGGCTCCCGCGCCGGCGGCTGAGTTGGCGGTGAAGGCCGCGGCGGTTTCCGTCATGGACTGGCCCGTAACGATTTCGATTTCCGGAAGCCTCCGGTCGCAATCCAACGTGGAGATCAAATCCGAGGTCGCAGGCAAGTTGACCGCCACTTATTTTGTCGAAGGCGACACCGTCAGGAAAGATGAGCTGCTTGCCGAGATCGATCCCGCCAACTACCGGTTGGCCTATGACCAGGCCCAGGCGGTGCTCGGTGTGGCGCAGGCCGGCCTGGAGAGGATCCAGGTCACCCTGGATCATGCGCGGCGCGAGAAAGAGCGTGCCGACAACCTGCTGCGCTCCGGAGGCATTACCGAGAAAGATCGTCAGGCGGCCGACACGGCCGTGAAGGAGGCCGAAACCCAGGTGCGGCTGGCCCAGGCGCAGATCGAGCAGGCGCGCGCAGCGGTCTCGATTGCCGACAAGGCACTCGAGGATTGCCGGATCATTGCGCCGGCCGACGGTCAGGTGCGCCGGAAACATCTGGACAAGGGATCGCTGCTGACGCCGGGATCACCCATCTACAGCCTGGTGGACAACAGCCGGCTGGAGCTCGAGTGTCTGGTCCCGTCCTACCAGCTTTCCGGGGTCAGGCTTGGGCACCGGACCGTGTTTACCACTCCGACCTGGGGTGAACGCAAATTCGCCGGCAATGTATCGGCCATCAACCCGATGGTGGAATCCGACAACCGTTCCATCAAGGTGATCGTGAAGATCGCGAATCCCGGCGGCGAGCTGCGCAGCGGCATGTTTGCCCGTGGCGAGATCGAGGTGCGCGTGGAGAGCAAAGCCATCGTTATCCCGCGTTCAGCCCTGATGGTGGAGCAGGAGCAGTCGGCTTCCGGAAGTGTCTACCTGGTTGCGAACGGCCGAGCTCTGCGCCGCGCGGTCCAGGTGGGCGGAGTCCGGCAAGATCTGCTTTGGATCCAGCAGGGTTTGGCGGCGGGCGATCAAGTAATTGTGGACATCGGTCCTCAACTGAAGGATGGCGCGGCGGTGCGCGTGCTGGCCGACCGCTCGAACGGGGGACAATAAACCATGCTTCTTTCGGATCTTTCCATCAAGCAGCCGGTCTTCGCCACCATGCTCATGGTCGGCCTGGTGGTGCTCGGAATCTTTTCCTATAAGGAATTGTCCACGGACCTGTTCCCGAAAGTGGACCTGCCTGTAGTGAGCGTGCGCACCGTCTATCCGGGAGTGTCGCCGGAGACCATTGAGACCGAAGTCACGAAGCGCATCGAGGAGGCGATCAATCCGATCGAAGGCGTGCGCCACATCAATTCGATTACTTCGGAAGGTTTCTCGAGCGTAGTCGCAGTGTTTGAGCTCGGTACGAATATTTATTCGGCCGCGCAGGATGTGCGCAGCAAGGTGAGCGCGCTGCGCCGGGATTTTCCGACCGGTGTGGAAGAGCCTATAATCGAGCGCCTGGACCCTGCGGATATGCCCATCCTGTCGCTCTCGGTAACTTCTGAAAAGCTCTCCCCCAAACAGCTCACTTCGCTGGTGGAAAAGATCATCACGAAGCGCCTCGAAAATATCGAAGGGGTGGGATCGCTGACGATTGTGGGCGGACAGCGGCGTGAGATTCAGATCCTGCTCGATCCGGACCGGCTCAAGAGTTATGGCCTGACTGTCCCGGAGGTGGTGGTCGCGCTCCGCCGGGAAAACCTGGAGGTTCCTGCAGGCAAGATCGAGCACGGCCGGATGGAAGAACTCGTGCGGGTTGACGGCAAGTTCGGCAGCGCCGACGGGTTTGAAAACCTGATCGTCAAGACGATCCACGGTGTGCCCGTCTCCCTTCACGAAGTGGCATCGGTAAGCGATGGGTACGAGGAGCAGCGGAAACTGGCTTTGATCGACGGCCGAAGGGCGCTGGCGATCGAAATCCGGAAGCAGTCGGGCGGCAACACGGTCAATATTGCCGAAGCGGTGAAGGCCGCAATTCCCAAATTGAATAACGAGTTCGCGGAGCGCGCCCAGGTTTCTGTGGTAAAAGATCTTTCAACCTTCATTCGCGACTCAGTCGAAGATGTGCGCAATACCCTGATTCTGGGTGCGATCTTCACGGTGATGGTGGTTTTCGTCTTCCTCAACAGCTGGCGCAGCACGGTGATTACCGGGCTGACGCTGCCTGTGTCGATCATCTCCGCCTTCATCGTAATGAAGCTGTTCGGTTTCAGCCTGAACATCCTGACGCTGATGGGGCTGTCGCTCGCCGTAGGTCTGCTGATCGATGACGCGATCGTCGTGCGCGAGAACATCGTCCGGCACATGCAGCAGGGGCGCGGGCATTTCGAAGCCGCCCGCATCGGGACCTCCGAGATCGGCCTGGCCGTGATGGCTACGACCTTCTCGATTATCGCGGTGTTTGTTCCCGTCGCTTTCATGAAGGGGATCGTCGGCCGATTCTTCTATGAGTTCGGCATTACCGTGGCGTTCGCGGTGCTGGTCTCGCTGTTTGTCTCCTTTACGATGGATCCCATGCTGTCGTCGCGCTGGTACGACCCGGCCATCGCTGCCGGACGCCGGCGGGGACTCGCCCGCTGGCTCGAGGCCTTCGACCACCAACTCGAGCGGCTCCACAACGTCTACGAGAAGACCATTGGTTTTTCCCTGCGCCATCGTTTTGCGGTTCTCTCCATTGCTCTGGCGCTGTTTGTCGCCTCCCTGGCGGTTTTCCCGCGTCTGGGATCGACTTTCATGCCCGACTACGACCGCGGTGAATTCCAGGTGGCATTTAAATCAGCCCCGGGTGCGAGCCTGGACCAGACCGAAAAGATTGCCGGCGAACTCATTACCGTCATTCGCAGCCAGCCCGGCGTCGCGTACACGTTTACCACCATCGGTGCCGGCGCCTCCGGCGCCATGAATGAAGGGCTGATCTACGTAAAGCTCAAGCCGAAGGCGAAGCGGCAGATGTCCGACTATGATCTGCGCAGCTGGCTGCGCTCCCAGTTTGCCTCCTACGGTCTCGCGACCACGAGCGTCGAGGAAGTGAACGACATGGGGGACTCCAAACCGATCCAGATCAGCGTGCGCGGCCCCGATCTTGTCGAACTGGATCGGATTTCAATCCGCGTCGCGGATCTGGTCCGCTCCGTGCCGGGCGCGGCCGACGTCGACCGCAGCCTCGACCGTGACAAGCCGGAAGTCAGAATCCAGATCGACCGAAAGATGGCGTCTGAACTGGGCATCAACCTGGACTCAGTGGCGACGACGCTCCGGGCGCTGCTCAACGGGGAAGTGGCTACGCAGTTCGAGGATCCTGACGGCGACGCCTATGATGTCCGAGTGCGCCTGGCTGCTCTTCAGCGGCGCGCCCTCGAGGGGCTCAACGATATCGATATCCTCAGTTCGAAGAAGGATGCGGCGGGCAAAGACATGCTGATCCCGATCGGCCAGGTGACCAGCTTCCGGCGCAGCACCAGTTCCTCCCAGATCCGGCGCTACGACCTGATCCGTGAGGTGCGTGTTTCGGCCAACACGGCGGGGCGCCCCATGGGGGATGTGGTCAACGACATTCGCGCCCACGGGGCAGATTTAAACCTGCCGCCAGGATTTGAGATCATCTACACCGGGGAAGCGGAAGACATGCGCGAAAGCTTCGGCTACATCTACGATGCGCTGATTTTGGCGGTTGTCTTCATCTATCTGATCCTGGCATCGCAGTTCGGCAGTTTCACGCACCCGCTCGCCATCATGCTATCACTTCCGTTGTCGCTCATCGGCGTCGTCGGCATGCTGCTGCTCACCGGTGACACCCTGAATATCATGTCGATGATCGGATTGATTCTGCTGATGGGCCTGGTGACCAAAAACGCGATCCTGCTGGTCGATTACACCAACAAGCTGCGCCGTGGAGGGATGGCTCGCGATGCCGCTCTGGGCAAAGCAGGCAACACCCGCTTGCGCCCGATTCTTATGACCACGCTGGCCATGATTTTCGGCATGCTTCCGCTGGCATTCCAAATCGGCGCCGGATCGGAGATCCGTTCCCCCATGGCAAGGGCAGTCATCGGCGGCCTGATCACTTCAACCCTGCTCACGCTGGTAGCCGTACCCGTCGTGTATTCGCTGCTGGATGATCTGACCGGCAAACTATTCCGCGCCAGGAAACCGCTCGAATCCAACGCGGATACAGCACCAGCAGAATAATGCGCGGCTGCAGGCTGATGCTTGGGGTTTAGGGTGGCGCAGCTTGAGTGCCATCTGGCAGCCGGCGCCCATTGCAAGCAATCATGGATAGTTTCAGCAAATGGGACCCCCGGGGCCCTCTCCCGGGAAGAATTCCCTGAAAATAGCGCGGGGTTAACAACGCTTTCGTTCGCCTGCCGGTGATAAACCTCCTTGTTGGAGTATTTATCCTGATTTCTTTCCTCCGGTACTGGTATTGCTTCTCATTGTGGTGACGCCGGTCACAGAATTCTCAAGGCGCCAAGGCTAGGCTGGCATGATGAAACCGCGAAAACCCGGAAAGGCGAGGTCGAGTCCATGGCCCATGTTGATCTGGCTGCTCATGGGACCGGTACCGCTGTTTCTGGTGCTCGCCTGGCAGGCGCACCGGCCCCAGATTGAGGGCCGGAACGCCGAAGGCAGCCGGCCTTCCGTTCTGATGATCGCGGCGCCCGAAAAGCCCGCAGTTCCAGATCAAATCAAAAAAGATCCCGCCGCCAAAAATCCCGAGATAGCTAAAGAACTGCCCCACGACCCAGGCCGAAAAGCCGGGCGTTAGAAACTGCACCAGGATCTAGGAGCCCGTCCGAGAATTAGGAGGGGTCGCGCGCATGGGGCTTGCGGGGCGAGCTCAAGGCGCGAGGAGGAGGCGATGTCGGTGCACATCGTTGACGACGAGCAACGCGGAGATCGCC
>JBGQNR010000062.1:0-25971 GCA_041501225.1 Acidobacteriota bacterium
CAGCAGGCCGGCTACGATCGCTGGAAGGGTCACGACATGCAGACCCGCGCCTACGACAACGCCGCGCAAGGCATCGACCGCGTGGTCCGCAGCGTGCTGAGTTGGGAAGCGTGCGAACAGGCGGCGAGAGAGCTCGACACCGGCGCCCTGATGAAGGCGCTGATCCATCGCGAAACCGCCAAGGCCGAGGACATGATGCGCCATGCGGTCGCCGGCGCACAGAAGGCGTTCGACAAGATGTACGCATAGCGGACCCGATCGAACCGCATGAGAGGTTATTTTGCCTGCTTGGAAGCAGCCTGTGCAATCGATGGATAAAGGTCATAAGGAAAAGGAGCATGCAATGAGAACAAAACAAACAATCGCAATCATCAGCTTGGTGGTGCTGTGGGTCAGTGTAGTTCCATACATTAGCGGGCAGAATGTGCCTGCGCTGAAAGACGTATTCAAGAACTACTTCCTGATCGGCGGGGCTTTGAATCGCAACCTGGTGACAGGACAGGATCCCAATGCGGCCGCGATCGCCGAGAAGCACTTCAGCACGGCAACCCCGGAGAACGATCTGAAGTGGCAGCTCGTCCATCCCCAGCTCAACCAGTACAACTGGGAGCCGGCCGACAGCTATGTGGTTTTCTGCGAGAAGAACCGCATGGTTCCTATCGGCCATTGCCTCGTCTGGCACAGCCAGGTTCCGCAATGGGTGTTTCGCGACGACGCGGGAAATGCCGTGACGCGCGACGCCCTCCTTGCCCGCATGAAAGACCACATCATGAACGTTGCCGGCCGCTACAAAGGCCGGATCAAAGGTTGGGACGTCGTCAACGAAGCGCTGAACGAAGACGGCACGATGCGGGCCACTCAATGGTTGAAGATCATCGGCGAAGGCTCCGAAGACAAACAGTATGACCACATCGAGAACGCCTTCCGGTGGGCCCGCGAAGCCGATCCCAATGCAGAGCTGTACTACAATGACTACAATCTCGAGGTGTCAAAAGCCAAGTGCGACGGGGCGGTCGCGATCGTGAAGCGTCTCAAGTCCAAGGGCATCCGCATTGACGGCGTGGGCATCCAGCTGCACGGCGGGTTGACGTACCCGAGCGTTGAGGGTCTTGAATACGCGATCACGAATCTTGCTGCCACCGGCGTCAAGGTGATGATTACTGAACTGGACATCCGTACTCAGCCCCGCGGGGCTCGCGGCGCCGATGTCAGCCAGGTCAACCGTCAGACCACGAGCGATCCGAACGCGGAA
Source organism: Acidobacteriota bacterium (assembly GCA_041501225.1). Classification (GTDB taxonomy): domain Bacteria; phylum Acidobacteriota; class UBA6911; order UBA6911; family UBA6911; genus JAFNAG01. The sequence goes on from JBGQNR010000062.1 coordinate 1,253, forward strand.
GCGGCAGAGACCCAGAAGAAGCTCGCAGAAAAGTACACCGAGATTTTCTCCGTCCTGCTCAAGCACAAGAAGGAGATCACGCGCGTCACCTTCTGGGGCGTCTATGATGCAACTTCCTGGATCGGGGGTTCTCCCCTGTTGTTCGATCGGAATTACCAGCCCAAGGATGCTTTCTTCGCCGTGGTCAAGGCTGCGCAGCAAGGCAAGTAAAACTGAGTCGATGGAGAACTTTTATGAAGACTCCTTCCGCTCTCGTGTTGACTTTTGTTCTCTGGGGGCCGCTGTGCCTGGCACAGGCCCCTCAAGCAACCGAGGTCAATGATTTCAAGCCCGCCTCTTCCAATCAGCCGGGCAAGCCATACCCGCAGGTCAACTCCGAGGGCCGGGTCCGGGCATATTTCGTTGCCCCGCAAGCCCAGAGCGTTTTTCTCGACCTGGGCGGCGTAAGATGTCCTCTGACCAAGGTCGAAGACGGGGCCTGGGTCGGCGTCTCGCAGCCCCAGGTCGAGGGCTTCCACTATTACCAGCTCATCGTGGACGGCGTCCCAGTTCCGGACCCGGGAAGCATGTTCTTCTACGGCGCCAGCCGCATAGGCAGCGGCATCGAGATTCCCGCCAAGGATCAAGATTTCTACGCACTCAAGGACGTCCCCCACGGACAGATACGCCAAAAACTCTACTATTCCAAGATCACCAGCGCCTGGCGTCGCTGTTTCGTCTACACTCCTCCGGACTACGACGCCAATCTGAATGCCCGATACCCGGTACTGTACCTGCAGCACGGCATGGGCGAAGATGAAACCGGCTGGGGCGTTCAGGGCAGGGCGAACCTGATCCTCGACAATCTGATCGCCGCGAAGAAGGCCGTTCCGATGATCATTGTCATGGACAACGGTTCCGCCTCCAAGCCGGATTCGGGGGCTGCGCCGGGCGGGAACGCCGCGCCGGGCGCTGCGCGCGGCAACTCGGCCTTCGAGGAAGTGATGATCAAGGATCTCGTCCCGATGATCGACGCTGCGTTTCGCACTATCGCGGACCGCGCACACAGGGCGATGGCCGGCCTCTCCATGGGCGGCAATCAGACCTGCCAGGTGACCATGCACAACCTCGACAAGTTCGCCTACATCGGTGCTTTCAGCGGCACCATGAACGGGCTGAGCACGGAGCCGCTCGATCCTGCAATCGCCTTCAACGGCATGTTCAAGGATGGCGAGGCGCTGAACAAGCAGATCAAGCTCCTGTGGCTCGGCATGGGCACGGCGGAGCCAAACCCGTTCCCGGGTGCGATCGGAGCCTTTCGTGCGATGTTGGAAAAGGCCGGCGTACGCTACGTCTACTACGAGTCGCCCGGGACCGCTCACGAATGGTTGACGTGGCGGCGCGATCTGCGCGAATTCGCGCCGCGTCTGTTCCGGGACTGAATCATGGATGTAAACCCGGTTTCGTTTGACAAGAAATACTTACGAGACTACTGAGGGAGATTGCAGCTTATGAAACGAGCACTGTTGTTTGTTCTGTTCACCTCCGTTTTGGCCGGTGGAACCGGTTTCGCTCAGGGAAGTCAGGCTTCGAACAATTCCACGACCGTCGTGAGGCAGGAGATGGTCGCTGCTCCGGTGCGCTCCGCCTCCGCGCCCGCCGTTCCGGCGCATCCTTCACCGTACAATTTCCCCGGTGTCCAGTATCCGCGGATCGAGGAGGATTCGCGCGTCACCTTCCGCTTCACCGCCCCCAACGCGCAAAAAGTGCAGGTTGCCCTTGTCACATCTGGATCGAATTCACTCCAGCCCCTTCCGTATGACATGGTCAAAGGGGACGACGGCGTGTGGACCTACACTACCAAGGAACCGCAGAGCCCTGGGTATCACAACTACTGGATGCTGGTAGATGGCGCGGCCGTGCTGGACCCGGCTACCAACGCGTTCATTGGCTACGGCCACATGTGCAATGCCTTTGAAATCCCCGAACCGGGCGGCGATTTCTATGACATTAAAGACGTGCCGCACGGAAATGTGCTGATCAAGAATTACTTTGCCAAGACGTCCAATTCCTGGCGGCACATTTTTGTTTACACCCCGCCGGGATATGACACCAACACCTCCACCCGATACCCGGTGCTGTATCTGCAGCACGGCGGCGGCGAGGATGAACGGGTCTGGATCGAAATGGGCCGGACGAATGTGATCCTCGATAACCTACTTGCCGAAGGGAAGGTCAAACCTATGATCGTGGTCATGGAAACCAGTGCCGTGGGTGGCGCAGGCGGAGCGGGTCGTGGCGCAGGTGCTGGTGCCGGCCGTGGATTTGGCGGTCCTGGGGGCGGCCCCTACGGACAGCTTATGGTCAATGATTTGATCCCGTGGATCGACAGCAACTTCCGTACCCTTGCCGACAAGGACAACCGAGCCATGGCGGGTCTTTCGATGGGCGGCATGCAGACCGCTTCCGTTACCATGGTCAACCTCGATAAGTTCTCGTACATTGGCCTGTTCAGCGGCGGCGCCGCCACCGGGTTTGGTCCCGGTGGCCGTGGCAACACGGCACCAGGAGCCGCACCAGCAGCCGCGCCTGCGCCGCTCGACTTCAAGACGATCTATAGCGGCGCCATGGCCGACCCTGCGGAATTCAACAGGAAGGTCAAGGTCCTCTTCATGAGTTTCGGCTCGGAACCCCCGTTGGAGAATCCTGAGGCCTTGAAAAGACACCAGGATCAACTCGTCGCCGCCGGGATCACCAACAGTTACGTGTACATCTCTCCCGGCACCTCGCACGAATGGCAGACTTGGAGAAGGAGTCTGTATACTTTTGCTCCTCTTCTGTTCAAGGGCTCTTCCTCCCCCGTACCGCCCGCGGCCCAGCAGGGCGCTGCACGAGGCGCTGCGCCCGGGCAAGGGGCTCGTGGAGCCGGCGGACGAGGCGGCTTCGGCGGACCGATCGAGTTGGGTCCGGACGACAAACCCGCTTTCCCCGATCCGCCCGCCGGGTTCAATGTCAAGCGCGACAATATCCCTCATGGCGAGATCACGGCCGTTCAATATGATTCCAAGACACTCGGAACGCGTCGGCAGGTCCGTGTTTACACGCCGCCCGGCTATTCGACGAAGCGTAAGTACCCGGTTCTTTGTCTGCTGCACGGCATCGGCGGCAACGACCGCGAATGGCTGCAAGCGTGCAAAGCGGATAATGTCCTCGACAATCTGATAGCCGACGGCAAGATGAAGCCGATGGTCGTCGTCTTCCCTAATGGCAATTCAAGTGTGACGGCCGACACCTTGAATGCACCCCCGGGGGAACGTGGAGCGCCCGGCGGAGCTCCCGGTGCCCGTAGCGGTGCCGGGGCTGGAGCTGGTGCCCCTGCCGGTGCGGGCGGCGGCCGCGGGTTCGGCGGTGGATTCGACAGCTGGGGAAAGCCTTTTGAGAACGACTTGATTAAGGACATCATCCCCTACATCGAGTCCCATTATTCCGTGTATAAGGACCGCGAACATCGTGCCCTGGCCGGTCTCTCGATGGGCGGCGGCCAGTCCCTGAACATCGGCATGTATAACATCGATACCTTTGCCTATGTCGGCGGGTTCTCCTCGGCCCCGAATACGAACAAGTTCGGTGGGATGTATAACGACGTCGAATTCCTGCCCGATCCTGCCGCCGCCAAGAAGAAACTGAAGCTGCTGTGGATCGCTTGCGGCAACAAGGACGGCCTGATCCGTGTCAGCCAGGGAGTCCACAACTACCTCAAAGAGAAGGGCGTGCCCCACGTCTGGCACGTGGACTCGAATGCCCACGATGGGACCGAATGGGCCAACAATCTGTACCTTTTCGCCCAGCGCATTTTCAAGTAATTGCAGGGAAGGTGGAAGTGTAGCACGCACGGCCTCGATCGAATTCCCGGCAGCAAGCTGCCGGTATGGACCTGGCACAGCTGCCGTAACAGCGGCGACAAGTCGCCGCACTCCAAAACCGGGGGTGCCGCGGCCCATATTTCGTAGTTGTTCCTTGCAGGTTTCCATCAAGTGGATTGGCACACTTCGGGACGGTGTTGCACTCGTTCTGGAGTGCGGCGACTTGTCGCCGCTCTTTGCAGCCGTCTGCTTTCCAGATACCGCCAGCTTGCTGGCGGGGAATACCACTATGCACGTGTCTAGAAATCGTCGATTACACTAATCGCATCAGTCTTAAACCGGTATACAGTTTTTACAAGCGATGGACGCGCTGTACGCTCAAACCATGCTGCTGAACACCACGGGTAATTGGATGCTCTCTCCACAATGCCATGATGTACCGGGTTGTTATGGACGTAATTTATCCGCGCCCAGTACGAAGATGCATAGGTGATATGGGTGTCCCAGAATTGATACATTACCTTCCTGCGCGTAATACCGTCTTGTCGGTTGATCATCAATGCTATCTGAGCATGGAATTTCTTCAGCATGCGGCCGAGGCTTTCGGGGTCTTCAGAACAAAAGGCGATGAAGTGATAGTGGTTCGCCAAAAGCACCCATGCCTGCAACGCCAAGTGAAATTCTGTTGCGCAGGCAAACAAAAGCCCAAGAATCTCATTAAGCCGTTCAGCGGTGTTGAAGAAAGGAAACCTGCCGATCGTGCCGCCCGTGATTATATAGGCGCCTTTTTCGGTGAAACGGTGTGCCGGCGCATGTGGCCATTCCGGTAAGAGAAAAATTGGCGAGGATTTCTTCATTTGAATTCTCCTGCCATAATGTTTCACCAAACCGTGAGATATTTCAGGCAGAGAGAAAGACTCGATTTTGCGCAGCAATCGGGATTGGGCTACCCCCGGCAGCAAGCGGCCGGTATCGAGACCGCAAACTGGCGGTAAAAGCGGCGACAAGTCGCCGCGCTCCACAAAACATCAAATCAAGTGGAATGGCATGCACGCTGGTCGGCGCTACACTCGTTCTGGAGTGCGGCGACTTGTCGCCGCTCTATGCAGCCGGCCTGCTTGCGAGATACCGCCGACGCCCGATGGAATTCGCGACTACACTTACGCGAGCGAACCCCACTGGATGACGGTGTAGGAGCGAGCGGGAACCTGGAACACCGTTTTCGCCGCGCTGGTCTTACCGGGCTCAAACGCCTGGGGCGTCACATTCTTCGGTTTCTCAAAGCTGTTCATCGCCTTTAAATCCGTCCCGGTCAATACCTGCGAGAACTGGACGCGCAGCGGCGTACCCTGCCGCCACACGATTTCCACATCGCGCGGCCTGTTCAAATCTCGATTCAAGATGAAGAGGCTGACCGGGCCGTCCTTTTCCATTGTAGCCGATGCATCGATGTACGGCACCGGAGCGATGCCCTGCACCTCGTAGGTCGGCGAATCCACCGCAAGGTCGAGGACATCGCCGCGCGCGCACTGCAGCGCCCACGCGTACGGGTGGTAAATTGGGTGGAGGTAGAGTCCGTCCAGGCTTGTCGTGATCGGTGCGATCACGTTCACGAGTTGCGCCAAACATGCGATCCTCACGCGCTCGGCGGAGCGCATCAGCGAGTTGAGGAATCCGCCGACCAGCAGCGCGTCTTCCAGGTTGTAGGGTTCTTCGAGGAGCTTCGGCGCGAGTTTGCGTTGGCCATCTCCTCCGCGAGCGCGATACCATACGTTCCACTCGTCGAAGGACAGCCAGAGTTTCTTGCGGGAGCGTTTGCGCGCGCGTACGTAGTCACAGACCCCGATTACCTCCGCTATCTGGTTCTCCATTTCCAGATTGAAAGTCAAGTACCTGGCCGTGTCGCCGGCAGCGCCCGTTTCCTGCGCGTCGTTGCGGTAGTAACAGTGGAGGGAAATCCCGTCTACCAGGTCGTAGCACTCTTCGAGCATCTCCCGGTCCCACTCGAGGTAGGTCGCCATCCCGGGGCCGCTCGATCCGCAGGCGATCAGCTGTACGGATGGATCGACCATGCGCATCTGGTTTGCGCAATCGCGCGCCTTCAGGCCGTATTCGCGCGCGGGCATATGGCCAATCTGCCAGCTGCCGTCCATCTCGTTGCCGAGACACCACCACTTGACGTTATGGGCTTTTTCGATGCCATGCTGGCGCCGCAGCTCGCTCCACTTCGTCCCCTTTTCCTGGTTGCAGTACTCGACGAGCGCGGCCGCCATTTCCGGGGTGCCGGTCCCCAGGTTCAATCCCAACAGTGGTTCGGCCTCGACGGCCCGGCACCATTGTATAAATTCATTCGTCCCGAACTGGTTCGGCTCGATCGTATTCCATGCCCTGTCCAAGACGGTCGGACGCTTGTCCTTCGGGCCAACGCCATCAAGCCAATTGTAGCCTGAAACGAAATTGCCTCCCGGATAGCGGATGATTGGGACGCGCAGTTTTCTAACTTCTTCCAGCACGTCCTTCCGGAACCCGGTTGCCGGGTCGGACAATTTTGAGCCGGGTTCGTAAATTCCGCCGTACACCGAGCGGCCGAGGTGCTCGACAAAGGAGCCGAAAATCTTGCGGTCCAGGGACGCGATTTTCTGTGCGGGATCGAAATAGATCCGAGCCACCGATCGGTCCGTTTGCGCGCAGGCGAATCTGCCAAACAAGCGTCCGGCGGCTACTGAGGTCATGGCCATCGAAGCGTCTTTCAAGAAATTCCGTCGTGTTGGCATGGAATCGCGTTCTCCTTTGATCAGGGATAATTGAATGCGGCCGCGATTTTAACACGTCTTCGGTTGGTAGGAATCGTGAAATCGGGTGTGGCGACAAACGCCAACGGCAAGATCGGCGGGCAGGGAACTTTCGCGACGCGCGGTTTCCTGGGCGATTACGAGATCGAAGTGAAAGCCGGCGGCAAGACCAAAACAGTGCGCGCGACTCCGTCCAAAAGCGGCGCGAGTATCGAGTGCATGCTGGGCTAGCAGAGTCCAGATGCGGATTGGTCCTGCCCCCAAAGACCATTTATTTACCTAGTTTCCGTCGCGAAACTCGCAAAATCCTGTAGGGGCGACCGGCAGGTCGCCCGTTGATCGACATTTCAAATCTCAGATGTTTGAAATATGTGAGAATTCAACTTGTTTGGAATGCGCCGCTTCCGTCGAACTTGCGGTGCCATAGGCAGAGCTTCGGGCGACCTGCCGCGGGCGACCTGCCGGTCGCCCCTACATCTGCACGTTGATATCCGAATCCGGAGTTTCGCGACAGAAACTACCTAGCGTATGATGGTGTTCGGCTTGAACTCGCCGCCTTTGACGATCACATCGAGGATTTCCTTGGTTCGCGCCGGACAGGCACGGCACTTATCCGGGGTGAAGTTGTCGTGTTCCGACTCGATCATGGGCAACGGTTCTTTTGGAGCCGAAATCTGGTTCAACATCGTCCAGACGCCAGCGGGAGGAGAAATCGTGTCGATAAATCCCATGCCCGCGAGCACCGGCGCCTTGATGCGCGGGGCGAAATTGACCGTATCAAAATAGAGTGAGTTTCTCATCACGTCGGGGTTGTCGGCCGGCCAATTGGGATAGCCGGCTTTTCGGCCGTGAAGGTCGCCGTTGGCATCCGCCCCGGCCGGAACGCAGACCAGAACCGCGGTGACTTTTTCAGGCCTTAATCCCGCGAGCGCCAGGCTCTGTTGGCCGCCCATGCTGCCGCCTGTCAGTACGATCGTCTTACCGTCCCAATCGGGCCGCGTCAGCAGGTAATCCAGGACGCGCGCATCGCGCAGGTACATGTTCAGGAAATACGATTTCTCACGGTCGTTGTTGCCTACGGCCTGATAGTCCCGCGGGATGTTTCCGGAAGGATCAGACGGCAACTTGTCGTGTGAATCGACGTTGATCACCAGCCAGCCCTCCGCGGCGCGTTGCGCATTGGCGCGAGCATTCAACGCGTACACGCCCGCATACTGCAATTGAATGAGCGCGGGAAATTTGCCTTCCTCGGCAGGCTTGGCCAGGTAGCCGTGCGCTTTCGATCCGAGCGCGTCGAGGACGAACATGCTCATTTCGACGCCCGGCACGTCGGTCTCGACCGGCGTCAAAACAGCGTTGATCGGGACCTTATCCTGGGAGGCGAGTTTGCCGTCCCAGAATGCATCGAAGTCTTCGGGACGCGGCGTCGAGAGCCCTATCTTCGCGGGTGCGACTGCGGCACCGACAGCGTAAAGCCCGTTGTTGCGGCCGGTGTTGCCTCCCACGAATCGCGGCGCTGCACCACGCCCCTGACCGGCGGCCGCGGCGCCCTCTGCGGGCGCCTCGGGGGCGGGGTTCTCGTATGGCTCGACGGCGACGTAGATCATCTCGGGCTGGTCGCCGATGATTTCGATTTTGTCTTTGCCCGATGAAAGATCCAGCTTGCCTTCCTTGAGGGCCTCGGCGTTATTGCGGCGAATGGTCCATTTATAGGCGTAGGTCGGCGTGACAGGACCCGGCGTGACAGTCCATCCCACGGTTTCGCCGACATCGTAGATGCCGCTTGCATGATACGGCGCAAAGGTGAGTTGCTGCTGGATCGGGCCGCGCTGGGCCAACGCGAGCGTCGGAACGAGAAGGAGAGCAAATATGAGGCCTGTACGGATTCGAGTCATAAGAATCTCCGAAAGGAATCAGCTGATTGTGGGAGACGGTCGGGCGCTGGAGGTCTGGGTTGTTTCAGCGCCCTGCCGCTCACACACGTTGAAGGGTACGTTCTGGCTTGCCGCTCGTGGCATTGCCTTGTTGGCCTGTTTTATTTCACCGCGAATTCGTACACGCTGATGCTGGCGGGGGGCAAGGTGATTCTGCGTGGCGCCTCCGGCAGCGACCTCTCGGCCATCGTCGCCGGCGGGCCGCCGAATCCGCCTCGTCCGGGCCCGGCCGGTGGAACCGGAGTTGCAGCCGGCGCAGTCAGCTGCCAAAGCCTGGCGGCACCGGCGGGCTGCACTCCGAGGAGATTCAAATCGCAATCCTGCGATGTCTCCGTTGGATTGACCACGGAAATGGCAAGCGTCTTGCGATCAGCGCTCAGCGCCGCAAAAACGTCAAGCGGATAGGTTGGACTCCCGGATGGACGCGCCGAGGTGTCAATGCCGACAGTCCCCTTGATGGCGCGCTGGGGAGAGTTGCCCGTAACTGCGACCGGCAGCGCTCCTGCAAAGTGGTCGTGAAGCACCTTGATGACCAACCCCTCCATGCGGTAGCCGACCGCGTCGCCGTGGGCATCGTTCGCCAGCGTCCCCATTCCGCCTGTGGCTACGCCCAAGCCCACCATATCGGAATGCCTGAAGAACTCGTGATAGACCAGGGCATTGGTCATGGGATTCAACATCGGATGGCTGACGGGAGCAGTTCCGCCGGGAGCCACCGCCCGGTTCCTGGGCGACCATTCGTCGAAAGCGAACTTGATGTTCTTCTCCTTCAGGAACGGCATCCTCTTCAAGTACTCTTCCCATGCCTCAAACTTGTACTGCACTCGGTTCGACAGCCGGCGCACCTTGTCGGCAAGTGAGTCGTTAGCCTCCACGAACGCCTGCTTCTCGGCGTCGATCGCCAGGTTGGGATAGCCGTAGAAATGTTCGCCGAGGTAGTCGATGTAGTCGGCGGAACGCGCCAGCAGCGCGCCCGTCCAGTCCTCCCTGGAACCAAAGGCGAAAGGCATCTTTTCGTTCACCGTCTCCCTCCCCGGGAAGGTGCCTAACTGCCGGTTCTCGATATAGCACCAGGATGTTTCCTCGGGCGTGGCGCTGGAGGCAATGACCTTGATGGTCGGGTCGACCTTTCTCATCGCCTTGACGATCAGGTTGTGCTTGTCGGGGTACTGGGTGATCGCCATGTGGCCCCATTGCCAGGGGCCATACATCTCATTTCCGATTCCCCAGATCTTCACGCCATAGGGCGCCGGGTGTCCGTTCGCCGCGCGCACCTGCCCCAGCCGGCTTGTGGCCGGTCCGTTGACGTATTCGACTTCCTCCGCGGCGGAATGGGCGTCGCCGAGGCCCGCGTTCACGGCGATATACGGTTCCGCGCTGATCAGGCGGCAGAAGGTCATGAAATCGTCGATGCCCATGTCGTTCGTTTCCATGCCGTTCCAGGCCAGCTCGCGCCGAGGCGGACGTTTGTCGTGATCGCCGATTCCATCGCGCCAGTCGTAAGCGGAGACGAAGTTCCCGCCGGGCCAGCGTGCAATGGAGATCCCTTGCTCTTTCAGCAACCGGATTGACGCGGCCTTGAAACCCGAGACATTGTCGGCCGGCATCAGGGAAGCGGCCCCGATGTGAAGCGAGCCGGTGCCGGTCCCGGCGATCTCGAAGCGGCCTTCGCTACTGTCCACCTTCGGATTGAATTTCAGCGGGAATTTGGCGTAGCCGGCGGCAAGGGAATTGATCGTGATCGTCTGCCGATCCCCCGCGTTGGGTCCCCAGATCAGGCTTACTTCCACTTTGACGCCGGGACTGCCCGCCAGTACGACGCGCCCCGTGTAGGCCCTGCCGCCGACCAGCATGATTCCGGACTGGCTGATGCCGTGCGGTGCCGCCGACTCCAGTCGGACGAGCGGTGTCCATTCGCCGACGTAGGGGTCCTTCTTGTCCATGGATATAAACGAATCGGCGCCGACGGGCATCCACCGGCGTTGCGGCCCCCTCATGCCAAAGCCTCCCCGACCCGTTGCAGACGGCGGGTTAGATGTGATCTCGCTGAAAAACTTTCGATCGGACAACATTTCGGCCCAAACCCCGGTCGTGGCCGGCTCCATGAAGCCGCCGAATATCAGCTTCGTGATGGGCTGCCCGGTCCGCGCGGCATCAAGGGTCGCCGACACGGTCTGCGCTGCAGCCTTTGCCGCAAAAAGAACGATGATCATTGAGACCGGAAACAACTGCCTGCTGGTATGCATGTCCTTCCTCCAGTCAAACAGGGCGCCGGCCGCGGTTTCGCGGAACCACGCCCCATGTTGTTTTCTCGTGAGGTGCCCTTCCGCCGGTCGCTGCGCGCGTTTCAAACTCAATTCGTAATTGAGGATAGGGTCTTTTATGCAGGTGTTGAATTCAGATCAAAGCTCCAGCTTTCCATGATATTCCATATCCTTCAATTTGAACTTGGCCTTGGTCGTCACTCCGTTAAAGGTGAATTCGACGGTCACTTCATTGTCGTTGATCCCAATGGTATTTTTTCTGCTGAACAGGAGATACAGGCCCGGACCCTGGTGTGTGCTGACAACCATGATTAGGTCCGGCGGAATGGCTTGCCTGCCGCCGTATTTGATCGAAGGATTCCGAAGAACCGGCAGACCCGCGTTGGGATTCGCACCTGTCGGAGGGCCGCCAATTCTTTGATCTTCCTTCGTCTGGGCGCCTCGCGCGCCGGATCCGGATGCGTCGGAAGGGCCGCCGCGCCTTGGGCCGCGAAGCTGGAACCCGGTAAGAGACACCACATAATTCTCCTGCAACACCTTTTCAATCTCCGCGGGAAAGGAGAGTCGCTGGCGGGCAAGCGCCGCCCGGACCGGTGCTGCTCCTTCCCAGCGCACGACAATCGGGGGAACCGCCGGGCCTGCGGGCAAACCGCCGCCCATCCCTCCGCCTCCCCTGCCGCCTCCTCCTGCCCCGGCACCTCCGCCCATGCCATCCCCTCCGGCTGGGAATCCTACCGTTTGGATCAAAAACGATTTTGCCCAGGGAGATTTCGTCAGCATCTTGGCGACTTCATCGTTGCTCCATTGACTCGGATCTTTTGTCTTCCAAAAGTCGGCGGCGAACAGCGATACTGCGAAGAGGGCGATAAGGCAAAGCGGCAATCGTCTCATGGCAATCTCCTTTCCTCTACAGCGAGGCGTATGCGGCAAGAATAAACGCATCGCGGCGCTTCAGAGTCAAACCATAAATGACTTCTGCAGGCATCAACGGGAATCGCCTGACTTTATTGATCGCTGAGATCAGACTCTAACGCGACACGCATTCCGAACCTGAAACGAGCGGAGCATTCCTGCTCCGCTCGTTGTGCCTTCGTCCGGGCGCGATTACTTTTTCGCGCTTACCCCTTTCCTGGAATACTGGTTGGGTGCGCCGGGCGTGGGAACGTTGCTGGCGACCCCCGCCCCGCCTTCATGCGCCCGGGTCAATGCAGCGGTGAGGGTGATGCCGGTGCCGGAGACCTGCGCGCCGGCCGCGTGCGCAGACTTGAGCGGCGCCGCGACGGTGATTGTGGCGCCGCCGCCAGGACCGCCGCGGCCAGGACCGCCGCCAGGGGCGCCTCTGCCGGTGGAGGCGACAACCGCCGTCTCCTGGTTCGCGCCACTGTCGATGGTGATGGTCTGGCCGGCGCTAAAGCCCATCCCGCCGGCGACAGGGATAACGGTCGCGCCCACGTCGGTGGCGGTGCCCACCGTGGTAGCGCCTGGGGTGCCGACCGTCGCGATTACCGCAGTCTCGAGGCTAGCGCCCGAATCAATGATAATCGTCTGGCCGGCGGCAAAGTCTGCTACGCTGGCGACTTTGATATTGTTCGCGCCGGCGCCCGAAGCGGCCGACAGGGTGGTGGCGGGCTGCAACAGGAAATCGGTGCAGTTGCTGTCGGTGTCGAGGCCGTCCGGGAAGCGGCCCGCGCTCCTATTGGGTGTGCTAGGGACCGGACCGCCACGCCCGCCGAAGCCTCCCCTGCCCCCGGGCGCAGGCACGCTGCAGCCGCTCTTCCCTGATCCGGATTCGGCTTGGTATCCTTCGGCGGCCCATGGATCAACGATGCCGCCGTAATTGAGGCTATCCGCGACCATCCCGGCGGCGTCACGCAGCACCATGTTGCCGGCGTTGGATAGAACGGGGCCCCCGAACGATTGGTTGGCCTTCTGAGTCCCCTGGTAGCCCGCGGTCGTGACCTTCTCGTCACGCACAACCGCGTCGATCGGGTGGTCGGTGGCCAACGGTTGGTCGAGCGTGACGCCGGTGCCGAGCGGCTGGATGGGCTCGTTGCTCGAGTGGGCAACAGCCGTCGCCGGCTGGAAGGTGATCCCCGTTCCCCGATTGCTGAAGGGGATGTTGGCCGCATGGTTGAACTTCAGCGGGTCGGCCAGGTCAAGGCCTGTGCCCAGATCCCCCTTACGAACGTTGTTGGGGTTGAATGCCGATTGCGTGCCGACTTTCGTGACCGTGACGGTCTCAATTCCGTAACCGACGCTGTCGATGTCCAATCTAATCTTGTCACCGACTGAAATGTTGGCGACGGACGATACCTTGATGTTGGTGTCGCCGGCTTTCGCGTCCGCTGACAGCCAGGCTTGCGTGCCCGGTTTGCCTACTGCGGTGACCGTGACCACCTCGTATTTTTCAACGGCTCTTGCGACGGCGGGGTAGGTGGCGCCATAGCCGATGCCGAGCTTCTGGCCGACCTCGACTGCGAATCCGCCGCCGCCGAAAGCGCCGCCCGCGCCGGTGAAAGGCACGTTGGTCGAGCCGACGGGGATCGTGATCACCGGGCCCTCGGGGAGGGGTTGCCACAGCGTCGTGCTGTTGCCGGCCGCCGTCCCGATGCTTGCGATCTTGCGGGTTTCCACGGCGGAGCCGGTGCCGATTTCAATCGTATCGCCGACAGACAAACCGGTCGTGCTCCTGACGTAAATGGTGGTATCACCCTTTTTCGCGGAGACCGCCAGTCCGGAGGTGGAAAGGCCGAGCAGGTAGAAGCCTTTCGCTGCAAGTTTCGTCCCGGCCGGGATCTTCACCGAAGAGAAGATGGGCTGCTGGGTCGGGTGGTGGGTCAGGGTCCAGTTGGAGATGTCGACGGCGCCGGCGCCGGCGTTGTAGAGCTCGATGAACGAGTCCGTCGGGTTGGAACCGGCGCCAATGCGGAACTCGTTGATCTTGATCGGGCTGACGTTCCGCACCTTCTCGGCGGTTGTCTCGGATTGCGTCCTGCCGTTCGCCGTCCAGGAAACCATGCCGATCAGGTCGCCGTTGAAGGCCGCCGGCCCCGAGGTGACCTTGAAGGTTGCGCTCACGCTGGCACCCGACATGACCGGATCGGCGATTGTCACCGACGTGTTGGTTGTGCCCGGAACGACGGAGGCCCACTGCTTGTTGGGCACGGAAATGCTTAGCTTTACTCCTGTCGCGGTCGCCCCCGTGATATTCCTGAACGTCACGGTGACGTCCTGTGAGGAGCCCGTTGAGAACGTCTGTAGTCCCGGCGGTGTGGCGGTTGCCGACGCCGGCGCCAGGGTCAGCCGCGGCACGTCGTACTTGGCAGCCACGACGTTGGCCTGCACCTTCTGGTTAGCCTCCTTCGTCGGGAAGATGCCTGGGGCAGTCATCGCGCCCTCATAGAAGGTGCCCTGCGAGCCGTTGCTGTTGTCGCCGCCGTTGCCCAGGAGGATGGCTCCCTGCTTGCGCATCGGGTCATAACTGGCGTTGACGCGCGGTCCGTCGAACATGACCTTCAGGTCGCCCTTCTGCGCGTCGCCGCCCATGGATCTCCAGTGGTGCGGTTCGCCGTCGGCCATGGCGGTCACGAACCGCCAGGTGATGCTCGGCAGGTCTGCGCAGAATTTGGATCCATCCGGATTGACGCAACCCACCAGGTTGTTCTCCTGGTCGGTCATGATCCACGGGCCGGGGTCGGGCCCGCGATACCAGGCGGTGGCATTGCCGTAATAGGTGGTCTCCATGGTGCCATTGCCGTCGTCGCGGCTGTCGGTCTCGGCGTTGCCGTAGTCGTAGCAGCAGCCGGAGTTGTAGTGATGGCCGTTAATGACCCAGTACTGCCCCTCGGCCTGGTCGTCAACTGCGGTGCCCTTCGCGTCATTCCAGCGGAGGCCCATGCCCGGCGCGATGAAGACGCCGTAGGCCTTGTGCCCCATGATCGTAATCGGCGCCCAGTCGGCGACCGGGATATTGTTAAACCCACCCATGGCCGGGCCGCTGAATCCGCCGCGGGGCGCCTGGATGAGGTGGTTGCCCTTGCCGGACTGGTCGTAGAGGGTGGTGATCCAGCAGTACGTGTTGGCGCAGAACGCGTCCTGCGCGGCCGCGTTGGCGTATCCGCCCGCATCCGGGACCGGCGACGCGACGGGCTGGACGACGCCGATGTCCAGGGTCTTGCCGTCCGACTGGCGCATGACCTGGTAGAGCGGGCCGTTGTAGGAGGCGTACAGCGCGCGCGTGGAGCTGTGCGCGGCCACGCAGGGGGCGCCCGCAGCGGCGTAGATGTCACATGGGCCTTGCGGCCTGGGCGGAGGAGCATTGCGTCCCGCCCCGGCCTGTGTGGCCATCATCAACGTGGCGCCAATGAGCGTGAGCGCAAGTCCGAGCATTAGCATAAGATGAATTCTCGTTTTCATGTTTATCCTGTTTTCCTTGCCGGGTTTATTCCGGCATCTAGAGTTGTCACGGTTTAAGGATGTAATGCAAGTAAATCAAAGCGGAAAGGCCATGTCGAAGCCAAGACCGTAGATGCTGCTTCCTATTCCTTCCCGGAGGCAGACGTCCCTGCGTATGCAACGGCTCGAACCCTGTAAGGCGATGAACCATTTTAAGCTTCTCGGCAGAGTTCAGTATACATTCATTCGCTACTTTTCGATTCGCAAATCCGCAACTCCTCATCGCTCGCAGTGACTTTGCCCCGCGAGCCGTGAGTTTTGGCCTGCACCACACTCCAAGACCCGCAGATCTCATAGCTGCTGTGAAGCCCATGCGCGCCCCTTCGCCGCTTCTCGCCTAATGAACAATTCTACCCAGGATCGCAGGCACCGTGTTCGTGCTGATGGATGTGGTATCGGCAATCCCGCAATCATGGGAGGCGAAATCTCCCCGGCTAACGTTGGCCAGTCCCCGCCGACGCGGGGTGATCAATGCACTTGCCAATGCGGCACGAACCGCGTATTTTGGTCCCCGCGAATATAGATATGTTCTCATTTTGCGTACAAAAATCGGAAATCCTATGAAGGGCCTCCCATGACCACGCTCCGCAACATCGTAATATTGTTATTTGGCGTCCTGCTTTTATTGGCGTTCCAAGGTTGCACTGCTGCGGTTGGCAGCGATGCTCAAACCGCCGCGTCTGGCGGTGCTGCTCGCGGCCAAACGACCGGCGGTGCCGCTCGGGGCCAAACAACCAGCGATGCTGCTCGCAGCATCGCGCCCTACTTCACGCCGGCTACGCCGGGCTCCAAGGCACCGGATCCCGACGGCTTCCTCCAGCGCTGGCTGCTTCTCGAGCCGATCAACAAGCCGAACCGCACCAACACCGTGTTTACCGATACCTACGTCCGGAACGCCTTCAATACCGAGTACTTCCCCAACCAGTTCACCGTCATTCCGCGCCACGGCGACAAGGTGAAGGTTGGCGACCAGGAACTCGCATGGCATGCCCTGGACTCGGCCAATTGGAACGTCAAGCTTTATCGCTTGGCCTATGGCCTGAACAAACCGACTTACGGTGTGATCATCTGGGCCGTTACCATCGTCAACAGCCCGCGCCAGATTATAAACGCTCGCATGGCGGTTGGCTCCAATTCGGCGTCCATGTGGTGGCTCAACGGCAAGGAAGCCGTCATCCTCTCCGGCGATCGGCGCATGGTTATGGATGACTGCGTCTCCAAACGGCTCACGCTCAATAAGGGCCGGAACGTAATTCGCGGTGCCGTCATCAACGGCCCCGGCTTAAGTGATTTCTGCGTCCGCTTTGTCGATGAGAGCGGTAAACCGATCAAGGATCTCACCCTGAGCCTTGAAAACGCTGGAAATGAATGAGTCGTCCTATTTTGGTCTCTATCGTTTTGTTCTCGGAGCTTCTATGAAACCCCATATTCTGGCCGCAGCGGTTTTTCTGGGAGCAGCGGTTCCCACCCTGCTCTCTTTTCAGTCTCGTCCGGCACCGGCGCTTGACGGCGAACCCTACATCCACGATCCCTCGACCATCATGCAGTGCGATGGCAAGTTCTACTCCTTCGGCACCGGCGGCGGAGGCTTGATCTCCGACGACGGCTGGACCTGGCACAGCGGGGCCGTGCGTCCCGGCGGCGGGGCGGCCCCCGACGCGATCAAGATCGGGGATCGCTACCTCGTGGCCTATGGCGCGACCGGCGGCGGTTTGGGGGGCGGACATAACGGCAGAATTCTTACAATGTGGAACAAGACGCTCGACCCCAAATCCCTCGACTTCAAATATTCAGAGGCCATCGTCGTCGCCTCGAGCGATGGCGTCGAGGATTGCGATGCCATCGATCCGTCGTTATTGCTCGATCCCACGGATGGCCGGCTGTGGCTCACGTACGGGACCTACTTCGGCTACATCCGCCTTGTCGAGCTCGACCCTAAAACAGGAAAACGCGTCGCCGGCAACGAACCCATTAACATCGCCATCGACTGCGAAGCCACCGACTTGATCTACCGGGACGGCTGGTATTACCTTCTGGGCACTCACGGCACGTGTTGCGACGGCGCCAACTCCACCTACAACATCGTCATGGGCCGCTCCAAGAAAGTGACGGGCCCCTTCCTTGACAATATAGGCATGGACATGCTCAAAGGCGGCGGCAAGTTCCTTGTGGGGGCCAGCGGTCGCTTCGTCGGGCCGGGCCACTTCGGCCTGCTGGACCTGGGCGACGGCGTGCAGAAATTTTCCTGCCATTACGAGGCTGACCTGGACCGCAGCGGCCGTAGCGTGCTGGACATTCGCCCGTTGCTCTGGAAAGACGGGTGGCCCGTTGCCGGCGACAACTTCAAGGAAGGAACATATGAGATCCAGTCCGAACGCAGCGGCTACGCGCTGGAGCTGGCTGTGGATTTCGTGCGGATGGACCGCGGCGGACGCGGCGGTTTCGGCGCCCCTGCTGGCCCCGTGATCCCAATTGTGGCCCAGGAACTCGCCCAGGTTTCAGGGAACTGGCCGGCCGGCAACATCGACATTCGTATCGGCGACTACATGTTCCGTCCCCATCAGAAGTGGACGATCGCGCCCGTCGCCGGCGTCGGCGGCTATCCCGGCTCGCCCTATTTCAAGATCACGATCGCCGGAACGGATCGTGCGCTGGCTGCCACCGCAGATGCCGAGGTTGTGGCGGTTCCCGCCTTTACTGGCAATCCCGAACAACTGTGGCGCATCGACCAGCTGACCGATGGCACTTACCGCATCATGCCCAAGGCTGTGCCCAATTCCAAGGAACCGCTGGCCCTGACCGCGGTCGGCGGCAGCACGCCGACGCTGACCAAGTTCGACCCCAAGAGCGACAAGGCGCGCTGGAACTTTAGAACGCCGTGAAGAAGATAGATCCAAGAATCGGCAATTGAAAAGGGATAAACCCTGTAACGCGCGACAATGAACATGATAAGTCATGCCATGTGCTTACAGGGCATTGTAGAGGAAGTGACTCAGCAATGAGAAGTCTTCTGCAGATCCGGTCAGGGGAACTGCTAGCCGGACGGCAAGGGTGTCCATCGCGAGGTGGAATCTGAAGGAAGCCGCAGGCAAAGCGCTGGACTGACGTACAGGAAGCGCATGAGGCGGACACGTGGGGGAAGGCGGCCAATATCGCTGAAGCCCGGTACTGACACGGAACGCGTGGACGTAAATGCGACAGTCATAAGCGCGAAAGGGGTGCGCATTACCCGGGGAGATCTGACGGATTGCCCAGAGCTAGGGAGATCGAGAGGCTTTCCGAAGATCCTTTTTTAAGCATTTCTATCCTGCACAGCAAGAGCAATACGGAGAATGCTGCCCTCGGATTCGGCAATCTTGCTCAGGCTTACTTCGCCACGATTTCGATGACAGCGACGGTGTAGGGGGGCAGGTTGATCGTCAGGTCCCGCGCATAAGGGACTGTACTTTGAACGGCTTTGATTCTATCCGGATTCTCCAGCGACGGTTCGTCCATGAGTCCGGCCTTCACCGTGTAAATCACAACGTCGGCGTTCGCGGGGACAGCGGAACCATGCAGACGGGCGAGCAGGGTATTGAGGTTGCCTTCGTAGTTCACTGCCTTGATGACGATCCGCTTGCCGTCGGCGCTGCCGGTCGCGATGGCATCAACCGTGCCGGGCTGCCAGTCCTCCGGTTTCATCTGGGCGATGTCGTCGAAGAAGGCCTTGCGGTTCGGAATGTCCCGGAAGGTGCCGGAAGCAGAGGCAAAGTGCTTCGGCGCGTAGTGCTCGCGGAAGAGTTTCTCGACGACGTAGCCCGAACCGGGGAACCAGGTCATGTGGTCGTGATAGATGAACGCGCGCCACAGCGGGTCGTCCGTCGTATTTCGCAGGAGCAATGCGGGGCAGCTCATGACCAGATCGGGGCTTAGCCTCTCGTACAGCATCAGACTGCCTGCGGTGTGCAACCCGGACCGCCAGTCGTACGTCCGGCAGAGACTCCATTCCAGGACCGCCAATTTGATTTGCGGGTGCTTCGACGCACGGACATAGTCCCTCAGCTTGACGAGGTAGTCCTGAATGCGGAGCAGCCCCG
Source organism: Acidobacteriota bacterium (assembly GCA_041501225.1). Lineage (GTDB taxonomy): Bacteria > Acidobacteriota > UBA6911 > UBA6911 > UBA6911 > JAFNAG01. The sequence continues at coordinate 20,616 of JBGQNR010000062.1, forward strand.
TCTGAAATTTTTCGTTCTCATACTCGTAGTTGTGACAGCCGAGGATGTCGAAATTGTCGCCGGCCAGATCAATGAGCTTCTCGCTCCAGCCCATGTCGTTCGACCGCTTCTGCCCGCAGGCGAAAACCTTCGCTTCCGGCGCAATCTTCCGCAGGCGGCTGCCATACACGTTGACGATCTCGGCATACTTCTCGGGCGTCAGACTGTGATTCATGGGCTCATTATCGATCTGGAAGTGCCTGACCCTGTAAGGTTGGACGTGCCCATTGGCCGCTCGCTTTTTACCCCACGCCGTCGTCGGCGGATCGTTCAGATAATGAACCCAGTCCATGGCGTCCTGCGCCATTTCCGGGTAGGTGCTCGTTGCCGCGAAAACGATCAGCGGCTCGGTGTCGAGCTGCCGGCAGAGTTCCAGGAATTCGTCGGTGCCGAAGCCGTAGTAGTCGGAGTACCCGCCCCAGATGGTGTTGGGATGGTACTTCCGGGAGACGTGCGGACCGATGCCGTCCTTCCACTTATAAATGGAGGCGAAGGAACCGCCGGGCCAGCGGATGAAGGGAGGCTTCAGGCCGCGAAGGGCTTCGACCAGATCGGAACGCAGCATGCCGTTCTTCCGCAGGTCGGCCCGCATCATCGATATGAAGTCCAACAGGATGGCTCCGGTGCCGGCGGCGGCGATTTCAGCCGTTGCCTGTCCGTCGGTTCTCGTGCAGGAGAACTCATAGCGGACTTCCTGCCAGGCGGAACCGGACGTCGCCAGCGGCACTTCCGCCACGAGCTTGCCGTCGGAGCCTTTCACCCGGAAGGTAGTTTTCACCGCGCCCTGTACGGGTTTGATCCAGACAGACCCGTTGTACTCGTATCCGGCCTGCAGATAGATGCGACCCTGCCGAATTCCGGCGGTGCCATCGTTGACCTCGATGCGTGCGCTCCTTTCGCCGTTTTCGAACTTCACCTCCGCGAGCTGAACGGCGCCGTGATCTGCGAACGGTTTCCAATAAGTCTCGAAATCCTTCCCCTCGAACCCGCAGCCCTGAATCTGTTCGGCGAACAGCCCGTCGACAACGGAGTGGTTGATATGTTCGAGGAAGTGGCCGTAGATGGCTTCCTCGATGTTTCCCATCACGCGGTCGGTGTCCACCTGGAGAATGGCCACTCCCGGATCCCCGGTCGTCGCACCGCCGGCACCCAAAGACAGGAGCGCGACAGCAAGGACAATGATACAAGCCACGTTTTTGGACCGCATCATTTCACCACTTTCCTTTGGTTGAAGGGCCTAAGGCGAGTCCCAGAATGATTTGAACCGCAAAGTCCGCGAAGGCGGCCTTCACGGGGACCTTTGCGGTTTTCGAGATCTTTGCGGTTTGTTTCTCTTCATTGAACCTCAGGTCATTTGGATTCGTCGATCTTATAACCAAGTAACGAAAGCATCTTTAAACCGAAGCGCGTTCCAAGTTCCCGGTAACCCACCGCATTGAAATGTAGACGGTCCGGACGGCTCGTGCAACCCTGCGAAGAAACGACATAGGAATTGGGGATAGTTTTCGGCAACTCGGCAATGATTGAATTCATCGCCGCACAAGCGCCATTCTGATCGGCATTCACGAGTTCGCCTGCGAGCAGAGGCACCTCCTCGGCCTTGAGATTCAGGTCTGCAATCAGATTGTCGTAGATTGCTTTTACTTTCAGGGGCCAGTCTTTGTCATTCGGGTTAGACTCCCCTTGATGCAGCAGGATTCCCTTGATGACTCCTTCTTTCTGAGCCAGCTTCCCCATTTCGACAAGGTGCGCATAGGGATTTTCGCTGTAGATTTTGATGATATCGGTCATCCACGGCGCGACTGTCGAGGCGTACGACAGATAATTCGTCTTGTCGAACAGTTCAATCTTGCAGCCGGCTACCGATACATTGACAACGCCTACCCTGATGTTTGCCGGAAGCCTGGAAACCAGGGTTCTGCCGAAATAGTCGGCAGGGCAAAGACCGGTATTGCTTCGGCACAATGGAGGGACCGCAGGGTACCAATTCCCCTTTTTTCTGTCCATGTTTGGAAAATCAACAGCTGCCAGGACCTGAAACCGCTCGTCCACTTTCTTGTCCTGCTGTTCGACTCCCGGAAAGCCCTCCATGTTCGATTGTCCAAAGCACAGGAAGATATAAAAATTCGAATCCTGCGAAGGAGCGGCCGAAGCCACGGCTTCAGCGCCCACGATCTTCGATCGGAGTTTTGCGCTCGGGTCGCCGGTGGGAGGCGGCGCCAGATCTTCCTTTGCCGGCGGACCAAGCAATTCAGTGAAAAGAGACTTCAGCGCATCGGCACATATCTGGTACCCCTTGATGGCCGGATGAAGCTCGTCGGAATTCATCACTCCTTCAAAGAGCCTGCCTTCACTGTCCGCCATTTTATCCGTAACGTCTAGGAACCGGATCCTCTTGCCGTCGGCAAATTTCGAAATATTCTCATTGATCTTATTGATCGTGGGCATTACGGCAATGTTGTCGTTTCGGGGAAAAATGCCCATGAGGATGATGGTCGCCTCCGGTGCTTTCGCGCGCATGATGTCCAATATCGCCCTGATGGCGCGAGTTACATCCTCAACTTTGGCCTCCACATTGGTTGAGACCCTGTTGCCGACATTATTGGTGCCGGCAAGGAGGACAATGATTTTGGGATTGATATCATCCAGCTCCCCGTTATTGAGGCGCCAAAGTATGTTCTGAATATTATCGGCGCCCCATCCGAAATCAGCGGCATTCCAACCGAAGAAGTTCTGCTTCCAGTTGGCAAGCAACTCGGGGTAATCGGTCGCTCCCCAGCGGCGCGTAATGGGATCCCCTTCGAAACAAACATCGATGCGGCCCTTCTTTGCCTTTTCAAGCAATTCGCCGTGAGCAGTCATTGAGTTCTCGTCCGTTCGGGCGACCGGTTGATTCGCCGGAACAGTCGGGAATCCCTGGGGGAAGCACAGGAACATCCCCGCGGTCAAAAAGAACACAAAAGGCAAAGCGCATGGTTTCATAGCACGATATCCTCAGATCCCTCATTGCTGGGTGACCGCAGCGCCGTTTGCGCGCTTGCGCTCGATAGACCGAGTATAGCGGTGGATCCGCCCTGGGATCAAGTTCAGGCAGGTAGAAACTGCGATTCAGACATTAATAAATTCAAAATGTCACCACAGAGCACGCTGAGGTCGCTGAGAAATCTCCTCCTCAGCGCACTCTGAGCTCTCTGCGGTGATGCTTTTATGTACCGGAATGGGATATGATCGGATATCTAATGACATATGCACGCAGATTTCGCCTATGAAAAACCGCCGATCAGTTCTCTCATTCTGGATCATGCTGGCCCTCGTTGCAGCGGTTTGGGCCGGGTCTGCTCTGGTTGCCCAGCAATCCGGTGCTGGAGCGGCTCAAACTTCCCAGGCTCCTCCGGCCCCCAAAGGCGCGCCTTCGCAAGCGGAAACACAAAAGGATCATCAGAATATGATGGCCCAGCTGGGAATCCGGAAGCTCCGCCCGGGCCCAAGCGGAAATGAATCCGCCCCCAATCACGCCAATTATGATGAAGCTCTTGCAAATCCTTATCCGAATCTGCCGGATGTCTTGACCCTGAAAAACGGCAAAAAAGTTAAGACTGCGAAAGACTGGTGGAACAAGAGGCGGCCTGAAATCGTCGAGGATTTCGAGCGGGAGGTCCTGGGACGAATCCCTCGGAATGTGCCTAAGGTGACGTGGGAAGTCGTCAACAAGGCCGAGGCCAAAATCGGCGATCACCCCGTGGTCGGCAAGCAGCTGGTCGGCCATGTCGATAATTCCTCGTACCCTGATATCAAAGTCGACATACAGATGATCCTTGTTCTCCCCGCGGACGCGAAAGGTCCTGTTCCCGTGATGATGATGTTCGGCGGATTCCAGCGCCTGCCCGGGACACCGCCCCCAGCGGGAGCCGCAGGCCGTGGATTTGGCGCTCTTCCGGCCGGAAGCGATCCGCCGGCAACGCAGCAGCTGATCGCCGACGGCTGGGGTTATGCGGATATTAGCCCGAACAGCATTCAGGCGGATAACGGCGCAGGGCTTACCAAGGGCATAATCGGTCTTGTGAATAAAGGGAAATTCCGCAAGCCCGATGACTGGGGCTCTCTCCGGGCCTGGGGATGGGGCGCATCCCGTGCGCTGGATTATCTGGAAACCGACAAAGCCGTGGATGCCAAACATGTCGGGATTGAAGGTGTGTCGCGTTATGGCAAAGCCGCCCTTGTAACCATGGCATTCGATACCAGGTTTGCTGTCGTGCTCGTCGGCTCTTCAGGGGAGGGTGGCGCCAAGCTGCACCGCCGCAATTGGGGCGAGGCCGTGGAAAACCTGACCGGATCGGGCGAATACCACTGGATGGCTGGAAATTTCCTGAAATACGGCGCCGAGGAAGCGGATTTCGGCAGCAAGAATGCGGGGGACATTCCGGTGGATGCGCATGAACTGATTGCGCTCTGCGCTCCGCGTTTGACTTTCATCAGCTATGGCGTACCGGAGAAAGGAGATGCCAAATGGCTCGATCAGCAGGGCAGCTTCATGGCGGCGATTGCTGCAGGTCCGGTATTCCGGCTCCTGAGTGCGAAAGACCTGGGAAGGCCCGACGATTACAGGACGGAGAAAATGCCGCCCGTGAACACAGGCCTGCTCGAAGGCAAGCTTGCCTGGCGGCAACATGATGGCGGACACACCGATGGCCCGAATTGGAAATATTTCATTCCTTGGGCAGACAAGTTTTTCAAACGCACTCGTTAGCGCGTTCACGATCTTACAAAACCAAAGACGGGGTGGTGCTCACCGCAAAGAATGCGTACCTGAAAAGCAACCTGGAGATTTCGCTTATACGCTGAAGATCAATTCATAATGGCAGTCGTGAGTGATTCGGGAGTTGCGTGCCTTTTCCCGGAACAGGGCTGTTTCAGGAATCCCGGGCGCGGGCGTGCCGGAGACCGCCGCCATCACCTTGAGCAACCCGAAAATCATCTGGCCAGTTTCACGATCGGCTATTTGCCCTGCGGTTTTTAGTTGCGGCTGCTCCCGCGCACACCTAGAATACAGCTGCAAAAGCGGATGCGCCGCTTCATCTGACTGCTGGATTTTAATGAGGGAGGTTTTCGTATGAACCACCATCGTTTCTCCAGGCGCCACTTCTTATACGGAACTCTTCTGGCCGGTGCCCTCCCACTTCGCGGGTTCGGCAGCACGCCGTCGCTGAAGGCCCTGGGCTATAAGTCTCCGAATGGGAAGCTCAATGTCGCCGTTGTGGGAATGGGCACGCGCGGTCCGCAAATCCTCCCTGGGGCCGCCGCAACCGAAAATATCGTC
>JBGQNR010000063.1:0-25945 GCA_041501225.1 Acidobacteriota bacterium
ATCTGCGGCGTTGGCGCTCCTCGACGATGTACCGAGACATCGCCTGCGTCACCCCGCCTTGCATCTGCCCCCGCGGCGCTCGGAACGCGGCCCCTCCTAATTCTCCGGCGGGCTCCTAGTCCCACAGCCCTTCAGGCCAGTCTTTTCAACGAATCGAGTATCCTGGTCACCTCCTCATCGTGATTGCACACGTGGAATGAGACCCGGATGCAGTTGACGCCGCCTTCAGTGACGGTGCGGACACGGATCCGATCTTTCGCCAGGTGTTCGTTGATTTTGGCGTGGTCATACGCCTTCATGCGGAAACTGATCATCGCCGAGCGGTAGGCTTCTTCCTGGGGCGACAGGATTTCTGTGCCCCGCATCTCCTGCAGGCCTTTATAGAACCTTTCAGCCAGCATTCGGTTGTGGCGCCAGATGCGATCGAGCCCGAGGGTGCGGACAAAATCAATGGCCGTGCCGAGGGCGAAGAAAAGCGCGTCATTCTGCGTGCCGTACTCATAGCGCTGGACGGTCGGATGAAGCACAAATTCGTTTTTCCTGATGTCGTACCTCTCCGAGCTGCCGGCTCCGACTGTGCTTGGCCGCAGAGCATCGAGCATTCCCTGGCGGACATAAATAAAACCTGTGCGTTTCGGTCCCATGAGCCACTTGTGTGTGCTGCAGGTATAAAAATCGACCCCGCATTCCACGATATCGAAAGGAATGCAGACAGGAGCCTGAGCGCCGTCGAGAGCAAACCAGATCTTCTTCTCTCGTGCCAGTTCGCTGATCTTCTTTTCCGGCAACCGCTGGCCGGTGGTGCAGGTGACATGGCTAATGAAGATCAGGCGGGTCCGATCGTTGATGAGCCGGGAGATACGCTCCGCGTTGCCCGGACCGCTCTGCAGGTCGGGCTCGAAGAGGCGGAGGACGATGCCGGTTGTCTGCATCCGGTTGAGCAACGCGCTGTTGAGTGCGACATGTTCATGGGTTGTGGTGATGACCTCGTCCCCCTTCTTGAGAGAGAGACCATTGACGATGATGTTGATTCCCTCCGTGGCACAGCTGATCAGCCCCAAGTCTTCCTTGCGGCAGGTCTTACCGAGCACGGACGCGAGTTTTTCTTTTACGTTCGACCAGAGCTTTTCATCGTGGCCCGCACTTGGGGCTCGCTCTTCGCTGCGGGTCCACTCCCAAAAGCTATTGAGCACAGGCAGGGGGCAAGACCCGAGCCCGCCGAAATTTAGATAAGTCCATTCTGGATCCAGGACGAACTGATCTCGTACCAGCTTCCAAAACTCCGCCTCATTGCCGGCAGCGGCTCCTTTGAGCATGTCCTGCAAAGTTGAAGGGAAACCTTCATGCGCTACGCTCAGGCTGCCGATGACGGCCGCCATCCTTTTTAGGAAATCTTTACGATTCATGGCTATGCCTCCTCAAAGAGGGCAGTGCTTCATTGACTCGGTGATCAACCGCCGCTTGAAAATGGTGGGGTGATTGGCAGACGTAAAAGTACTGCCGGATCGGAAGGAATGAATGATGCCCGGACACGTCCGCTCGCAAATCATTCCAGCACCTCGAACGTCGCACGATCGCCACCGCGATGCCTGAAGCCGAAAGTGACGATCAACTCGGGCGGAAATTTACCCGTTCGGAATTCTGCATAATAATCAAGGGTTACCGGCTCAGGAAATTTGTATCGCTGTCCACGCCAGTGCGCAAGGAAATTTCATCAGGGTGGGGCAGAAGGAAAGGGGCGCCCGTCCTTGCCATACGGCTCATTGGTCACCCAAGCGCTGCAAGAAGCGCACTGGCGTCGGGAAAATCATATGCCACGGCACCCCCTCCCTAAAACCGAACCATTGTGCTGCTTGATGTCGATCCCCGTCTTCGCCTAAAATCCGGCCTGTCCTTTCACCCAAAAATGGAGCCCAGGAGGCAATCCCATGTCCAAGACTCTCTTTTTCCGCATCTTAACACTCGTCGTGGTATCGGCCGCCATGTTGCCCGCGCAGGCGTCGCGGCACACGCTCAAGCTCGATGATCTGCCGCGACTGCATGAAGTGCGCGACCCGCAGTGCTCACCCGATGGCAAATGGGTAGCCTATGTTGTATCCACGATCGACGCCAAGGAGGACAAGAGCAGCTCGCACATCTATATGGTCGGTTTTGACGGCAAGGTGGAGCGCCAGATCACTTCCAGCCAGGACAGCGAATCCTCTCCGCGCTGGAGCCCGGATGGAAAGTACATTTCGTTTACTTCCTCGCGGCCCGGCAAAGCGAGTGGCAACCAGGTATGGCTCATGGACCGAAGCGGTGGTGAGGCCACTCAACTCACCGAAGTGAAAGGGCGGCTGCAGGGATACGAGTGGTCGCCGGATTCCAAACGACTCGCCCTCGTCGTCGGTGATCCCGACCCGGACGCAGAGCCCGCGGCTGCGGCATCGGGAGGCGCGGGTGCCAGGGGAGGTGCCCCGAAAGCGCCAAAGCCGATCGTAATCGACCGCTACAAGTATAAACAGGATGGGCAGGGCTACCTCTTATCGGGGCGGCACACATACATCTACATGTTCGACATCGCCACCAAGAAGACGGATCGGCTCACGGACGGAAAATGGGATGAGGCTTCTCCGTCCTGGTCGCCCGACGGGGCCCGGATCGCTTTCATGAGCAATCATGCCGAAGATCCGGATCGCGAGCCTGCCAGCCAGATTTTCGTGGCTGAGGCGAAACCAGGCTCCGCCATCAAGCAGGTGACGCCGCCTTCGAGCCGCGGCGGCCGCTCGCGCCTTGACTGGAGCCCTGATGGCAAGTGGATCGCATTTCTGGAAGGGGACGAGAAGAAGTACGGGGCCTACAATACGGAACATCTGGCGCTCGTGCCTTCGGATGGAAGCGCGGCACCCACGCGGGTTAAGGCGGTGGAGGATCTCGATCGCGGCGTTTCCGCCCCCAACTTCAGCCCCGACGGCAAATTGATCAGCTTTACCGTTACCGAGGACCGCTCGGTGTACCCGGCGCGGGTGAGCCTTGCGGGCGGGCCTGTCGAACGGCTGCTGAATCCGCCGACCGTCGTGTCCAGTTGGGTGACCGAGGGCGCATGCTCGGCGGTCATCTCGGGCGGCGACACCAGGTACAACGAGGTTTATGCGATGGAGCGGGGCGCCTTGCGACAGCTCACGCGGCAGAATGACGAGCTGTTTACCGAACTGCAGGTCGCCCAGACGGAGGAGATCAGCTTCAAGAGCAAGGACGGCACCGAAGTGCATGGCCTGCTGACGAAGCCGGTGAACTATGTGGCGGGCACGAAAGTTCCCCTGTTGCTGCGCATCCACGGCGGTCCGAATGGCCAGGACCAGCATTCGTTCAGCGTGGAGCGCCAGTTTTTTGCCGCGAACGGATATGCCGTGCTGGCCGTGAACTATCGCGGCAGTTCGGGCCGCGGCTCAAAGTACTCGCGGGCTATTTTCGCCGACTGGGGACATTACGAAGTCGACGATCTGCAGGCGGGCGTCGACCATGTCATCAAGATGGGCATTGCCGATCCCGACAAACTTGGTGTCGGCGGTTGGAGTTACGGCGGCATCCTGACGGACTACATGATCGCCAGCGACACACGGTTCAAGGCCGCCACCAGCGGAGCCGGCACGGCGTTCACCGTCGCTTTTTACGGCACCGACCAGTATATCATTCAGTACGACTACGAAATCGGCCCCCCCTGGAACCCGAAATCGTGGGAGATCTATCAGAAGATCGGCTACCCATTCCTGCACGCCGACCGGATCAAAACACCTACGCTGTTCCTGGGAGGCGAACGCGATTTCAACGTGCCGGTGCAGGGAGGCCAGCAGATGTACCAGGCGCTCCGAAGCCTCGGCATTGACACGCAGCTAGTGATTTATCCCAACGAGAACCACGGCATCAGCCGGCCGAGCTATGTGCGTGACCGTTATGAGCGGTACCTGGCCTGGTACGAAAAGTACGTCAAGAAAGCTTCGACCACCGCAGCCCCGTCGTCGCGATGAGGGCGAAACTGCGTGTAACCGGACTCGCGCGCCCTGAGCCTGGAGAATGGCCACTTCGGGCCTTTTGGAATCGGGGCATGGCCAGAGACGCGCCATCGGCGGGAATGACCGTGCTCGTGATCGGCCTGGATCACCGGCCCTGGAAGAACTTCAGGGCTTCCTCGAGCGTCACGACGCCGTCGCCGTTTGCATCCATCATTCTGAAAATGCGCGGCCGGCCGAATTCGCCCGGTGTGAGTTTGCCGTCCTTGTTAGTGTCGAGCGCTGCGAACTGCCTCTTGACCTGCGCCGGGCCGAGCCTGCTGTTTGGATTCAGCGCCTGGCGCCGTGCGGCGCGCTGGCCGCCGTTCTTCTGCCATTTTGCTTCCTGTAATTGCGCATCCCAGGCGTCGTACAGCGCTGTGAGTTTTTTGACGTCCTCAGGACGCTCTGCGGACAGGTTCCTGCTCTCTCCAGGATCCTTTGCCAGGTCGTACAGCGCATTCTGATCGGCGCCGGACGAGACGAGCTTGAGATTGCCGGAGCGCACGGCCCATTGCGGATTCATGCGCCAAAAGAGCGTTTCGTGCGGGGATTCGCTCTTGCTGCCCGTGAGATAGGGAAGGAGATCAACTCCATCCAGTTTCCAGGCCGCATCCACCGCGGTGCCTGCTGCTGCAACAGCGGTGGCATGAATGTCGAGCGAGATTACCGGACGGTGCTCGACCTTCCCCGCGGGGATCTTGCCTTTCCATTGCATCAGGAAGGGAATGCGGATTCCCCCCTCGAGCATTTGAGCCTTGAATCCTCTTAGAGGAGCATTATTGGAGGTTGTTGTCGGAGTCGGCCCGCCGTTGTCCCCCAGAAAAATGATGAGCGTCTTCTGCTCGAGTCCGGTCGCGCGTAATCTGGCGAGCACCGCGCCGACGGCATCATCCAGGGCGGAGAGCATGGCCGCGTGCGTGCGTCGCTGTTGATCCTTGATGGCTTGAAACCGGGAGAGGTATTTATCGGTGGCCTGCATGGGCGCGTGAACGGCGTTGAACGGGAGGTAGAGGAAGAAAGGTTCCTTCTTGTGCCGGTCAATGAATGCAACTGCCTCCCGGGAGAAAGCATCGGTCAGATACTCCTTCTCCTCCACAGGCGTGGTTCCGCGCATGATCGGGTTTTGCGCCCCTTTTCCTGCCGGCAGATAAGCGTGGGCACCGCCCAGGAAGCCGAAAAACTCGTCAAAACCGCGTTGCGGAGGTTGAAACGGAGATTTGAAACCGAGATGCCACTTGCCGACCATCCCAGTCACATACCCCAGCTTTTTGAGACGCTCCGCCAGCGTCACTTCGGTGAGCGGGAGTCCGAAATCGCCCCCGGCTTGATTCTCCGGGCCGGGATTGTGCTCGAGACCAAAGCGCTGCTGGTAACGGCCGGTCATAAGTCCCGCGCGCGTCGGGGCGCACAACGGGCAGGATACGTACCCCTGGGTAAACCGCACACCACTGCGTCCGATCGAATCGATGTTCGGGGTCGGAATGTCCGTGCATCCCTGGATGCCGAGATCGTTGTAACCCAGATCGTCGGCCAAAATCACGATGATGTTTGGCTTCTCCGCGGCCTCAGCGCCTTCGGCTGCCTGCGCGCGACGAACCAGATCATTTCCCGCCACAAGAGCCAGCGTGGCGCCTTTCCCGATGTTCTGCAAGAAGTCACGGCGTCTCATTTTGCCTCCTCAGGATAACAGCAGCGTCCCCCGGAATCATCTATAGCTAAAACCCGATTTCAAGCAAGTAGTTGCAAAGAGAATAGAAGATTTGCGCTGGTTCGTTATCACTTTTGGCACGGATACCGGACTTACCACGGGCCCTGGCTGGGATAACGTAACGGGTGTGGGTGCACCCAACGGCGCTACCTTTGCTTCAGGTAATCGCGGAGTTTGATCGCATCCTCAATCTTGGGATCGATGGAGAGTGTCTTGTCCACAAATTCGCGAGCGCGAGACCAATTGTGCCACTCCGCGAATATCGCCGCCTGGCCAAGGTATCCGTATGGATCGTCAGGAAAATTCTGCGCCAATTGAATGTAAACTTGTTCAGCCTTACCGAATTCTTTGCGGCTGTAATAGATGGCGCCCAGGATGCGGCAGGCTCGTTGGAGCTTCGGGCTCAGCCCCAAGGCCTGAACGAATAGATTTGCCGCTTCGTCGACCAGCCCCTGGTCGTATAGTACTTCGCCCAGGAGCGCATAGGCTCCCGCATTGCGACTGTCCTCCCTGATTGCGGTTTCGGCAAGCCGGCGGGCACGGGAGAGGAATGCTTTTTTCCGGTAGTGCGAACCCATCGCAACGTACAGGTCGGCATGCCTGCTTGCGCCGGAGCTTTCATGCAAGAGCGGCGGATAGTTATCAATCGGAGGGAGTAGCTCGCTGCCTCCTTCGTCGAAATTCCGGTATATTTCGATGATGGACTTCTGGGCATCTGCCTGTCCCTGGTACATTCCCTTGGGAGCAGAGAATTCGAGATAAGGGAAATCATCGGAATTTTCCGGCGTTCCCTGTCCAAACCTCAGCATGTCGCTTCGGTTCATAAAGTAGTTGGACAAGAATGCCAACTCGTCATCCACTCCCCCCAACGGAATCAGGTCGTCCCGTATCGCCTTGTTTTCGTATAGTTGCCGAACTCGCTCGTAGTCGAGACGGTGCGGTTTGGCACTCCCAATAAAAAGGAGGTCGCCGAACAAGATCGGGGACCCGACCTCCACCGGCTTGGGCGGCACCAGCCACATCGAGGTGTAAGGAAACGACTCGGCAAAATTGCGCGTCTGCACCTTCACGTCCTTGAGAGTCAGGTTGTAGTACTGGAACCACTGGCAGAATATGCCGTCTTCATTCAAACGGTTCCTGGCGATGGCGTAATAGTCGTGAGTGAAGAGATTTGAGACACCCGTGATCCACGGATTGGAAGGCTCGGATAGAATCGCGTCATACAGTGTCGGCGTCGTCAAAAGGTAGTTCCTGCCGTCTTTGATGTGTATCCTGAACCTCGGATCCGAGGCGATATTGTGATTGATATCCGTGAAAAAGCTCCGGCACGTGAACATCAGCGATTCGATCTCGACGCAATCGATCTGGTTCACGCTCGGATATAGGCCGGCGCTGCCGGCCGTTGACCCGGTTCCCCAGCCGATCACCAGCACCTTGCGCGGATTCGGATGGAGCATCAGTGGAACGTGGGCAATGAGCCGCTGGGTAATGACATCCTGGCCGTTGCCTCCGTCACCCTTGCCGTTGACCGAAATCGTCCGCTCGCCTCCGGTTTGATTGACGCATACAACTCCCTCATTCCCTTCCCTGTAAAAGAGAATCTGTCGTCCGCTCTCCTGAAACTCCGGCAAGTCCCAGGCGGATTGGAGGCTGTCCCGCCAGTCCACGCCGTACTTGTAAATGCCCGCAGACATGGTGTGAAGATTCCAGGGTTGGTACCATCGCACCAATGCCAGACACACGAGGACGCCCCCGGCGAGCACCGACGCCCGGATGATCCCCGTCCAATGCAGCGATCGACCGAGAAACCACAGGCCGAGAACGAGCGGAAGAGCAGCCAGCAGAACAAACGATGTTTGCAGCCCGTAGCGCGGGACGAGAACAAAGGCAGTGCCGAAGGATCCCACGATGGTGCCCGATAGGTTCCCAACGTAAAGATAACTCGAGATCTTCTGGGGTGAAAGCTGCGTGGGCTTCATAAGGTGTGCCAAGAGCGGGAACAGGAACCCCAGCGGCATGGTGACCAAAAACATGGTCAGAAAGCAAAGCAAAAAATCGCTACCCACATGCAGCGGGAAGGAGACGGGGAGGGCTTTGATCAGCGCAAACGACAGAACCGGCAAAGTCCCGATTAGCGCCAGATCAGCCAAGCACAACACACCGACCGCCAGAATCAGGAGCGCAAGCCACAGAATCGGCTTCCTGATCCTCTCCCAGCAGGCTTCATATGACACTGTGCCGGCGACGATCCCGATGAGGAGAGTGATGAGCATGATGTTGAACGAATAGATCGACGATCCGATCACGAGCGCCAGCGAACGCGTCCACAATACTTCCAATCCAAAAGAAAACAGCCCCGTTGTAAAGGCCGTCACCAAGAATATCGCAGGTGAATGCTCCTCCGAGGCCGACGGCAGTCCTGCCGCCCGCCCCGGTGAGGTTCCTTGCCTTGCCTTGCTCTGCGATTTCTTCTCCACCCTCTCCTTCGAATCCTCCCGCAATTCCCTGGTCCAGAACCATGCGAGGAGACCGATTGTAAGGTTGGTAACGGCCGCTAGAATGAAAGTCGCGAGTTTGCCTAGGAAGGGCATCAGAATAAACGTGGCCAGGAATACCCCAAAGGCGCCTCCCAGGGTGTTCGTGCGATAGAGAAATCCCAGGTTCCGATAAAACTTCCTGTCTCGACGAGTCAGATACTCGATCAGGAGAGGGAAGGTCATGCCGAGGAGTGCCGTCGGCGGGAGTAGGGCAAAGGTAGCTCCGACAAGGCGGAACGCGAGCTCCGCCGCAGGCGACAGATCGTGCGCGCGTACGAAGGCTCCGTACCAGGCGGGCAAATAATGCAGGAGTGGGAGGGTCAACAACGCTGAGGCGCCGATGCCACATTCAACCAGCGCGTACATCCTCATGGTTCTCTTGAAATACAGCCTGCCGGTCAAAAAGCTCCCGAGCGCCAGGCCCCCCATGAAGACTGCCAGAATGGCTGCCACGGCATGAGTGGTGTTGCCAAAAATCAAGCCGAAGGAGCGTAACCACAACGACTCATAAATGAGCGCGCACGAGCCGGAAGCAAATGCGAAAAACGGCAGGGCCGTAGCAAGTCTCTCCCGTTTCATCTATATCCTCTCAATCGTCCATCTCTCCTCCTGCCCAAGGGAAATGCCGCCTCCTCCTCGCCTTCTTCGAGGCTGTTGTGGTCCAGAAGGAATCAATCATGCGTGATTAGGAATCTGGCAATTGGCGGGTACGAACTTGTCCCTGCAGCACGCCGCTATGAGCCGCGCCCTCAACGTCCGCCGGAGTCCCTACTCTGCGCTTTGATTCCCCAAAGTCCCCGCCGTGGCCCTTGTGCCTCGGATGATTTTTTAACACCGTCGGCATTGCAGCCGAGATTCAGGAAGCTTCCTCCTGCCATCCCTCGGTGGTAATATCACACACCTTGATATCAGATGGAACCTTTAAGAGTGTTTGCGCGAGGCTGCCGGCGCCTCCCGCCGGAGGAGCGATTGGCCCGGAATCGGCGGGCTCGGATTGGTTCCTAGTGCGCCACGCTCGCAGTGGATCGGGGCTGAGGCGGCGCCTTATAAGCATTTCTATACATAGCGACATAAGTGATGAACAAGAACCGCGAAGACCTCGAAGACCGCAAAGGTCATAAACGCGGAAAGGTTTTCGTACATGCGCTCTCACTTCCTCCGCAGGGGCACAGCGCTATGCGCTGCAACATCTTTGCGCGAGGAGCGCGGGAAAGCGCTGGTGAAAGAGGGACTCAGGTGTTGGGATCTGCAAGCGTTTTCCCGCGCGCCTCGCGCAAAGATGTTAGCCGGGGGCTGCCCCTGGGGAGGAAGCGAGAGCGCATGGCTTTGCGGTCTTCGAGGTCTTCGTGGTTAAAAAGAAGCTCACGATTTAGGTCGTCATGTATATTCGGGAGCACAAGGGGAAATCGGAGAGGCAAGGTAAGGAAATCGGGCGATAACTCGGGGCCGTTATGGATCTGACTGCCACAACGGGATTTGAGCCAGAGTTTGGCGGAGACGCTTGCGACTTCAGACTTCCGGGGATTTACTATTTCAGTGCGCTTTACAGCAGCCCATTTTCGACTTGCTGGTTCGTGATCACTTTTGGCACGGATACCGGACTTACCACGGGCCCCGGATGGAACGACGCTGACGTCGTTGACGATTTGGTTTCATCGGCGCCGTCTGTGTTTATGCCACTCGGCCGCGTCGATCTCCCACACTTCGCTGGGCAGGCGGCCTGAGACATAGTCCCGTTCTTCCGTAGCCACCACCCGCATGCCCTGTTTCGCCGAGATGCGACGCGAGGCCTCATTCGCGATCGCCTTATGGACGCGCAGGATCGGGAACTTCAGCGCGTCAAACCAATAATCAGTTGTTACTTCGCAGGCTTCGCTCATCAGTCCCTGTTTTTGCCAGGGCAAACCAAGCCAAAAGCCGCGATGGTCGCTTTCGCCCCTCATCAAACTGATGCTGCCGATCACTTGAAGAGGGTGATTCTTCAGTCTCAATGTCCAATGCCAGGCATCCCCACGAGCCACGGCGGGCAAAGCCGCATCATGATAAAACCTGTAGGCTCCATCCGGAGGATAGGGCCAGGGCACTTGGGTTGTCAGGTACCGCACAATCTCCCATTGAGGAAACAGCTTTTGGACTTCCTCTGCGTCAGCCAGCTCCAGGGGGCGCAGGTAAAGGTGGGGAGTTTCCAGCATAAGGGTCATATCGGCAAATGACCACAGCGGCTGCGTGAGCCCGGCACCGCATCTGATGGGAGCTTCGATGAGCCGTTTTCCGGCCTGTCATCGATTCCGGTCGGCGGTGGAATAATAGCCGCGGCGAGCGTGGATGAAATAATCGTGGCCCGGCTTCCCGAGGCGGTCGTCCAGCCGGACCACAATCGAGTGAAATGCGCCTTGTCCTGAATTAGGCGCATAATACCCAAGGCTGTAGCGCATCCTGAGGCGGGAGATCACGTTGCCCATTGCTGCGTTGAGCGACGCCGCATTCGCCACGTCGATGATCTCGCCGCCCGTTTCCTGGGTCACCTTGCTTACTGATCCCGCACCTCCCAGCAGGGAAGGCAGTTGTAGCGCCAGCAGTCGATTCTCACCCACGGTTTTGATGCTGTACACCACGGTTTCGCTTTCCATGGCGACCTTTATGGTTTCGGCCTCGCTGACGCGGGGGCGAACGGTCTCTTGATTGTCGGAGATGAGAATGATCGCGTGACGCATGTCAGGTGCGGCTTTTTTAAGATAGATGGCTGCTTCATACAGGGCATCGATGATATCCGTTCCGCCACCTGCCCGGATTCGGGTGAGACCATCCGCAATTCGTTGCCGGTCGGTGGTCAAGTCTTCGATTCTCTGCACGTCAGCGGCGAACGAAAACAGGGCGACCTGATCTCCAGGCTTGAGTTCCTGCAGGGTGCGATTGGCAATTCTGCGCAGTTCGGAAATGTAGGGAGCCTCACTGCCGCTCCGGTCGATCACCAAGGCGACGGCAATGGGCAGCTCATCACGGGAAAAGCTCTGCACCTCTTGCTTAACACCATCTTGGTAAATCTGGAAATCATCGCGCGTCAGGTTGTCCATATTGCGCCCGCCCCGATCCTTCACGACGGCATCCACCAGCACCATCCGCACATTGACGCTGAGTTTGAGTCCCCCGGCGTTGGTGGGTTGCGGCTCGCCCGGTTGTGAGGCTGGTGGGGGAGGCGCAGCAGCGGGAGGCGTGTCCGGGGGCTTTGAGGTGGGAGGGTTTTCGACCGGGGGCTCTTCGACCCGCTCGGTTTTCACCAGCCTGGGTCGCGGAGGTGAAATTTGCTCCTCGACCTTGGCAACGACTGCGGTTGCTTCTGCAGGCGTGCTGGGGGCGGGTGGGGACGGCGGCAATAAGGCTGAGGCCGAAACGTTGAGCGGTTGATCGAACTTGGCTTCGAACATGGTGTTGCGAGGAAGATCGAGATCGGGCCCGCGTCTGAAAATTATGCCGGCGGCTGCGATCGCAGCTCCGGCAGCGCTGCCATAGATAGCTCCCCTGGGCCCCGCGGACAACACCCCGATAATCGCACCCTGGGCTCCCGCCTTGGCCACTGTGCCGACACTTCCGCCCTTTCCGGACTCTCCCTTCAAGCTGGGATCCCCTCCATTTGCCGGGCTTACAGGATCGTATCCGACGCGGGTGATTGAGGCGTGCAACGGGGCAACCGTCCCGTCCGCGAGCTTGATTTCGTCAAACCGCAACTGGATTTCGGCACGCCCCGCGAGGCGTCCCGCCCGCTTGGCCTTGGTCACAGTAGCGCGCACCCAGCTCTTGTTGGGGATGACGACTTGATTGTCTACAAGCACATCGGCGGCCGTGCTGAATTCCACCCGATCCCCTTTTTTGGTGGTGCGGGTGTGAAGATCCGTCTCGAGTTGCAGGATGAACTTCTGGCCTGACTGAACGCTGACCGTGCCGCCGGCCGAAACCGCAGGTTTTTGCACTTCCTGCGACTGGCCTGCGTCAGGCCGGCCGCAAATAACCATCATGGTGAGCGCGAGAATGCCGACTTGCATGGTTCGCATCATATTGTCCATCCCGTCAGATCCGCGTAAAGAACCATTATCCCGCAACTGTAACAGAACCCCGCCTACTTAGATGTCCGCGAACAAGGGATGGTTCACTTTCACGTGAGGGTCAAATTTGGTGCGTGACCGATTTTGAACGAAGGGCTGCTTATTCTTTAACTGTGATTCAGACAGAGGAAAAGATCGAACCGGGAAGACCTCAAAGACCGCAAAGAGGCGAATTCGATTCTTCACGCCCGGGGAGTCAGCTTTGCGGTCTTTATGGTCTTCGCGGTGAAAAGATGATCGATTTCTACTTTCCATGCCCACTGTCTGAATCGCAGATTCTTTAGGGAAAGCCACCGCCTCTGGCGGTGAGCCTTGACGGAGCTCTGCGGGATCGAGCGCCAGCCGAAAACGGGATGGGGGTGGACCCCCCGAAGTGCGGAAGATCCAAGGCCCCGGAGGGGCCATCATGAGCCTGACGCCTCCCTTTGGGAGGCCTCCTGAAGCCCCCGCTTTGTAGGCGGGCCTCGCCTCAAAAGGGCGAGAAGCTCGGAGGTCGTCATGACGCGCGCATAGAAGACATTTACCTAAGGATCGCACAAGGGGCGGTCAGTGTAACCGTTCCTGCCGCGACCCGAGATTGGGTGATTCGGTACAGCTTGGTCATTGTGCGGATGAATAGGCTACTGTTTGCGATCGCTGGTGTCGCGAGGCACATCTCTCCAAGACTGTTCTGCGCGATCAGTTTGTATTCGTCGCCGGCCTGAAGGACATACATGTCGCCCTCCTCGCTGAGACAAAAGATTTTGCCGTCGGCTGCGCAGGGTGAGCTCGAAAATGTCGCCCCGGTGCCGATGCGGGCCTTATAGATTTGCTTCCCGGTTCCGCTCTCAAACGCGGTGCAAATGCCGTTGTCGTACACGACGTACATCCGGTCGCGATAAACGAGCGGGGAGGGCATATACGCGGACGCTTTGTCCAGGAACCAGGCAACATAGGTATTGCCGGTTTCTTCGGGATTAAGCGAAATGTCTCCGGTTGCCCCGGGCCGGACCGCGAACATCGGCCGGGTCACGCCCGTCTGATCCCCAGTGCCGATGTAAAGCAGCGAGGAATCGGAGATCGCCAGAGGCGCTGCCTGTCCCTTCAACCCCTTCAAATGCCAGAGTTCCTTGCCGTCGAGGCCATAGCTTATGGCTTGGCCGCGCCCGATCGCGATGACCTCGGTGCGCACCTTATTCTCCCAAACGTAGGGCGTTGCCCAGTCCGATTTCCTGCCGGTTCCCGCATTCCGCGACACCCTCCACACCTCATCTCCGGTCATCTTGTTAACCGCAGCCAGGAAGCAGTCCTCCTCATTATCGTTCTGGATGTAAATCCGGTCGCCGTGTAGAACGGGCGAAGAGGCGGTTCCAAAATCGAGATACATTTTATGCGGGTCCCATTTGTGGGACCACAGAAGGTCCCCCTTCATCGAATAACAGAACAGCCCGACGTTTCCGAAGTAAGCGTAAATGCGCTCGCCGTCGGTGACCGGTGTTTCGGAAGCGAAGCTGTTTTTGCGATGCCGGCCCATGAAAGGTTTGCCTTTATGTGCCTCACGCGTCCACTCAATCCGGCCGGTATCGGCATCGATGCAATAGACCATCCACTGAACCTTGGCCGTGAGCTCCTCCGTGGCTTCGATGTCGCGTTCCCGCTCACGCCTGTTGATTTCGGCCGGGGGGAGCCCCTGAGCCGTCAACTCGGCGATGTAATCGTTGCCGAAAATTCCCGCCTGAGGTTTTTTGAAGCTGCTCGGGCTGATGGCCGAGGTGACGAAGACCTTTTTGCCCCATAGGATCGGTGATGACCATCCGCGTCCCGGGACCTCGATGGACCACGCGACATTGTCAGTGACAGACCAATGGACGGGCAGATTGCTCTCGTCAGCGATGCCGGCACCTTTGGCGCCACGGAACTGCGGCCAATGGTCGACGCCGTGGGCCCGGGGAGATGCGTTGCAGAGAAAACACATCAAAATGACAAGGATGACACTGGTTAGCCTGGATTGGCAGTTCATAGATGGAATCCTCAGCTCGTGTATGGGGTCCCGGCAAGGTGTAAACATCTCGCACGCAAGGTTAATCAAGCCATGCGGCAAAATGCAATATGCAAAATAGCGATGACCATCACCCTGGGGGCATTCAAAAACATTCATTGAGAGGGAGCACATCGATTCAGTTCAAAACTAGCTCTTTGGTTTTTGGGTCTTGAATAGGGTGCAGTCCATTCGCGCCTGTCCCCCAAATTCCAATTCAACCAGTACTCTGACCTGTATTGAAGAGTGAAACGTCCTCGTTTATGTAGTTCAGTACGACACAAAAAATGACATAGTAGGGGCCATGATGGTTGTCATTACCAATAAATCAATCCAAGGGAGTCATGACCTTCCACAGACACACAGTGGCATATCGGGCTTTCAAGATGGACTCAAACCCGGTCGACAGGATCGAATTGGGAAACAGTGATCAAGCGTGCAGGGGGACCTCGGCATATCAGTCCTGAGTGTGGATTCGATTGACGGGGATCAAAAAGCACACGATCAGGCTACGTGTTGTTCGTAACGATGATGAAGCCCGCCCGCTTTGGGAATCTCGACGACCATGCCCTTATCGGGTAGTTGCACTTCAGGGAATCTGCGGTTTTAAGGTTTTTCGAGTAGACAACCCCCGAGTTCTGAGAATATTGACACGCGGACCCAGAATGTGATACCAAGGGTCCAAATTATCCAAAGCTCACGGGGATTACGGAAAGGAGTAAGTAAATGCGAAAGTTGCTTTGTGTGTTCGCATGCTATTTGTTTCTCGCCACGGGTTTGTTCGGGCAAACCAGTTCTCTCACCGGCACGGTGACAGACCCAACAGGCGCGGTGATTCCAGGCGCCCAGGTCACCATCACAAATATCAAGACTGGCGCACAACGCGCGACGGTCTCCAATGGGGCAGGATACTACACGATGCCGCTCTTGCCGCCCGGGACTTACCAGCTGGTAGCGAAGTCTCCCGGCTTCACTGATGTCACGATCAACAGCGTCGCGTTGCGTGTTGATTCGCCCGCAACCATCAACATCAAGTTCGAAAAGATCGGGGCCGTTGCCACAACGGTGCAGGTCGAAGCTGCCGCGATACAGGTCAACACGACCGATGCGACGCTCGGCAATGCCATCAGCACTCAGGCCATCATGGAGTTGCCGATGTACGCCCGCAACGTCGCGGGTCTGCTCGCGTTCCAGCCGGGCGTCACGAGCTTCGGCGCCTTTGGGCAGGGAAGCCTTGACGACCGCAACGGGTCGGTGAATGGCAGCAAATCGGATCAGTCCAACATCACGCTGGACGGGGCTGATGTGAACGATCAGAACTCACGCGCGGCTTTCACCAGCGTCCTTCGCGTGACACTTGATTCCGTCGAAGAGTTCCGAACCACGACCACCAACGCTGGTGCCGATATAGGCCGCGGCTCCGGGGCCAACATATCCCTGGTGACCAAGTCGGGCACCAACGAATTCCATGGTTCGTTGTACGAGTACAACCGCAACACCATGTTTGCGGCCAATACCTTCTTCAACAACGCCGCCGGAGTGCCCATCGCCCCGTTGAATATTAATGTTTTCGGCGCCTCGGTTGGAGGGCCGATCAAGAAGAACAGGGTTTTTTTCTTCGTCAACTATGAAGGCCGTCGTGACGCAAGCGCTACGGGTCTGACGCGCACTGTTCCCAACGACTTGATGAGGCAGGGGATCGTCTCGTACCACGATAAGACAACCGGCGCTCTCATGCAGCTCACTCCCAGTCAAATCAAGGCGATCGATCCTGGGGGAATCGGTGTAAATGCTGCCGTGCTCCAGATTTTCCAAAGTGTTTTCCCGAAAGGGAATGACTCTTCGCTTGGTGATGGCCTCAACACCACCGGCTATCGCTTCAATGCGCCGCAACACAGCAAACAGGACACCTATATCGCCAAGATCGATTACAAACTGGACGCTGCCGGCAAGCACAACCTGTTCGCGCGCGGGAATCTCCAGAACGATCATTCAAGTGGCACGCCTCAATTCCCGGGCCAGCCGCCCAGGTCGGTGGGTCTTACTAACAGCAAGGGGATGGCTGCCGGCTGGACTTGGGTGTTGGCCACGAATAAGGTCAGCACATTCCGTTACGGCCTTACTCGCGCCGGCAACGAGACCACCGGCATCATTCAGGGCAGTTACGAATGGCTCCGCGGGCTTGATACACCTTACGGCACCAGCACCGGTACGACTCGCATCATTCCCGTCCACACGTTCAGCGAGGACTTTGCCTGGACTCATGGGACACACGATTTCCGTTTTGGCGCTACTGTGCGCATAATCTCGAATCAGTCGGTTTCGACCGGGCATTCCTACCACACCGCCTCCTCAAACCCTTCGTGGCTGAAAGGTTCCGGCTCGGATCTGAACCCTGCATCACTCAACGTCTCCAGTAATGACAAAAACAGCTTTCAATATGCGATGGGGGCAGTGCTGGGCGTCATTCCACAGGGAACCGCCAACTACAACTACCTCATCGATGGAACGATCCTTACGATCGGAGATCCGGTAAGCCGGACCTTCGCAAATAATGAGGTGGAAGGGTACGTGCAGGACACCTGGAAAATTACGCGCAATTTCAGCATCACGGCGGGCCTGCGCTTTGGGTACGAGCCTCCGGTTCATGAAGCAAACGGCCAGCAGGTTTCCCCGGATGTAGTGCTCGAGGAGTGGAACGGCAAACGCGCCGCGTTGGCAGCTCAGGGGCTGTCACAGCAGGGGGCCGGCAAGGTCTCTTACATTGTGTCCGACAGTCCTCAGGGCAGGCCGATGTACCCGACGCACTACAATGTGGCTCCCCGCCTCGGTCTGGCCTATTCTCCCAAGGCCGAGGGCGGTCTCGCCAAGTGGTTGTTCGGCGGCACGGGGAAGACGTCAATTCGCGCGGGCTTCGGCATGTACTACGACGAAATCGGCCAGCCGCTGGCGCAAACCTTCAACAGCACCGCCTTTGGCCTCCAGACCACGCTCACGAGTCCGCCCAATATACTGAGCGCCGCCCAAGCCCCACGGTTCAC
This sequence comes from Acidobacteriota bacterium, assembly GCA_041501225.1. Taxonomy (GTDB): domain Bacteria; phylum Acidobacteriota; class UBA6911; order UBA6911; family UBA6911; genus JAFNAG01. The sequence goes on from JBGQNR010000063.1 coordinate 17,435, forward strand.
CACGTTCTGGACCGTGCCGAGTGCGGTCGTATCCGCGGCGCCTAAAGGCGGATTTCCACAGACCTATCCCGACAAATTTTCTATTATCAACTCCGTCGACGACACCATCAAGGCGCCGTACACGATGAATATGAACCTAAGCGTGGGCCGCGAGTTCAGCCATGGGTTTTTTGTCCAGTTGTCCTACGTGGGCCGGCTTTCGCGGCGCTCGCTGATCCAACACGACCTGGCCATGCCCACCAATCTAAAGGACCCCGCGTCCGGTCAGACCTACTTCCAGGCATGGCAGCAACTGGCAACCTTGATCGATGATAAGGGCGTTGATATCAAGAGCCTGCCCAAGATCCCCTTCTTTGAAAAGTTCTGGTCGACCGCCGCTACCGGCGGATATACCGCTACGCAGATCTGGGCAAAAGACTACCTCTGGAACAGCAACCAGGGCGATTTCACCAACACCCTCAACAATGCAGACAACAGCTCGAACTGCAGCACCTCCGGTACTGTCCTCGACTCGGATGGCAACGTGGTCCAGATGGCCTGCGGGATCTATGGTCCCTGGATGATCTTCAATCCCCAGTATTCGGCGCTCTCCACCTGGGGCTCTATCGGTGCGGGCGATTACCATGCGGCGCAGTTGACCATTCGAAAACGTTTCTCCGGGGGCTTGATGTTTGACTTGAACTACACCCTCTCGAAATCGATCGATCTTGCTTCGACCTCGGAAAGCGGCGGTAATTGGGACGGGCTCATCCAGAACACCTGGTTCCCAGGCCAAAATCGAGCCGTGTCGAATTTCGACACTTTGCATGCGCTCAACTTCTACGGCGTATGGCAGCTTCCGTTCGGCCGTGGGCACAAGTTCGGCGGCAGCATGAACAAGATCGTCGATACTTTCCTCGGAGGTTGGCAGATCACCGGGACTTGGCGCCAGACCTCCGGTCTTCCCACATATGTCAGCAACGACCAGCGCTGGCCGACGAACTGGGAAGTTGATGCCTGGGGCGTGCCGAACGGCAAACCAGTGCCTCCCGTTACAAACAACAAGAACGCTTTAGGCATCAACGGTGTGCGCGGACCCAATCTTTGGGACGATCCGCAGGCTGTCTATGATGCTTATCACTATTGCCCTGCCGGCGAATCTGGACTTCGCAACAACATCCGCGGCGATGGCTATTTCGGCATCGATACCAGTGTCAGCAAGACCTTTAAGATGCCGTGGAAAGAGGGCCACAACCTCCAGATTCGGTGGGAAACCTTCAACCTCACCAACACGATCAAGTTCGACCCGATGTCTAACCCCTTCGACGGTGCTGGTGGACTCATGAACGCGAATACTTTCGGCAAGCTGAATGGTCAGCTTGGGTCGCCCCGCCAGATGCAGTTCGCTCTGCGATACATGTTCTAGCAATTGCTCCTCAGGAGCAATTGCACCTGCAACGGCTTCAACAAGGGGACGGGCCTTCGGGCGCGTCCCCTTTTTCGTTCGGGCCGCAGTGAGAACGTTGTCATTACCAATAAATCAATCCAAGGAAGTCATGACCTCCCACACGACACACAGTGGCATATCGGGCTTTCAAGATGGACTCAAACCTGGTCGACAGGATCGAATTGGGAAACAGTGATCAAGCGTGCAGGGGGACCTCGGCATATCAGTCCTGAGTGTGGATTCGTTTGACGGGGAACAAAAAGCACACGATCAGGCTACGTGTCGTTCGTAACGAAGAGGGCGGCTTTGGTCGTCGAACCATATATTTGGAGACCGTTGTTTGCGACACCTCAAGGCCGAGTTTGAGCAGCTCACCATGAATCCTCGGTGCTCCCCACGTTGGATTGGCTAAGCACATTTTGCGGATGAGCCCTCTGATTTCTCGATCAGTATCGGGTCGTCCTGCCCGGCGGCTCTTCCACCCCCAATAGAGACGAAAGCCCTGACGATGCCAACGAAGGATTGTTTCTGGCCTGACGATCAACATGGCTGAGCGTCAATTGGACTACAGCCGCGTAACAACAGCCATACCCAAAGGATACGATCAGATACGCGCAGACGTGGCCGTATTTGTGAAGACCTTTGGAGTATGTTGATTTGGTGCCGCAGAGCCAGGATCTCCGCCTGGAGGGCGATGCGGGATCGAAAGCTGACGAGGAGGGTTCAAATCAATGAAACCAGCAGAGTATTCATGGATCTGAAGGCTAACAACAGAATCCTGTAAGTGTAACAATTTCAATCCGGACCGAATTTTCAGCAACGACAGGAGTGCGAGTTGTTCCCAAATGTTCCCTACTTCAATGAAACTCGAAATAGCGGAGGATTCGTAAATTGAAGACGCTGAAGGAGTTATTTGGAGGCGCCGAACGGATTCGAACCGTTGCATAAAGGTTTTGCAGACCTCTCCCTTAGCCACTTGGGTACGGCGCCTCATGTTTGGAATCGAGGCCTGCCCTTCCGGGCAGCCCCGTACAGCGGTTAGATTCTAGCTTTTGCTCCTGCTGATATTCAAGGGATTTCCGAGTCCTGCGGCCGGCCGCCGCTGCCAAAGAAGGAAATACGAAGTCCACAAAAAGTAATCAGGGGCCTTTGTGGGAATTTCCATACTACTTCCGTACAAATCTTTGCGGTAAAGCGAAGAAAAGCAAAAGATCAGCGCAAATGTCGCAGAGGTCGAAGAAAAAAGTCATTCAAAAACAAAAAAATCCTCTGTGGCCTCGGCTTCGAAAATAACTCTTAGTGTCTTGGAGTCTTCGAGTCTTAGAGGTTACAAGTCCGCTAACCACTAAGACTCTAAGACTCGAAGGTTCTATGAACTACAGCATTTTCATGCACCTGGGTGCGCCCCGGTGCATGAGAGACTGCGTCGAGGTTTTTAGGATGCGGATATGTCGCCTTATTCCCGTCGTGGCCCCATAACGGTTGGGTCATCGTTTTTCGATCCCTCAATCTTTATTGTGATGCCGGCCGGTTCGGGGTAGGATGGCGCACGGTAACATCGAGTGAATCTGTTCTCCTGATGAGTCGTTTAGAATAGTCCTGTCATGCATTACCAAACATTGCCTGCTGTATTCATTCCGCCTTTTGGATGTGGAGGTTATTTATGAAGCTTTCGAAACGAACTCTCTTTCATTGCTGCGCCCTGTCGTTGGCGGGTCTGATCGCGGCCTTGGGCGCTGCTGCTCAGTCGCCAAAGCCCGCAAGCGCGCAGAAAAAAGTCGAGAACACCGATCCGGCATTGCGGCAGAAATGGTTCGAGCAGCATATGACCATGAAAGCGCAGATGCCGTTCAAAGATCTCCGGTGGCGCTACACGGGGCCCGAAGATATGGGCGGCCGGGCCACGAGCATCGCAGTTCCCAAAGGGAACAAGAAGGTCATCTACATCGGCACCGCCTCCGGCGGCCTTTGGAAGACTGAAAACACCGGTGTCACCTGGACGCCGTTGTTTGACGAGATGCCGACGCTCTCGATCGGCGCGCTCGCAATCGCCGACACCGAACCCAACACGATCTGGGTGGGCACGGGGGAAGCCAACATCCTGCGGGGTTCGCTCGCCGGCAATGGCATTTACAAATCCATAGACGGCGGCAAGACGTTCCAGCATATGGGACTGGCCGGCACCCACACGATCGCCCGCATCCGGATTCATCCCACGAATCCCAACATCGTTTACGTTGCAGCCTCCGGCCACGAGTGGACCTACAATCCGGACCGCGGCGTCTACAAAACGACGGACGGCGGCAAGACTTGGGCGAAAATCCTCTATTCCAATGAGAAGGTTGGCGCAATCGACCTGGTCATGCATCCGACGAATCCGGAAATGTTGATTGCCTCGACCTGGAACCGCGTGCGCGAGCGCTTCAGTGATCCCGTTCCGGGCGGCGAGGATGGCCTCTACAAGACTACGGACGGCGGCAAAACATGGAAAGAGCTGAGCAACGGATTGCCCGACACGAAATATACAGGCCGGGTGGGTCTCGATCTGTGCTTGACCAAGCCCAATATCGTCTACGCCTTCGTGGACAACCATACGCCGGTAGGCATGCCCCCGGAAGGGCAGCGTGATTCCTACGGACGTCTGAGAACCTATCCAGATATCATCGGCGCTGAAATCTATCGCACAAATGATTTTGGCGATACCTGGGCCAAGGTCCCCCCGGCCAACGCCCAACAGATGCAGCGCTTCGGCGGCACTTATGGCTGGGTGTTCAGCCAGATCAAGGTGGATCCCAACAATGAAAACACCCTGTTCTTGATGGGCGTGGGAATGCTCAAATCCACTGATGGCGGCAAGTCTTTCCAGCCCGTGAACTATGAAGGGTTGCACAGCGATCACCACGGCATGTGGATCGACCCGAGCGATACGGATTACATCGTTGAAGTCAACGATGGCGGCGCCAATGCTTCCTATGATGGCGGCAAGACGTGGCGTGACTTCCACAAGGGAATCCAGGCAATCCAGTTCTACAATGTCACCCTCGACATGGCGAAGCCGTTTAACGCCTTCGGCTCGGTGCAGGACTCCGGGACCTATCGCGGCGTAGGATTCGCTCCGCAGTCGGCCCCACAAGGACGCGGTCGCGGCGGACGAGGTCCATCGATTCGCTGGGAGAGAGCTCCGGGCGGGGAAGGGACCCTGATCGCGGTCGACCCGACCAATCCCAACATCGAATATGCTTCCTCATATTATGGCCGCGTGGCGCGCTCCGAATATGCCAACGGCCAATGGGGGCAGGCTAAGGAAATTTACCCGAAGCCCGGACCGGGCGAACCCGAATATCGCGGCCAGTGGCTTGCGCCCACGATCATCTCGCAGTTCGATTCTTCCACCCTTTATCATGGTTTCCAGTTCGTCTTCCGCTCCAAGGACAAAGGGGAAACCTGGCAGAAGATCAGTCCGGATCTGACCGCATTTGACATGGCGAAGCAGGGGAAGCTACCCTACGCGATCAATTTCGCCACATTGAGCGCGCTCTCCGAATCACCGCTCAAAGCCGGCGTGCTTTATGCCGGCAGCGATGACGGCCGGGTGCACGTCACCAGGGACGATGGCGCGACTTGGACGGAAATCACGGCCGGACTTCCGTATTACAAGCACGTCTGGGGCATCATCGCTTCAAAATACGATCCGGCTACCGTGTACATCACCCTGATCGGGCGCCACGATGATGATTTCGCCCCATACGTCTACAGGTCCACCGATTACGGCAAGACCTGGACGAGCATCGCAGCCAACCTGCCGGGCGGCCCGACGAACGTCATCCGTGAAGATCCCAAGATGCGCAATGTGCTGTATCTGGGGACGGATCTGGGTGTGTTTGTGACCATCGACAGCGCCAAGACCTGGAGTTACCTGGGTTCGGGCCTGCCAAACGCGGCCGTCTGGGACATCCAAGTCCACCCGCGCGACAACATGATGGTGATCGCAACCGATGGCCGCGGCATGTGGATCCTCGACGACGTGTCCTTAATCCAGAACGCCAAATAAAGGGATTGAGCAGCCGGAAGATAACTGATAAATCCTGAAACCGCGAAACGCACGAACGACACAAGAGAACCATTTCATGTTTTTCGTGTGTTTCGTGGTTGCTTATTAATACGGAGACGTCCCCGGTTTTATAATCATGCGGCACAAGGGAAAAGTCGGGTGGGGTGGCGGGGAAATCGGGAGATTCAGGGCAGGGATCGGGACGGGCAGCGAATTGCCGGGAAGACAGGCCGAGGCAGTCGAATATTTTGCGAATCGCTTCAGGCGGATGGATCGGCTTTTGAAATCCGGAAGGAATAATATGGGCGACGGCGGGTCGCCACTGCACAGGTCGCGGTCGTGTTTACTTAGCGCTTAGCCTTTCCTGAAGCTGCGGTAGCATCGCCAATACAACCTTGCCGACTTTCTCCATGCTCTCCGGGCTGACTTTGTCGAGCGAATCCTGCACCGTGTGATGGAACGAATTATTCGGCCCGTAGTCGAGGTCAATGACGTCCAAGACTGGGATTCCGACGTCCTTGAACGGGACGTGGTCGTCTTCGATGCCGCCCTGGTGCGCACCTAGGATGCTGCCGAGTCCTGATTTCTGGGCTGTTTGCCAGAGGAGGTCCATCAACCACGGAGTCGAATTCGTGTCCCTGTAAAGGTCCAAGTCCTTGTCGCCGATCATATCGAGCAGTACGAAAGCACGGATCTTGCGGACCAACCCCTCCTGTTTCCAGCGTTTTGCCAGGTGGCGGATGCCGTAAGTGCTGTCGAAGGTGCTCCACTCGACCCAGGCTTCTTCGCCGTCCAGGAAGAGAAACCAGTAATCCAAGCCGTCTTTATTGCCCGCCAGCACCCTGGCCAACTCCAGGAGAAGCCCTGTGCTGGCCCCACCATCGTTGGCCCCGATAAACCGGATCCCTGCCATGTACTTGGAGTCGTAATGGGAGGCAAATGCAATCACTCCTTTGTTGTTCGCGGACCCTTTTCGAGCAATCACGTTCACCATCTTCTTGGTTCCGTAAGGAGTCTCCGCATTAAAAGCATCTTCTTCGATCTGATAACCGTAGTTCCGAAGGTGCTGCTCGATATAGTCTCTGCACTTCTGCAGCGCCTCTGAACCCGGCGGCCGCGGGCCGAAAGCAACCTGCGCGCGGACATGCTCCATCGCCTTTTCACCGCTAAGAGCCGGAGTATCGGCCGAAGTCCAAATTGGATGAGCGCAGGCCGCGCAGGCAAAAAGCAACAGCAAACCATAAGTGCATGTTAGCCGCATGCATCCTCCCGTTGAGAGATTGCCGCTAGGAGCCCGTCCGAGAATTAGGAGGGGCCGCGTTCCGAGCGCCGCGGGGGCAGATGCCAGGCGGCGCGACGCAGGCGATGTCGCTGTACATCGTCGAGGAGCGCCAACGCCGCAGGTGCCCCCGCGCCGCCGGAACCCGAAGGGCGCATGGGGGTTGCGGGGCGATCTCCGCGTTGCTCGTCGTCAACGATGTGCCCCGACATCGCCTCCTCCTCGCGCCTTGAGCTCGCCCCGCAAGCCCCATGCGCGCGACCCCTCCTAATTCTCGGACGGGCTCCTAGGCGGGTATGACTTTGACGACTACGCCGCACACGAACTCGGCGTCTCGAATCGCCCTGATGGCGTCATCGCGGTCGTATTCTTCGGTGGGGATGAAGTCGATGTCTCCATAAAACGAAAACTCGCGCTCTTTCCTCAGCCATTTGGAGATTTCGGCGAGTTGCTGCACGTGCCCCCTGACTTCTTCCGGCAGGCGCCCCGAAAACTCGACCAGCGCATCGCTCACATCATGCCACTTCGGGGGCTCGACTCCCACTTGGCGCAACAAGCCTTTTAGTGCCAGCTCGACGATCTCCTGCGCTTCGCATATTACGTCGGAGAAAGCCTCTTCTTTCAACAGAACTTCCAGCACCTTCAGGCGTTTCAGCGCTTTGATTCGGTAGCTCTGGGCAAGAGTCTTGTTCGTCATGTCCGTTGTTTCCGGCGGATTGGCATCCCTAAATCTGAAACTCCTCGCCCCACTTGTAATCCGGTTTCAAATCCCAGTACCAGGCGTTTCCTTTCCAAATTCTCTTCGCACCCAGGCGGGCGAGACGCTCACGCAACCGGCTCAATTCCTGGCGGAAGAAGCCGTCACGATCGAAGAGGACCCGGGCGTCGTCGACCATGTCCAGGAACAAAACGCTGCCCAGACGCACCTCGGCGACGGTTTTGAAGACCGGGGACAGCGTTGTCTGCACTCCCAGGTGTCGAGCGGCCTTCAATACCCCATCCAACTGGAGTTCCAGGCCGCGGAACTCCTCGACGCGCCGCAATCTGCCCCTGGGCAGCGGGTCAACGACAAACAGCAGATCGATATCCGAATCCGGACGCATTGCACCTCGTCCAACGGAACCGAAGACAACGACAGAAATCAGCCGGTCGCCATAGAACGCAGTGGATTTCTCAAGCAAAGCCTGCAGAATTATCCGAAATTGCTCGGTCCAGAACATATGCGTGTTTTCACCAGGCGTGACGTCACCGCCTACAGTCTATTGTACTTCGCACTCAAAAACCAGTGGCTAGTGCGGACGGACCACAGATCTATAGGACTTTTCATCATGCGGGACAAGGGAAAAGTCGGGCGGGGTGGCGGGGAAATCGGGAGATTCAGGGCAGAGATCGGGACGGGCAGCGAATTGCCGGAGAGAAACACACAGTTTTCGAGTAAGCGAGGCAACCGAGAGATGCAGTCGCGCGGCTGAATAACGGCGTACCCGCCATGCACCGCGACTGCCGGAAACGGTACCGTAAGGCAGCCTTTCCGCCGGTTGCAGGGCGTGCACGCCACCCGTCAGCAGAAGTGGTTTTCATGAGCGTCCTGTCGCGCGGTTACACCTTGTGGACACTCTAGGAACCCGTCCGAGAATTAGGAGGGGCCGCGTTCCGAGCGCCCCGCGGGGGCAGATGCAAGGCGGCGCGACGCAGGTGATGTCGGGGTGCATCGTCGAGGAGCGCCAACGCAGCAGAGGCCCCGCGCCGCCGGAA
>JBGQNR010000064.1:0-25937 GCA_041501225.1 Acidobacteriota bacterium
CCGTCGCGCTAATGACCGGGGGCAGGACGTAACTGCCGTTGGCCGGAGGCATCTCGACAGCTCGCTCTTCATTAAGTTCGAACCACTTGTTGGCGCCAAATTGACTGGCCGCAACCTCGAGGTCATGCCCAAGCGCCTCAATCGCGTCGGGATGAGAAAATCCTGTTTCCCCCGCACCTGCAGCTGCCTTCCCGATACAAGTGAAAGATGACGATTCGCCTCCCTCTGGCGCATGCTTAGGAGAGCCGGAATCCGGCGGGGACAGTGCAATGGCACCAGCCGGATCGGCAGGCGTGAGACCCAGCTCGGTGTAACGCGATGCCAATTCGGGATGGCCCGGAAAGGCCGCCGCAATCTCCGTGAGTTTCGCACGCGCTTCGTCATGGAATCCGAGACGTATGTAAAAGTCGACTTCCTGCAATTGCTCTTCTGCGGATTCGGGCGCCGGGGATCGGGGCATTTCCGGTGGAAACTCCTCAACGTTGACATCCGACGTTCCCGCGATGCTGCTTTCAGTCTGATCGGGAGGTCCTGCCGACTCCCCGCTCATATCCTGGAAGAAAATCTCAGAAAGGTCGCCCGACAGATCGACTTCCAGGCTGGGATTGGAAGCTTTGGCCGGAAATTCTTGATTAGATGCTTCCATGATGATGCCGTGTTCTTTGGCAAATGCAGTTGTATCCAGTCCTGATTTGACCCAATCCGGTGCCAGCAACTTGGCTTCATTCCATGATTTTTCTGCCGCGTCCAAATCCCCGGATTTGCGGTGCAAAGTCGACAACAGCACGCACTGCTGTGCTGCCTGCAGGCGTTGGCCATTCTCCTGGTACATTGCGCACAGCCGCTGCCTCACCTCTTTATCCTCAGGCCGTGCCATTTCCAATGTGCGCAGGAGCTGGAGAGCCTTCTCCTTGAGCCCATAGTTATGAAGCAGGTCAATTTCGACTATGGAGGATGAAGAGCTCTCTTCGGCACCGATCCGCAGCGCAGCCGGTATTGCAATATCCTCAAGCCGGGAAATAGATTCTCGCCTGGCATCGAGCATGGCACGCGGCAGTTGATAGGGCTTGCCCGGAAAAGCCTGCGCAAACAACTCGCGATGAAGATCCAGATGTACCTGGCTATCCGAGTTTACCTCCAGGATTTTTTCCAGGTGTTTGATAGCTTCCACGGGCTTGCCGGAAGTCTGGTAGATCTGCGAGATCTTTTCCAGGGCGCCGACGTAGCGCACATTTTCGTTGGTGGCCGAGAGGATATCGGCCAGCTTGTGAAGGGTGGCGAGGTGCAAGGGATGCTCGGCAAGAATAAGATCGTAAGCATCCACGAGCGCCTCGGTCTCCCTGCGACAGATAAGGATGGAAACGATCGGATCGAGGCAGCTCAGAGCGCGATCTGGATCACCCGCCTGCAGGAATGCCTTGCTCAGCGATAGGAAATGGCCGAAGTGGGAATCATCGGCTTTAATGGCTGCCTGGAGACACTGCTCGGCACGATCCAGGTCGCCTGTGGCATGGTAGACCCGGCCTAACAGCTCCTGTAACGCCGGATCATCCGGGAAGCCCTTGACGCAATCATGGATTTGATTCATTGCGCCCGTGAGGTCTCCCGCCTGCAGGGCGGTCTCCAGAAAACCCTTCAGCGCATCGGAACTGGCCCAATTGATGGCGAGGGCGCGCCGGAATGATATCATCGCATCGGCAATGTCCCCGGCTTTCATCTGAGCCCGGGCTGCCCCTGCAAAGAGAAGGTATGCCTTGTCCTTGTTGTCCTGCTCCAGATAGGTTTCCGCCAGCTGCATCTGGATTGGAGCGTTCATCGGGTCGATCTCGACCACTTTTTCGTAGGCTTCGAGAGACTCGTTCGTCCTGCCGGCCTGGGCCAGCAAGTCACCGATGAGCATATACTGGTTGCGGGCATCCACGTTCATTCCCTGGCGCGCGTACAGCGAAGCGAGCAACCGGATGACATCGAGGTTATTGGGCTCTGTGTTCAGGATTTTTTTATAGACTGCGATGGCTTTCAACAGGAAGTTGTTTCGCTCGTACTTATCCGCAACCTTGAGGAAAAGCTGGTTAGCCTCGGTTACCCTTTTCTGGCGCAGGTAAAGGTCTCCAAGGGTGTTGAGGGTAAGGACATCCTCAGGGTCTTCCTTGGTGATTTTGAGGTACTCGTTGATCGCGAGAGCGATCTTGCCCTGTTGGACGTAACGCTCTCCTTCGCGCAGGATTTTGGCTTTGTTGTCAATTGCCATCATACCCTCCCGCGGGTCGGACACCCTGGAATGTTCGTCGATGGTAGGGGGAAGGTCCGTAGCTGGCAAGTGCGCGCCGATGAAATTCGGTGCCATAACCTGCGTGGCGATCGAAGCCGTACTGGGGATACTCCGACACCAGGGAGGTCATGAAGGCATCGCGCTTCACTTTCGCCACGATCGATGCGGCAGCTATAGAGTAAGAACGGGAGTCGCCCCCGATAATGCCGATGCAGGGCAACTCCAGGCCAGGGAGGAAAAAACCGTCCACGAGCACCATATCCGGAACGACCGGCAGAGTGGCAATCGCCTGATGCATGGCTTTATACGTGGCCTGGAGGATGTTGATCCGATCGATCTCGGATTCCGACACCCACCCGAACCCCACACCCAGCGCCTCTGCGTGTATTCGTTCCGCCAAGCGGCGCCGCTTGCCTGCACTCAAGACCTTGGAATCGCGGATGGGGCTGTAATCTCCGGTCCCATCCAGGACTACCGCTGCGGCCAAAACCGGCCCTGCAAGTGCCCCACGGCCCACTTCATCGACTCCCGCAATATTCCGGAAGCCATTCTGCCGCAGAGTCTTCTCGAAGTAGTCGTGGCTCCACATGGAGACTGCGTCTTACCCTTCGGTCGGAACGCTCCGTGTCGTGCGTTCTGTTCTGCCCACTTCTTTTAACCGGGCGGCTTTACCCCGGCGCCCGCGGAGGTAGTACAACCGCGCGCGGCGAACTTTTCCTTGTTTCATCACCTCCACCTTTTCAATGATGGGGGAGTGAAGGGGGAAAATACGCTCAACTCCATAGCCGGAAGAAACCTTCCGTACCGTAAAAGTGGACGATATCCCGTGCCGCTTGATGCTTAACACCACGCCTTCAAAGAGCTGAATGCGGAACTTGTCACCCTCTTTAATCTTGACGTGCACTCGGACCGTGTCGCCAGAACGCAGCTTGGGAATATCAGTCCTCAATTGTGAACTATCGACCGCTTGCAGCAAATTCATAACACACTCCTAGGAATTATTTCTTGACCATCTCTGGTCGACACTCCCGGGTCTTCTCTAAAGCCCGCTCTTTGCGCCATCGGTCGATTCTGGCGTGATCGCCAGAAAGTAGAACCTCGGGCACGGACATGCCTCGGAACTCGGCAGGACGCGTGTACTGCGGGAAATCCAGCAATCCGGTGCAAAAACTCTCGTTCAGCGCGGATTCCTTATTCCCCAGCGCCCCAGGCAGAAGCCGAACTACCGAATCGAGAATTACCATCGCGGGGATTTCACCGCCCGTGAGGATAAAATCTCCAATCGACAGCTCCCTGTCCACCAGGCCATCCACTACCCTTTGGTCTACACCCTCATATCGACCGCAAATGAGGATTGCATGCGAAATAGTCGTAAACTCCTGCGCAATTTCTTGCGACCAGAGTTTTCCTTGGGGGCTGAGGAGGATTACTTGGGTCCCAGCCTCCCTCTCCGGGCTGCGACAGAACTCCACGGCAGCGAACAGCGGCCCGGGCATAAGTACCATGCCTTCACCGCCACCGTAGGGGCGATCATCCACAGAACGATGCCTATCGGAGGTAAAGTCGCGCAGATTAACCACCCGCACTTCAAGGAGTTGAGATTGCAGCGCGCGCCGGACGATCCCGCACTCCAATACGCCCGTAAACAGCTCCGGGAAAATGGTGATGATATCAAATCTCATTCCCTGATTCCGCGGAAAATTGCCATAACAAAGGACATTGCCATCATCTCGAGCGTTATTCGAATCGATGAAAAACAGTCCTGAAAATCGATTTGTCGCTTTCCCTACGGGTTCAGATCGATCAACCCTTCCGGCAATTCCACCAGAATCTCCTTGCGCGCAATGGAGATCTCCAGGCAAATCGCAGCCACAACCGGGACCATAAACTCGACATCATCGTTTTGAACAACGAGCTGGTCATTGCCCGCGATGCGCAGGATGTGGGTGACCACCCCCAAGAGTTGGCCGCTCCGATTGCGCAACCTGCAGCCAATCAGGTCGTGATCCCAGTAGGTCCCCGCAGGCAGGGGAATCGCCTGGTCCGCCGCGATTTCTATCCAGGCACCCGCGAGCCGTTCCGCGTCGCCTATCGATTCGATTGAGCTGAATTTCAATACCTGCCGGCCTTGATGCTCCCAGCAGCGCTCGATTTCCAGACATTCACGCCGTCCATCCGGGTATTCCACCCAGACTCGACTCAGAAGGCTGAAACGTGTAGGGAAATCCGTGTGCAGTTCAACCAAAACTTCGCCCCGATTGCCTCGGGGCCTCAAGATTCTGGCGATTGCGATATGGGAAGGCCGGGCGGTGGGATCCACTACTCCAGTATTTCCAGGACGAACCGCTTGCGGAGCTTCATCCCGGCTGCGCCCAAAAGGGTTCGGATACATCGCGCTGTACGCCCCTGCTTCCCGATAACTTTACCGAGATCGGATTGGGCCACGCGAAGTTCCAACACCGTGGTTTGCTCCCCCTCAACCTCTGTCACCACCACCTGTTCTGGATTGTCCACGAGTGCTTTCGCTATCATTTCTACCAGTTCTTTCATGCCCGCCTCCACTACGAAATCGCACCCCAAAATGTGAGCGTGAGCTATCCCGCGTACCGGCGATGACGACAGGTAACCTTAACTCGTGGACGCTTGCGCGGCAGGGGCCTTTTTGATCAGAGAGCGCACCGTCTCTGAAGGCTGAGCACCGCAGTCAAGCCAGTGGCGAACCCGATCCATCTTCAAATTAATGGCCGGGGGATTGGACACTGGATTGTAATGTCCCACAATCTCCACAAAGCTTCCGTCACGAGCAGTTCGTCGCTCAGTAACCACAACACGATAAAACGGCTTTTTCTTTGCACCCATCCGAGTCAATCGTATTCTTAACAAAACTCCTCCCATCCCATCAAAGTGGCCTCATAACAACTTTTATTCTGGCATATTACCTGTTGCTATGCAATTGGTATTGCCAGCGCCGCGCCATCTGCGGCCTGCGTAAGAACGGGCAAGACGCCCGGAATCTTAACCGTAAGTACTTTATTTGCAGAAGATTCCTAATTCAGTCGGCGCGCAGGGAAGCCAGGGCACTCCGATCCTCGAGCCTCCTCCGGGTCTCAGCCGGGAAACCTCATCCCCTTAAACATACGGGGCACAATACCCCGGCTCAGGCTCTTCATCATTTTGCGGGCTTCCAGGTACTGTTTTAGAAGCTGATTGATTTCCTGCACCGGCCGCCCGCTGCCGCGCGAAATCCGCTTTTTCCGGTTCCCGTTCAGGATATGGTGAGCCCCTCGCTCCTGGGGGGTCATGGAATTGATGATCGCCTCAATGTGGATCAGCTCTTTTTCATCGACCTTCATCTGATTGATCCCGCGCAGGGGACCGATGTTGGGAAGCATTCCCATGATTTGCTCGAGCGAGCCGAGCTTGCGGATCTGCCGGAGCTGATCCCGGAAGTCGTCGAGGGTGAACTCTTCCTTGCGCAGTTTTTCGGCCATCTCGACGGCTTCTTGCTGATCAACAACTTTTTCCGCCTTTTCGATGAGCGAAAGTACGTCTCCCATACCCAGGATACGCCCGGCAAGGCGATCAGGATGGAAGGGTTCAAGGGCGTCGACTTTTTCCCCAGTGCCGACAAACTTGATCGGTTGCCCGGTGACACTCTTGATCGACAGCGCGGCGCCGCCGCGCGCATCTCCGTCCAGCTTGGTGAGTAACACTCCGGTCAGTCCGAGCCGGTCGTGGAACTCTTTGGCACTGCGCACCGCATCCTGGCCCGTCATGGCGTCGGCGACTAGCAGGATTTCGGTCGGCTGCGTGACTCTCTTAATCCGATCGAGCTCGAGCATCATCTCGTCGTCGATATGGAGGCGTCCGGCGGTATCGATCAGGACCACATCGTAGCCGGCGTTGCGGGCATGGCGCAAACCCTGCTCGGTACGCACGATGGGATCCATGTTGTCAGGCAGGTCAAAATAACCTAGTTTGTTATCCGCGCAGAGGACGCGCAGCTGTTCCACGGCGGCCGGCCGGTACACATCCACCGAAAACAGCAGGGGCGTGTGATTGTTGGTGGACAGCCACAGTCCCAGTTTGGCTGCGGTTGTGGTCTTGCCGGAACCCTGCAGCCCAACTAAAACGTAAACAGTCGGCGGTTGTTTGGAGAACTGGAGTTCGGCCTGTGCACCCCCGAGAAGCTCGATCAGTTCATCGCGCACCACTTTCACGACTTGCTGCCCGGGAGTCAGGGATTCCATGACATCCTGGCCTAAGGCGCGCTCTTTTACCCTCTGAACAAAATCCTTGGCAATTTTGAAATGGACATCAGCATCAAGGAGAGCATTCCTGATCTCCCTGGCCGCCTCGTCGACATGGCGTTCCGAAACACGGCCCTGACCGCGAAGGTCCTTGAGGATTTTCTGCAATTTGCTCGACAGATTCTCTAACATTACATAACCTGGGCTTACCGCCGTGTTTCGACTGGTTAACTAGGACTCAGTGCATTAATATAATCCTTCAATTTCACGCGGGCGCACTCCCATCCGTCTGAAATTTGGCAATCTGATAAGCGTACTTATGCCCATTTTTCCAGTCAAGCCTTTTTCCGACCTCAGACTTCCGACCTCCGACCGCCGACTTCTGACTACCTCGGAAAGCCCGGTCTCCTTAGCCTTTCCTCAATAATTAGCTCGGATTCAAGGTCGGAGGTCTGATGTCGGAGGTCGGAGGTTCAACATGCGACACTTCATTGTCGGAACCGCAGGGCACATTGATCATGGCAAAAGTGCCCTGGTCAAGGTCCTCACCGGCGTGGACCCCGACCGGCTCAAAGAGGAAAAACTCCGTGGGATCACGATCGACCTCGGCTTTGCCCACCTCGAACTCGAGGGCGTTCAGGTCGGCTTCGTCGATGTTCCCGGACACGAGAAATTCGTCAAGAACATGCTGGCGGGCATCGGGGGTATCGACTGCGTGTTACTGGTGGTCGCGGCAGACGAATCCATCATGCCCCAGACTCGCGAACATTTCGATATTTGCCGATTGCTTGGGATCCCCTCTGGAATTGTGGTCATTACAAAAATCGATCTGGTCGAACCGGAATTGCTCGAGTTGGTCGGCGAAGAAATTTCTGAGACGGTGCGGGGCTCATTTCTCGAGCATGCGGATATTATCCCGGTCAGCTCAAAGACCGGGGAAGGAATAGAACGGCTGAAAAAGGCGTTGCGCGCTATCGCTTTCTCCATGCCGGAAAAATCATCCGATCGTCTGTTGCGTCTTCCGGTCGATCGCGCCTTCACCATGCGAGGTTTCGGCACGGTAGTCACAGGCACCATGGCTTCCGGCCATTTGCGGAAGGATGAGGAAGTAGAGCTGATTCCCGGCGGCCTGATCGCAAAGGTTCGCGGCATTCAAGTCCATGGGAAAGCCCAGGAGACGGCGGTAGCAGGGCAACGCACGGCGATTAACTTGCAGGGTATCGACCTGTCTCAAGTCCGGCGCGGCATGTCGCTGACTGTCCCTCATCTCTTTCGTGCCACACAGATGCTGGACGTTCGATTGGATCTGCTTCCGACTGCCCGCGCCTTGAAAAACTTTGCCAAGGTACGCTTTCATCACGGCACTTCGGAAGTGCTGGCTCGCGTGGCTCTGATGGGCCCATCCTCCCTCAATCCCGGGAACTCGGCCATGGCCCAGCTGCGGCTTGACGCCCCGGCATTCTGCCTCCATGGCGACGCTTTCATCATCCGCCAGTTCTCTCCAGCTACAACCATCGGTGGCGGCCGGGTCCTAAATCCCCATGCCGAAAAACATCGGGGGACCGATCGACAGGCGCTCATACTTTTGCAGAGCCTGGAGGGAGAGGATGTAATTCAAAAGCTTCCCGGCTTGATCGCCATGCGTTCCGGGCAAATGATGGGGTTTCGCGAGCTCAATGCAGCGCTCGGGCTTCCTGAAGATGAATTGAAAAGCGTTTGCGCAGCTGCGGCGGCTGCCGGAAAGATCGTCCTCGTGCCAGGCCCGCTTCCGATCCTGGCATTGCCTGCGGTTATTGAGACGCTGAGAAAACAGACAGTTTCTTTGCTGGGACGATTTCACCAGGAAAATCCGCTACTCAAAGGGATATCACGCGAAGAACTGCGCAAGCGGGCCTTTGACGGGTTGCCTCCGGAGATATTTCGATTCTGCCTGGACCAGCTGTCGGAGGAGCATCTTATAGCGATCCATGAGGACATGGTGGCCTCATACGGCCGCGAGGTAAAACTCTCGCCGGGCGAAGTCAATATCAAAGAGAGGATCGAGAGTCTGCTGGAGCGGGCCGGCTGGCAGGCCCCCTCCCTGCAAGAGATTCCCGCGATGATCTCCTCCGATCCGAACGAAGTGCGCAAGATTTGTTTCTGGATGCTTAAAGAGAAGATCCTGGTACGGATCTCTGAGGATCTTGCATACCACCATACCGCTCTTCAAGAGATGAAGGACCGGATTCATGAATGCTATCCGGCCGGCTCCAGGTTCGGCGTCGCAGAGTTCAAGGAACTGTTTGATCTCACCCGGAAGCATGCCATCCCCCTGCTGGAATACCTGGATCGCGAGCATTTCACCAAACGGCAGGGCAACGATCGCATTCTGCTCTAATCTCGATTTGCTTATCTGGCATTCACACCGACAAGGCTCCTAATTCACAAAAAAATCCAAAATCCCCAATCCAAAATGCTGCTTGATTGACTTACCTGCACTGCTAAAGTACTCTTGTGCCAGCAAGGGGTAAACAAGGAGGCAGATATGTTTGGGCTAGGCACGCAGGAACTCTTAGTAATTCTGGTCATCGTTGTGATCATCTTTGGCGCCAACAAGATTCCTCAGCTTGGGAAGGGACTCGGCGAGGGTATCAAGAATTTTAAGAACGCGATGAAAGCCGGCCAGGAAGAGGACAATAAAGAAGAAAAGCACTAGTGCCGGACTTCCACATCGCAAGCCGTTGCCGAACCCATTCCCCGTCAGAATCCGCCGACGTATTCCGTTCGACTTTTGAAATTGAACAGGTGAGCTACAAAAAACCTCGAGTGCCAATCATTGGGATGTAGTGGGCTCATAGCTCGAATCCAGGACATCTACTAAGCCAAGTCCCCGCATTTATAGTCAGAGCGATGCAGGATTTTCGCGCCCCAGCGCCAATTCTCATTGATCGCGATTTTCGACACTTCAAGGTTGGCATCCAGGCATCGCAGTACCCGCTCCAGCGAATCGTGGAAGGAGAAAACCGGAGAAACGAGATAGATCTTCGGGCGCGTCCGGCTCAAACGAATTCCTGCGAAATAGCCGCGCCGCTCAAAATCGCCGCTGAGGTTGTGCCCGATTACCCTGCCCCAGTAGTCCAGAGATTGCAGCGGCATATCGGGATCCTCGGTCACCTTGAGTTCCATGACCACCAGGTTGCCTTCGCGATCGGCCCCGAGAATATCGACTCGGCCCGGTATCTTGCCCAGATAGACGGGAATCTGCGGATAAACCAGGCCGGGTGCCAATTCCGGAAATAGATAGGCGATCTCATTCAACAACAGGCATTCCAGCCAGCGTTCGGCTTGCATCCGGTAGTACGGGTGCTCGGTCGCCGGACCGTCGGCGCGGCGGTAGTAAACGATCTCGCCGACAAGAACGCGCAGATCTTCAAAATTATCCTCGGACAGTTCAACTTGTGGCGAGCCTATGCCGTAGGTAATGCGGTCCCGCTCAGGACCCAGAACCCTGGCGAATTCGAGCCCCCAAATCCGCAAAGAGTCATAATCATGAAACCTTGGGTAGCGCTGGATCGTGGCTGGTGCTAGATCCATGACGCGCGCAAGCAACGAACTCCAACGGAAAGGTCCGAGAACGGGCCAGCGGAAATCGCGATCCTCGATGGGAGTGACCGGTGGGTCAGGCTGCCTCACCTCCCATTGCTGCGGCGCACTTTCACGATATTCCCTCACTTCGATCCGCGCCCGCGCAGGATTGATAAACTTCGACCGGTGGCACAAGACCGCGGATCGTCCTTCAGGGACCAGCAGGTAGACCGTCGGCGTTGTCCTCAGCAAGGACCTTGCACTCAAATGGCTCAGCCACAGCAAAGCCTGCCCGAGAATCTCCTGAGCACGCGCCTCGTCGGTCTCTTCGGCGCTTGCGAGCATTAGATACTCTGCATCCCCATATCGCAGCCTGATGCGAAGGTAACTGCCGGAAATGGTGTGCGCCCGATCGGGTGCCTGGCATGCCGACAAGATCCGGCATCCCGGCAGGATCGACCGCAACCACTCCCGTGCGGCCATCAGCATGCGAGACCGGCCCAGTTTTGATGCCGCCTCTGGCTCCTTCCAAATTACCCGGATCTCCTCGGCCGGTTGGCGCTGATCCCAGATCCTAACCGTTGCCCCCCAGGGAGCCGCGCGCACCGAGCCAACCCAGAACATGGCATTACGCTCGATCCTGCGCATCTGTAATCGGATCTTATCGCCATCGAGCTGCCACCTGGCTCCGAGATCTCTCCAGCGCCCCAATTCCACTGAACCCAGAGTGACCCTCGCCTCCGGGTAAGAGGAGCCGATCCACTCCAGCAAGGTCAGGCTTCTGCGCAGATAGGTCGCGGGATCACGCATGCGACCTTTGCACCCGGCTTCTGACATGCAGCCTCCAAATTCCCACATCGAACCTGCGGCAGAATAGAAGTGTTTCCGTGGATCTGAATATTTCAGAAAATGTGATAGAGTATCGATTGCATGAATGAATCCGAACTTGCCTCCTTAACTACTGTCGGCGATATCACGCGACTCACGTTGCGCCGCGCTCCGCTGAATTTCCTGAACCTGGAGATGCTGCAGAGAATCCAGGAACTGCTGGAATCTCTCGGCGACTCGCCTCCAGGTCGTGTTTTGGTACTCGATTCCGATTGTCCAGCTTTCTGCGCTGGCCTGGAAATGGCGGAGCAGAACGAGGATGCAGCTTTTCTTTTGCTCGACCAGTATCACATCGTGGCACGCGCTCTCAGCTCGTTTCCCAGGCCTACGGTTGCGATGGTCAAAGGGGTGGCGCTGGGAGCCGGGAATGAACTGGCGGCCTGTTGCGACTTCGTGCTCGCATCTTTCCAGGCTGCATTCGGCCAGCCGGAAATCAAGGTGGGAACCATCCCATCTCTCGCACCGCTGCTTCTTCCGCAGAGGATCGGGCTGCAACGCACCACGCAGATGATCCTTACGGGAAATCTGGTGGATGCCCGGGAGGCGGAGCGCATTGGGCTGACCTTCCGCGTGGTAGCCGAGGATGCTCTTGACGCCGCACTTGAAGAGCTCATGACCAGCTTCCGTGAATCCTCGATCGCTGTCATGGAACTGGCATTGCGCGCTGCCCGCAGTGCACGCAACAATGAATTGGATCACAACCTGCGCGAGGCTCAATCCCTCTATCTCAACGAGCTGATGGATCTCGATGATACGTTCGAGGGTGTGAGGGCCTTCCTCCAGAAGCGCCCACCAAGGTGGAAAAACAGATAGATTTGCGATTGACGAATGATGATTGAAAAGCTCTCCATTCGTCAATCGTCTATTGTCAATGCATCTGTTCGGCTAGCCAGCGCAGATAGTCGGGATCGCCTGAAGTGATGGGGACCGCGATTACTTCGGGGAGTTGGTAAGAATGGAGCCGGCGAATATGGGAGCGCACGGCTTCGAACTGTTCTGTCACAGACTTGATGATCAGCAGCCATTCCCCTTCATCGCATATCTTCCCTTCCCATCGATAGACCGAACGGATACCCGGAACGATGCTGACACAGGCGGCCTGTCCGGCCTCGACCAGGGCAGTAGCAATACGGTGGGCCAGTTCGGCGTTATCCGCAGTTGTCAAAACAAGAATCGCATTCATGACCTGGATTCCGGCACAATACGGTTGCAACTCATAGCTGTTGCTCAGTATCATGCCCTTGTCGAATAGAAGTCAATCCTCTCGTGCATCTGGATGCCCATGGCACGTTTCAAGAAACGAGTCTCTCACGCCAAAGAAGCCTTCTATATCATCTGCATCGTGATTGTCCTGCTCATTGGTTTGTTCGGTTACCTGGGACCGGGCGGCTATCTCGAAATGAAGAATGTGCAGGCAGAGTTGGCGGCCCACCAGTCGCGAGTCGATGCCCTACAGAAATCCAGGCAGGAGCACATGAACACCAACGACGACTTGCGCGACAACCGCAAGAACAACGAAGCGATCGAGACCTACGCGCGCAAGAAGGGCTATGGGAAAAAGGGGGAGATCATTCAGGAAGTCCCTCAACCGGAAAAGGATCGCTCTCAAATCAAGAAATAACCACGGCACAAAAAGACGGAAGCAGCCGCGAAAAAGAAGGATATTTTCCCGTCCGTGCGCGCTTTAAAATGTCCAGACGATTTCACCGTGCACGATAGTCAGCGCCGGTCCGCCACGCAGCTTCCAGCCTTCGAAGGGGGTATTGCGGCTGCGGGACACGAACTCGGTGCTTTTCACCTCATATACTCGCTCAGGATCGAGGACGGTAATGTCGGCCGATGCTCCTACGGCCAGCGTACCGCGTTTGAGTTTGAGGATGCGGGCAGGATTGAGGGAAAACGCTCTTACCATTTGTTCAAGGCTGAGAATTCCAGGACGCACCAGGCGATCCAGGATCAGGCTCACGGCTGTTTCGAGGCCGACAATCCCGAACGGAGCCCGGTCGAACTCGATTCCCTTGTCCCTTGCGCTATGCGGTGCATGGTCGGTGGCGATCACATCGATGTCGCCCGAGGCCAGGCCCGCCACCAATGCGTCGGCATCCGCTTGAGTGCGCAAGGGGGGATTCATCTTGGCGTTGGTGTCGCGCGCCGCGACCCTCTCTTCCGTAAGCAGAAGGTGGTGGGGAGTGACCTCGCAACTGATCGCGATGCCCTTCTTCTTAGCATGCTTTACCGACTCCAGCGAGTGCTGAGTGGAAATGTGGGCGATGTGCACTCGGGCTCCCGTCTGGCGAGCGAGTATGGCGTCCCGTTCGACCTGGATCTCCTCAGCGGCCGGATCGATTCCACGCAGGCCCAGCCGCGCTGAATACTGACCCTCGTTCATGCAACCGCCGGCGGCCAGGTCCTTGTCTTCGCAGTGATCAATGACGGGAATATCACAGGCGCATGCGCGCTCCATAGCACTGCGCATGAGCAGGTTGTTCTGCACCCCATGACCATCGTCGCTGATCGCCACGATGCCTGACCGAACCATCTCGTCGATTTCCGCCAGTGTCTCGCCACGGCTCCCTTTGGTGATTGCGCCGATAGGATAAACCGGTATCTTGGAGACCTCTCGCGCCCGTTCCAGAATCCGAGTGGTGACGGCCACCGAGTCGTTCACCGGCTGCGTATTGGGCATGCAAGCAACCGCCGTGAAACCTCCGCGGGCCGCAGCTCTGGTGCCGGATTCAATGGTTTCCGCCTCTTCCCGCCCGGGTTCCCGCAAATGAACGTGCATATCGATGAACCCCGGCATCACGATGAGTCCGCGGGCATCGACTTCCCTGCCCGCCTTCTTCGAGATGCGGGCAGCAATTTCGATCACGCGCCCTTGCTCGATACCGAGATCCGCGATCTGGTCCAAATTCTGCGACGGATCTACGACTCTGCCGTTACGGATGATAAGTTGCATAGATAGCCGAGATGTTAGCATTGGCAGAGGCCGGCTGCCAAGATGCTGTGATTCAGGCCCGTAGCTCGAGCTCGGCAGGCAGCGCCATGGCCTGTCCTGCCGGATTCGGATGGGACGAGTCTATTGTTTTTTTGCCGCCCTGCTTTCTCTAGGGTAATATCTTGGACACAGCTGAGGTGGATTCCAAGTGTTAGATCGAAGAGTCAAAGTAAAGGACGTGCAGGACCTGGGTGCGGCGAACTATCTGCTGACGCTGAGTTCTCCCGACCAGGCCCGCCTGGCGCACCCGGGCCAGTTCCTGATGTTGAAATGCTGCGAGGAAGTGGATGAAAATCCGCTCTTGCGCCGTCCCTTCAGCATCTTCGCCATTCATCATCATACCCGCACCGGGAATCCTGTCGGCATCGAGATTCTAGTTAAGGATGTCGGGTTCGGCACGCACAAGCTGGTGCAGGTGAAACCGGGTCAGGAGCTCTACGCCCTCGGCCCCCAGGGACGCCCATTTCATCTGGCGAAGGATATGGCAAAGGAGGTTCGCTTGGCTTGCCTGGTTGCCGGCGGGGTTGGCATCGCCGCGCTTTACCTTCTTGCTCGAGAGTTGATGGCGCTCGGTATCTCCCCGGTCCTCTTCTATGGCGCGCGCACAGCTAGTGAACTGGTCTTGCGCGACTATTTCGAGCGTCTCGGGATCCGGACCTGGTACGCGACGGAGGATGGCACAATTGGGGAACGGGATCTGGTTACCGCACCATTGACTCGTTTCCTCAAGGAACACGCCAAGGAGAGATTGAAAATGTACGCCTGCGGCCCCTGGGCGATGATGCGGGCGGCTGATGAGTTGGCCCAGCAGTATTCCGTTCCGTGCGAGGTAAGCCTCGAAGCTCGCATGGGATGCTCCCTGGGCGCCTGCATGGGCTGTGTGGTCCGGTCAACCGGCGATTTCTCGCAGGCACACTACATCCGGATTTGCATGGAAGGACCGATTATCAGCAGTCGCATGATTGACTGGGAACACCCCCCGCTGTGATCAGACGGGCTTTCTCTGCACAGGAATTCGAAAGCATAGACGCCGCATCCTGGAGCCTTTGAGTCTATGAGTCTTCGTGGCTCTCTGAGGGATTCATGAAGAAGAAAATTGCCTCGACCAACCGGGAGAAACCCGGGAAACAACCGAAGATGGAAGTGGATATTGGCGGAGTCCGATTTAAGAATCCCGTGCTGACCGCCAGCGGAACTTTCGCATACGGCATCGAATTCGCCCACCTCATGGATCTCAACTCGATCGGGGGAATCGTTGTCAAAGGAATCTCGATGAAACCGATCGAGGGCAATCCCCCGCCGCGCATTTATGAAACGGCTTCGGGAATGCTGAACGCCATCGGCTGGCAGAACATTGGTGCGGCTGAATTCGTCACCCAAAAGCTTCCGGCCCTCCAGAAGTATCACACCAACATCATCGTCAACGTGGTGGGATTCAGCCTGGAGGATTACCTCGAAGTCACCCGGTTCCTCAACGATTTTTCGGGCATTGCGGCTCTCGAATTGAACATCTCCTGTCCCAACGTCATGCACGGAGGCTTTCACTTCAACAAGGACCCGCGCGACACCTATAAAGTGACAGCAAAAACCAAGAAGGCTTCCCCAAAGATCCCGCTCTGGGTCAAGCTTTCGCCGAATGTCACCGACATCCGGGCCTTTGCCCGAGCCTGCGAGGATGCCGGAGCCGACGCCATTTCCGCCATTAATACGCTCGTCGGAATGGCCGTAAATGTCGAGACCAGGCGGCCGCGCCTGCGCTACGTCACCGGGGGCCTCTCGGGTCCGGCGATAAAACCCGTGGCTCTGCGCATGGTATGGGAAGCGGCGCGTGAGGTTAAGATTCCGGTGATCGGCATCGGGGGCATCGCCGGCACGGAAGATGCTTTGCAGTTTCTTATTGCGGGAGCGCGCGCCGTTCAGGTGGGAACGGCCAACTTCTACCATCCTGCCGCATCCCAAAACATTGCCCAGGGATTGGAGGAGTATTGCCGGTCACATGGCATTAAGGACATCAACAACATTGTAGGGAGCTTGAGGGTATGAGCGAAGCCCGATCGCGCCTGATTGTGGCCGTCGACGTGCCGGATCGTGCGGCTGCGCTGGCCGTGCGCGACCGACTCTCAGGTCATGTCGGCTATTTTAAGCTGGGGTTGGAAATATTCGTACGCGAAGGCCCGGCCTTGGTGGAGGAGTTCGTGGGCCGGGGCGAAAAGGTGTTCCTTGATCTGAAGCTGCACGATATTCCGAACACCGTTGCAGGTGCTGTGCGTTCTGCCTGCCACCTCGGGGTTGACATGCTCACCTTGCATGCAGCGGGCGGAAGAAAAATGCTTGAGTCCGCCCGTGAAGCGGCTCAAGCATCCGCCACCCCTCCTTTGTTGCTGGCAGTCACGGCATTGACGAGTCTTGCGCCCGACGACGCATTGAGTATAGGAATCAGGGATCCGCTTGCTTCCTGGGTGCAAAAACTGGCAGAATTAGCTTATCAGGCGGGAATTCCCGGTCTTGTAGCTTCAGCTCATGAGCTTGCAGGCCTGTATGCGAAGTTTGGCGGCTCCATGAAGCTGGTAATTCCCGGTATCAGACCCGGCGGCACGCTGACGCAGGACCAGGCGCGCACCGCCAGCCCGGCGGACGCTATCCGGGCAGGCGCTGACTTTCTGGTTGTGGGGAGGCCGATACTCCAGGCTCCGGATCCAGCCTCGGCGGCAGACAAGATTGTCGAGGAAATTGCGGGAGCGCTGCCGGGAAGATAGAAACCGTGAAATATCTCCCGACGGTCAGCGTATTTAGAGTTGCGTCACAAATCTGGCGGTAGGGCTAAGACTCTGTTTATCAGAGCCATTCGGCACGGGTAGGCCGTGGGGATAAGTCCATCCGAACCGTATAAAGTGCCCGGCATTTTAGTGCCGGGAGGAGTCCAATCGGACCCGTAAACCGTGCTCGATCAGGCTCTTAGATCCATCAATGATCACAAAAGGAGAAACCATGAAGAAAGCGTTATTGTTACTCGTTCTAACACTCGGCCTGGTTGCTATCGCAGTGGCCGGGATCGATTTCAACGGCATCTGGGCGATGAATGCTGAAAAGACTGCGGCAGCTAATCCTGCGCCTCCGGCCGGCGGCGGCGGTGGTGGGGGCGGCGGCCGTGCTGGTGGCGGCATGGGCGGTGGCGACATGACCATCAAACAGGAGGGCAATGTTCTGACGATCAGCCGTACAATGGGCCAGAATGTCATGGAAACGGCCTACACTATGGATGGCGCTGATCACACGGCTACCACACAGCAGGGCGACCTCAAGTACAAAGCCGTGCTGAGCGGAAACTCCGTTCACATCACCGGGACGCAGAGCTCACAGAGAGGCGACCGCCCCCTAGATACGACATACGCCTTGTCCGAGGATGGCAAGACGTTGACGGTTACCAATGTAAACCAGGGCCAGAGTGGCCCGACCACCCGCAAGCAGATCTATGACAAGAAGTAGGCAACATATCGACCAGTAGATCGATGTGCTTGACTGCAGACATCAGGCCCCCGCGGACTATGTGGGAACATAGTCCGCGGGGGCCCGTTCAGAACAGGCCGCCTTCGGTGTGCCGCATTCTGCGGCACCCCCCATATGTCCTGGAAAAATCTCCAGTCAAGATTTCTGAATGTTGATGTGATCCAGTTGGCTCGAGCGGAATTGCATCTCTGGTTGGAGTTAGCCTTTTGACAAAGGCCTCGAATCCTGGAGCTTTCTTCGAACAGAATTGCTCGCCGTAACTGACAGCTATTTCTGCCGTGCTTTCTCTTTGCGCCATTTATCCCAGTAGGCCTTCATCCGCGCAGCGCGCCGTTCACGTTCTGCCTTGGAAAAGCGCGCCCGCTTTCGTGCTGGTGCTGCAGTCATTGCCCTGGTAGCGGCTCCGGTGGCCTTAACTCCCGCTTTTGCTGCCCTGCCCCGCTTTAACTCACTGGTCAGGGTAAAAATCTCCTCATCGATTTGTTTCTTCTTGTTCTCAAGAGACTCGAGTGCCAATTCCAATATTCTCAGTCGTTCACTGGGCATATAAAGAGTCCTTTCGCAGAATTTGTTTATCCATTCTGTTCCTCAGTTGGTACTACACCACTCGATGCAAGTCAATAAAGATCGATTTTTAGCATTCATAATAATGATCGGGGCCTCAATGCAAAAAGGTTCTAATCATCTGTCCATGTGGGTCGATATGTGAAACAGTACAATAAGATTCGGACGCAGGCAACGGATTGAGAATGACTTTCCGTTGTACATATGTGCGGGATGTTGTGTTTCAAGCGGAGAAGCGCTCGGTTTATTAGACACGGGTGAGGGGACCGCAGGCTACGCAGCAGCCCGCACACCAATCTTTCCCTTCGATATGCGGCATCCTACCGAACTATAGCTCCTCGATCGGCAAGATGTGCACAATACCCCCGACTAGCGATTTCCTTTTTGAATCACAAAATATTTGCGCAGGCGCAACCATAGATAGGTTGTGCTGGCTCCGACCAGGAACATGATGATCACGTTGTTTTCGAGGCTGGGGTCAAACAGGGCGGATCGATAGTACGAGGAAATCGCCCCCATGATGAAACTGAGCGCGGCCAGCACCACCTCCGTCCGCCAGCTTGGCGCGGTGGAATTCCGGAAGCGTTCCCAACCCAGGGAAACCAGGTAAGAAGAAGAGGCTGCGGCAATCGCCGGCATGAGCCAGGTATCCAAGGCAAAAATCATCTTCTCATTCCCCTCCGGGTGCTTCCAAAACCTGCCTCGCCCG
Organism: Acidobacteriota bacterium; assembly: GCA_041501225.1. Classification (GTDB taxonomy): domain Bacteria; phylum Acidobacteriota; class UBA6911; order UBA6911; family UBA6911; genus JAFNAG01. Next base: position 18,753 of record JBGQNR010000064.1, read on the forward strand.
CGGGTTCCCTCACTTTATGTTCAAGGATACCATGCCGCAAGAACATCAGGAATCATGAGGTCATGTACAGAACGCGTTCGGATTTCTTGGACCCTTTTTCATGGAACAAGATCCGCAAAATCCTTGGGAAAAGGATCATGTGGCAGGGCACGCGGATTTCCCAAGCTGGTTGGGGCAGCATCCAGTGATATAATAAAAGAATTAGATTTTATGGCAGTTTTTGAGAGATATTTCCTATAGGCATTATTTCGCGCGAGGTTCAACAAGTATGGAACAGTTTGAACAAAGTATGCTTGAGTTGATCACTCAGACTTCCACTAACCTGCCGCCCGACGTCCGCGCCAAAATGGCTGCGGCCGTGGAAGCAGAAACTCCCGGAAGCCAGTCGGCTTCCGCATTGGAAGTCATGGCCATCAATGTGGACATGGCCCAGACAGATTGCGGCCCGATATGCCAGGACACCGGCTTGCCGACCTTCGAGATCCGCACACCTGCGGGCACAAACCAGTTAAAGATGAAAGAAAAGATCCTCGCAGCGCTGGCAGAGGCTACCCGGCTGGGTAAACTGCGCCCGAATTCGGTGGATTCCATCACCGGCAAAAACAGCGGCAATAATCTTGGACCGGGATCGCCGAGTATCCACTGGAACCAGTGGGAAAAGGAGGATGAGATTGAGGTTAAGTTGCTGTTGAAAGGCGGGGGTTGCGAAAACAAAAACATCCAATATTCCGTGCCCTGTGATCTCCCATATATAGGCAAGGCCGATCGAACTCTGGAAGGAGTACGCAAGTGCATCCTGCATGCAGTTTTTCAGGCGCAAGGGCATGGTTGTTCCCCCGGGGCCATCGGTGTCAGCATCGGGGGAGATCGCACTTCCGGTTATCAGCACGCCAAGGACCAACTCTTCCGCTCTCTCGATGATATGAATCCTGACCCCAAGCTGGCGGCACTCGAGGATTATGTCATGTCCGTAGCCAATACTCTGGGCATCGGAGCCATGGGATTCGGTGGAGGAGTGACTCTGATCGGCTGCAAGATCGGCGCCCTGAATCGTCTGCCGGCTTGCTTTTTTGTTTCGGTCGCCTATGATTGCTGGGCTTTCCGGCGTCTCGGGGTGATCCTGGACGCGCGGTCTGGCGCCATCAAGCGCTGGCTTTACCGCGACGCGAATGTTCCGGAACGGCCGATGGCCGAGGGCAAGGGCTTTCAGCGCACAGGCAAAGAGATCGTTCTGCATTCACCCGTTTCAGAGTCTGCAATCCGCAGCCTCAAGGTGGGCGATATCGTGCTGCTCAACGGCGACATGTACACCGGGCGCGACGCTGTCCACGCCCATCTCATGAAGAATCCGGCCCCCGTCGACCTCGCCGGAGGCCTTCTCTATCATTGTGGGCCGGTGGTGCTGAAGCAAAACGGCGGTTGGAAGATGACGGCCGCCGGGCCAACCACTTCCATTCGTGAGGAACCTTACGAAGCCGAAGTCATCAAGCGGTTCGGCATTCGCGCGGTTATCGGTAAAGGTGGCATGGGCGCGAAGACTCTCGCGGCGCTGAAAGAATTCGGTGCTGTCTATCTCAATGCCATCGGCGGCGCGGCGCAATACTACGGCCGTTGCATCAAGAGCGTGAAGAACGTCCACCTTCTGGAATTCGGCGTGCCCGAAGCCATGTGGCATATGGACATCGCGGACTTTCCCGCGATCGTAACCATGGATGCGCACGGGAACTCCCTCCACGCTGACGTAGAAAAGTCCTCAGCCGCGATCCTGGCCAAGCTGGCAGATCCGGTATTTTAAAAGGACGTTCCGAAATGGCGCTCAGCTAAGCGCCAGCGGACATGGATAGACTGGAAAGTGACCCTTAAGGGGTCCAACAGTGACAGCCCAGGGCGCAAGCCCAAGGGAAATGGGTGGTACGAGGGAAGCCCGGAAAGGGCGACACAGGCTGTTTCGCCCCTTCAGGCCTCCTGCACACTTTGTTTCCGTATTCCCAGGGCTTGCGCCCTGGGCCGGCGCTGTTGAACCCCTTCGGGATTCATTAACTCAATGCCGTTCGGGATCGGACGGGAATGGTCATATTCGGACGGGAAGGCTTGAATTCAGGGCCGATCCGAGGGCTTTCACGGCCGGATCTTATATCACCAAGGGAACATGCAAGGTCCAAGCTTCATCCTGCTTGTGATGGCCCTGGCAGCGAGCACGCAAGGATGCTCCTCGCACATGCTTCCTAGCTCCAGCGAAGCACCACAGAAGGTTTTTTCTCCCAGCGACGAGCAGCAGTTTCTCCGGTTGCGCGAGCGGATGGTCAGCGAGCAGCTTCAAGCCCGCGATGTGCAGGATGCGCGCGTTCTGGCAGCGATGCGCAAAGTGCTGCGGCACCGCTTTGTGCCGAGCGATCTGGCCAACTCCGCCTATGAAGACAATCCTCTCCCCCTCATGCTCGGCCAGACAATCTCTCAGCCCTACATTGTTGGCTATATGACGCAGGCGCTCGAGATCCACGGCAGCGAGCGTGTCCTGGAGATTGGAACCGGTTCGGGATATCAGGCCGCGGTGCTGGCGGAACTTGTTCCCGAAGTGTATACCATCGAGATCCTGCCCGACCTCTTGGCGAAGGCCGCATCCACGCTGGTCGCTTTGGGGTACAAAAACATCCACCTTCGTTGCGGGGACGGCTACATGGGATGGCCCGAAGCCGCTCCCTTCGACCGTATCATCGTAACGGCAGCTCCTGATCACATTCCTCAGCCGCTCATCGACCAGCTCAAGCCGGGAGGCAAGATGATCATCCCCGTGGGCAGCGGGGATCAGGATCTCGTCGTGATCGAGAAAAACCAGCAGGGATTCAGCCGCCGTTCCACAATCCCGGTCCGGTTTGTACCGATGACGGGCCAAGCCCAGCGCAAACGCAAAGATTGAGTCCTGCTTTCAATACCTCAGCTTCTTAGCGATCGGCATGCGCCGCCCGCTGCCGAAGGCGCGCGAAGAGACCTTCAGACCCGGTGCGGCCTGCTGGCGCTTATATTCACTGCGGGCAATCATCTTGGCCACTTCCTCGACCGTGGCGCGTGGGTATCCGCGTGCGACTGCCGCGTCGACGCTCAATTGTTCTTCGACGATGAGGCGCAGGATGGCATCCAGAATCTCATATTCGGGCAGGGAGTCCTGATCCGTCTGATGGGGCCGCAACTCCGCGGTTGGCGCCCGCTGCAAGGTGCTGACAGGAATGATCTCAACCGCGCGATTAATGTAAGCTGCGAGTTGATAGACTTCCGTCTTAGGCACATCGGAAATCACAGCCAGGCCCCCGGCCATGTCGCCGTATAGCGTGCAGTAGCCTACTCCCAGTTCGGACTTGTTTCCTGTGCTCAGAACCAGATACCCAAACTTGTTTGACAAGGCCATCAAAAGGTTGCCACGGATTCTGGCCTGCAAATTCTCCTCGGTCGTGTCATCGGGTAGTCCTGCGAACACCGGCGCGAGCGCCGATCGGTACGCGTGGAACAACGGCTGAATGGGGATCACCTTGAAGCCGATCCCCAGGTTTTGAGCCAAACAGTGCGCATCATCGTGGCTGGTCTGTGCGGAGTACACCGAAGGCATGGACACGCCGCGCACGTTTTCCGGGCCCAGCGCCGCAGCGGCAATGCATGCGGTGACGGCCGAATCAATGCCGCCGCTGAGGCCCAGGACCGCCGATTTGAACCCGCATTTGCGCGCATAGTCGCGCGTTCCCATGACCAGAACCTCAAACAGGTTCTGCATCGGTTCGGCTTCGCGATAAGTTAGATCCAGGGCGGATTCCGGATCGACCAGGAGCAAATCTTCGCAGAAACTCTTCCCCTGAGCGATCAGGTTGCCTGCATGCCCAAACGCCAGGCTATTGCCATCGAAGAGCAGGTCATCGTTGCCGCCGACCAGGTTGACATAAAGCAGCGGAACTCGATGCTTCTGGACGTGGCCAAGGAGCATGCGATAGCGAACTTGCGCCTTGTACATCTCGAACGGTGAAGAGGAGACGTTTATGAGGAGGTCGGCGCCGGCATTGACCTGAGTAAGAATCGGATCGGACCGGTACAGGCGCTTGGACCAGAAATTCTGATCATTCCATGCGTCCTCGCAGATGGAAATTCCAAGCATTCGCCCCCTAAACTCAACCAGGCGCGTGTCGCGAGACCGCTCGAAGTACCGGTCTTCGTCGAAGACGTCATAGGTGGGCAGAAGAGTCTTGTGGATCACCGCGCGGGTCTGGCCTTCGCAGAGAAAGGCGGCCGCGTTGTAAAGCTCTTTGCCTTCCGGTTCCGGGTTGCGATCGACAAATCCGACGATGGCAGCGATGCCGGTAGCCCGGGCGGCAATCTCCCGCAAAGCCCGCAGGTTGGCTTCCACAAACCCTTGCAGGCCGAGGAGATCTCGCGGCGGATACCCGGTCAGGCAAAGTTCGGGGAATACCGCAATGTCAGCGCCCATATGCTCTGCTTTTGCCATCGCTTGCAAGATAGCATCGCGATTTCCCTGGATATCGCCGACGGTCGTATTCATCTGCACCAACGCAATCTTCATAGGTATCCTTCGTCGCCGGTTTTTACATTCTGCGCATTGCGGTTGCCTACTCGTGCTCAGGAGGAAACATCGTATGCCAGGAGGTCAGCTGCTCATAGGCATAGGCAGCGCGCAGTACCGTCCTTTCATCCAGGTGCCGGCCAATCAGCTGCAAACCGGTTGGCAGGCCGTTCCGGGTGAAGCCGCATGGCAGGGAGATCGCCGGTAAGCCTGTCAGGTTCCCGGGCCGGGTCAGGCGCAGCAATGCGATGCGCACGTTTTCCTTGGCCCGGCCCGTCATGACCTCGTTCTCGTCTAAGCCGGGCGCGGCCACAGGTAGTGTGGGAGCGGCAATCAAATCCACCGACTGAAGCGTTTTGTCGAAGTCCTGTGTGTAGGCGTCGCGCACCTCCTGCGCATGGAGGTAAGCCAAGGCTGAGATCTCCATGCCTTCACTGAGACGAATCCGCAAGTCCGATCCGTAGTCAGCGGACCGTTTCTGCACCCATCTCCAGTGATATACAAGAGCCTCGGCCAGTGTGATTTGGCCTGCCAGGTCGGCGGTCTCACGCATGTGCTTCAAGTTCACTTCCCGGACTTGCGCGCCGTTCTTTTCCAGTAGGGCGATGGCATCGAGGGTGTTGCGCCTAACCTCTGGCTGGAGCCGATCAAAGAAATATTGCCTTGGCAGCCCGATGCGCAGCCCCTTCAGGCCTTTCTTGAGGTCCTTGCCAAACCGCTCTCCCATCTTACCGAAACTGGCCGGATCGCAGGAGTCTGCACCTGCCACCGCTTCGAGCACCAGCCCTGCATCCTGCACGCAACGGCAGATGGGCCCAACATGATCCAAACTGGGAGCCAGCGGGATTACCCCACAAAGCGGAACCCGGCCGTGGCTGGGCTTGAGCCCGACACAGCCGCAGGCTGCCGCGGGAATGCGGATGGAGCCGCCCGTGTCCGTTCCCAGCGAGGCAACTGCGAGGCCAGCCACTACCGCAGCTGCACTTCCGCCGCTTGAGCCCCCCGACATGCGCCTGACATCCCAGGGATTGTGCACTGGGCCGAAGTGGGGATTAATATTGGTGGCACCATAGGCAAACTCGTGAAGGTTAGTTTTCCCCAACAAAACAGCACCGGCATCGAAGAGGCGGTCGACTACCGCAGCATTATGCTCGGGGATGAAATGCCTCAGGATTTTTGACCCGGCTGTGGTCCGGATGCCGCGAGTAAAGAAGAGATCCTTCAAACAAATCGGTATTCCATGCAAGGGGCTGCGATATTGGCCTTTGGCTATTTCCCTTTCCGCCCGCTTCGCCTGAGCCAGCGCCAGATCCGAAGTCACGGTAATGAATGAGTTCAGGGCGGACCCATGCCGGTCGATCCTGGCAAGCAGAGCGCGCGTTAGTTCGACAGGAGAGAGCTTGCGCCGTCGAATCAGAGGGGCCAGGTGGCTAATGGTAAGTTCAGAATTATTGCCGAAACTCATAGGATCCTCCGTTAAAATAACAGGACTTATATTATCAGTCAGGATTGCCTTTCTCTCAAAACAGGAATTGGCCCCAAGTGCAATTCTACTCTCCCGGAACCATCGCCATCGTCGGAAATCCCAGACGGACAGCAAAAGAAACGAAACACAATATATACGAAATGCATAAAATTGCTTTCGTGCATATCGTGTATATCGTGGTTCCGGTTTTGGTTTCGGTTAGCCTTCTTCGTGCATTTGGCGGTCAGGATTGCTTTGCTTTTAGGCGGGAATGCCTGCATCATTGTGCGTTCCACAGGTGAACTATGATCATTGCCGTTGACGAGGCCATACCTTATTTGCAGGCAGCATTTGCCCTGGTGGGCGAAATCAGGTTATTTTCCGGCAGATCCGTACGCGCGACGGATATACGCGATGCCGACGCTTTGATTGTGCGATCCGTGACGAAAGTCGGAGCCGGTCTCCTGGAAGGAAGTTCTGTGCGGTTTGTCGGCACGGCCACCATCGGCATGGATCACCTCGACCTCGACTATCTCCATGCCCGGGGCATCCATGCGGCCAATGCTGCGGGAAGTAATGCCAATGCCGTGGCGGAATATGTCACGGCCGCCCTGCTGGCAACCGCAGAGCGCAGAGGCTGGAACCTGTCAGATAAGTCCCTGGGCATCGTGGGCGTCGGCCATATTGGGAGCCTGGTGGAAAAGAAAGCGGCAGCTCTTGGCATGGACGTGCTGTTGTGTGGTCCCCCGCTTCGGGAAAGCACTCACGATAAGAAATACGGATTCTTTGACGACGTTGTCGGCGCCGACATTTTGACCTTCCACGTCCCTCTGACCACGGAGGGCCAGTATCCGACACGGCACATGATTGCGCGCGAAGTGCTCGAGCGGCTTGCGCCCCACCAGTTCGTCATTAACTCGTCGCGCGGCTCCGTTGTTTGTGGACCGGACCTTAAGCAGGCATTAATGGGCCGGCGGATCGAGGGCGCCATTCTTGATGTGTGGGAAGGCGAGCCTGGAATCGATCGCGAACTCCTTGATTGGGTGGATCTCGGTACGCCACACATCGCCGGCTTCAGCCTGGATGGCAAGGTGTGCGGGACCGTAATGGTTCTCGATGAACTGTGCCGGTTCTTTGGAACCCAGAAGACATGGGATAG
>JBGQNR010000065.1:0-25856 GCA_041501225.1 Acidobacteriota bacterium
CGCCAGTCAAGCATGAAGTACTCCAGCATCCGCATCGCCAGGTCCGCATCCCGTTGTGCCTGATGCTCCAGGTGGATCAGGAAACCCGCCGCCTCGCCGCGGAACCGGGTTTTGATCAGCAGATCTCCGGTGCGTTTCCGGTGATCCATGGTGAACCCTTCCTTATCCACGAATTCAATATTTGAGAAATCCACGAAGCGGCCGGTCTCGGGCAGGAAGGCATCGAAGAATCCCTGCAGGACGGTGGGGGTCTTGAGCAGCATCTTGAACAACGCATCGTGGTTCACGATATTTCTCCGATGCGCTGATTGTTTCGCCGCCTCCCCTGCTATTTCATAAAATCTGCGTTTTCAAAAGCAGGACACGGATTTTTTTACAGCGAAGACCACTAAAACCTCAAAGAACAAGAGCATTCCTTCGCGGTCTTCGTGGTCTTCGCGGTTTGCCTACCATGTCCCCTTGACCGCGAAAGATGGGTTCACCGGAAGGATACAAAGGATTGCGAGATTTCGAAGCAGCGGGGTTTTCAGCCTGGCAGTATCAAGGCTCTTCCCAGGCATTGTTAATGAAAAGGAAAAAGCCCTCTGGTGCAGAGGGCTTTTGATCAGGCCGCAAAATATGTCCAAACTTTTTGTTCTTGTTATTGCCTCGAGCCACCCGCCAGCCAAGTAACCAAGGAGACAGCACCTATACCCAAAGTCAAAAGAAGCAAAAAGCCCGGCTCGGGGACCAAAGAAGGATCGATGGCGAATTCCTGGTATTTTGGCGATTTGGCATCCGGCGTCAAGATATTCCATTTTGTCAGATCCACTCCGCCTGCGTTCAGGTTCGCCTCAGTTATCAGTCCCTGCTCATGTTGTGAAAGATTCGTATAGCCGGAATAGCTCCAGATCGCGTGTTGGACTTCCACCGAGATGTATCCAGGGTGGTTATAAATACCTATCAGCCACAGTATCGCGCGGTATTTGTCTTCGTTATTTAGGTAAGTATTCTGAAAATTGCCTCCTGAAACCGGAGTAGTGACGTTGACTGTCCAAGTCTTGCCGATGTAGCTCTCATGCGCAAAATCGACACACCAGATATCTACTGGCGGCTGCCCCCCATTTATCGTTCCCTTGTATGGATCAATGAAGTAGTGCCCGTCGTCCGGACCGCTGACACCCGTCAATGTAAGCTGAGCGCCGACCGGTATCAGTCCAGCATCTGCGGCATGGGGCAGGATTCCGATGATGGCAACTGCGAGCACCAAATAAAATGATTTCTTAAGCGGCATGGTCATTCTCCTGGAGCGCACGAATTTCTCTTGAGCGTCATGCTCTCAACCATAATCTTAAAGCAAAACCTGTTCCAGGAAAGACCATGCTGAGGATATCGCCTATCAATGATGTAAGACGTTGATTCAATAAGTAGTTAAGCCTCATGAAGGCAGGGAGATGTGAATCAGATCAAAATTGCCACTGTTTCTAATTGTAGTCGGATCCTACGGATATCGGTCGGCAAGGCTCTAAAATCCGTGTAACTGACAACAGAATAAGTGGTTAATGGCTTTGCTAATCGGATCGTTGGATTGTCCGGAATTCCGACGCAGCAATCCAGCTATTTCCAAGGAAACAATGGAGTTATTCAATCATTGAATTAACCGAAATAGCTGCCTGCCGTGGTTGGCCCGGAGCACAGTCGTAATGCGGGGCCAAGGCCGAAGGAACGACTCTGTGGGACCTTCCTGATGGGATAATGGAGAAGCAGTAGCCCGTCACTATTCCCTAAGATGTAGGATCAAAAAGGAACGGGCCGCGCAAAGAGGCAGCCCGTCTTAGATGTTATTAGGAAGGTGAGTAGCCTCAACCCTTGAAGCGCCATGCGATCAGGGTGACGGCTCCGAGGCCCAGGCCGAGAAGAAGAACCAGGGAGGGTTCCGGCACAGGCGTTCCCGTCAGGTTAATGTCGACGCCCCTCCCCTCCTGCAGGAACGGTAAATATGTTGAGAAGGATCCGCCGTTGGCGAGAGGAGCATTGAATCTGAACGTCACCGTAGTGGCGCTTGCCGTTATTTGATTACCGTTGCTGCCGCCGTTATACGGAACCGTCGTTATGACGTTGGTGCCATTGATCGAAATAATCCCCGGCGTGTAGGCATCCCCGGGATAAAACATGGTTACATAAGACGGGCCGACTAAGCTGAACACGAATCCTGACCATGTCTGACCGGTGTTGTTGGTAATAACAAAAAGCCCGCGGTCTCCTCCTCCATATAAGCCGAAATCCACGCTGCCGTCATTCTCTAATGTCCAGGGCTGGGATGCCATCGTGGCGAATGCCACGCTGAGCTCGGAGGCTGGGTAAAGACCGCCACCGTAGTCCGTGAAATTGAACATCCCAAGGCTCGCGGTGCCCCCTGTGATACTGATAATTCCTGCATAGGCCACTTCGGCTGAGGGGCCCAGCCAAAATCCCAATGCCAGCAAGATACCGCAGACAACACCCAAACCGATCTCTAATCTTCGCATAGGAGTCTCTCCAAGAAGATCCAACAACACAACGCGGTGAATGAAAGGCCCATTGTTCCACACTCGAAGCTAGCAACATTGGGGCCAATCTTGCCATCTTCTCCAGGATTCGATTTGATAGTTCCCAAACATAAGCACTTGAGCATATTGTCGGGGGATCCGTTTTGTACCTATTCCTTGCCAGCGGCAGAATCCCTGCGCTGCCAGTGTTGGTAGGTCCGACAGCAATGTCCAAAACCGACCTTAATAAGGCGAGTACTTTATGTAAGACAAGCGCTTAGCGGGTTTATGAAGGCCTTGCATCGACTTGTAGTGTTTTCGGACGTTTTGGCCAACCGCACGGCCGACCTCGCCGGATGAACACTCTCAGCATCGGGTGACGAGGATCTGCATGAAGCTCTGCGACAGATTCCTGCTCAATGAGTGCGAAAACGGATCGCGCCGTCCCGAAGAACGGCTCGTTACCCTCGGCATAAATTGGCCGGACACTACCCCATTTAGACTTGGATTTCCTCGGTCGGCCGACCCGCTTTGCCTCCATCCTCTAACTCAACCCGCACTCCAGCACGGGGATCCGTACCGTGGGCCTATCTTGGGCCTGAGTTTGCACGCCCTACTTAGACGGCTCAGACTTTGCCTCCGTGGGCATCTTTGAGATTAGGGTCCCAGTTTCCCCAGACTCCTCTGAGAACCCCAAAACAGAACGGCCGCCTTGAAGGGCGGCCGGTTGCATAACAGGAAAGAAAAATGGAAAGTTAGATTCGCCAGCGCTGGGTGAGCAGGGTGACAGCGCCGAGGCCTATGCCGAGCAGCAGAATGAGCGATGGTTCAGGGACGGTGGCCTGCGTGAATTCCACGAGGAGACCGGTGGGGTTCTCCCCAAGGGAACCGGCCCAGGAGTTCGGCCGTCCGTCCTCGTTGTTGACGACGAATGTTAGCGTGTTCGTGCCGGCCTGGAAGTAGAGGGGATTGGTGATTGAAAAGTAATTAAGGCTCTGGAACGTCGGGGGCGGGGGGCCCAGGACTGCTACTTGGTTCCCATTTAAAGACATGGTGCCACCATTGTCGGTGCCCCAGTAACCTGCCAGAACGGCCGTGCCGGGATTGAACGACAGTGAGAACGTAGTTATGTAGGTCCAGTCTCCGGGAAGGCTTCCGCTACCGGAATGGTACTGAGGAGGATCCCAAGTCTGGTCTGCGTTCGGCGCTATCCAAGACGCGCCGCTCGGCGCTGCTGCCCATGCACTACTGGGATAGGGAGATGCTATCACTGCCGGATTGGATGGCGTAATAATGTTCGGGCCGGCTACCGTATAAGTTCCGAACCCGGTGTTGGATATCGCGATAGGCCCCGCACTGGCGATGGCCGTTCCGAACAGCAGCACCGCGAAGACTACGAACGCGATCAAAAGATTGTCTTTTTTCATTTTGGCCTCTCCTCGAAGAGATTAAAAAGATCGCGATGCCGCAGATTTTTACTTCCTCTAAGGACAAATTAAGCAATTCTCACGCCAATTGTGTCGGCGCAAACGTAATCGCGAAGCGATGACGCCTAAGAGCATGTCTGCAAACGTCTTATCGGAAGTAATCTCGAGGGCGTGCACGCGAGTTCCTGGGAAGGCAGGCACAAGAATCGTAGGCGGAGCAGACAGGGACTCACGAGACTATCCGAGTAATTCAGTAACTTATTGAAGTTGAAGCACTTTCCGGAAAGGCCGGATGTGCCAGCGAATTGTAGGATTTCTGGACAGTACCCAGCGTGGATAACTTCTGTCCGTATCCAAAACCGGGGAACAGCACGTCCCTGCCCGCCTTGAGCATTAGGCTAGGTGGCGATAGAGGAGACTACCCGCGAGTGACAGAAACAGGTCGGGAACCGTCGATACAATCCGTCGGGCGAGATCGATTTTCCGGGACGGAGACCTGGGCGGGACCGAACCAGTGTAACGCAAATAAACTATGTTGGATTTGGTGGCACCCCAGCGGTCCTTAAAATCGATCAGGCCCGGATTGTCGCGATCCGAGCGGCCCAGGTCCAGCCGCACAAGGCCCAGGGCCTTCGCGTCCTGGATTGCGCGCCAGAAGAGCATCTGCGTTCCGCCATGGCTGCTGGCTCGCTCATCGCTGCAGCCGTACTTATAGACCATCGTGTTGTTGTGCCGGGCCGTGATGATGCTCGCGACCGGCTTCCCCTGGTACGAAGCGACACGAACCGTCAGATGCGCCCCCAGGCACTCCGCCAGGTTTCGGAACCAGGCGTATGGTTGCGGCGGAAGCTTCTGCCTTCGGCGGGTCCGCAGCTGCAGAGCGTAGAACTGGCGCAACTGCGACTCGGATCTCCCTTCTTCATAGCTCACGCCATCATGCTCGGCGCGCCGGATCTTGCGCTGCACGCAGTCCTTGTGGAAGCCGGCCATGAGTTCGTCGAGCGAGGGACGAAGGTCCAGGGAATGGATGTAATAACTGGATGACGGCGCGAAACCGGCGGGACATTGCCCCCCCTCACTGATCAGGCTCAGCGGACGGAGCTCCACGTATTTCCATTTCTCGCTCTCCTGCAGGCGGGCGAGACTTTCGAACAGGGTTTGCACCTCTTGCGGTTTTTCGGCTAACGGCTCGCAGTGATCGGAAAACGGCAGAGACACCAGCCGGCGGCCGGTGAGCCAGCTGCGCACCCGGCAAAATGCGATGCCGTTGGTCAGGGGACGGTGGGGCGGGGTAGTCGTCAGGACAACGGGCGTGAAGCCGTAGGTGCGGCGTAGCGCCTCGAGCCAGCCCCGAGTATGAAAAATCGATGCCGACGGGTGCCGCGCGATAAACGTCTGCCACCGGTCATCCTGGAGCGGGTCGATCTGGTAGGCTAGCATCGTCCTTTCACATTCGCCGACATATAAACCGCAAAGACCTCAAAGACCAGGAAGAATATCATCCGGCTTCTTCGCAGCCTTTGAGGTCTTATGGTTTGCGTTTCCGTTTCGCGCCCGAGTTAGGAGAGACGCTTCAGGATGCTGCGGGCTTCTTCGGCGCCTGGGAAGTTGGGGTTGAGATCCAGCGATTTCTGCAGGGTCTGTTTGGCCAGGGTCACATCCCCCTTGGCAAAATATGCCATCCCGAGGTGATAGTATTTCTCGGCTGCGGGCTGCCGACTGTTGTTGACGCCCAAAAGCAGCTGGTCGATGGCCAGGGTGTTGCTTTTCATCCGGTAATAGATCCAGCCGAGCGTGTCCGCAATTTCGGGCTCGTCGGGGAGCTTTTTCCTCGCGTTCCTGGCCAGCGACAAGGCCTCTTCCATGCCGAGGTTGTTCTCGCACAGCACCCAGGCCAGATTGTTCGAGACGATCGGGTTTTCCGGATCCAGATCCAGCGCCTTCCGATAGCTCGCGATCGCCCCCTGAATATCCTTGGAAACCTGCAGGTAATAGCCCTTCAGGAGGTACGCCGGCGCGAGCTTGTTGTTCTGGGCGATCAGCTGATCCACCTCCTTGAGCGCCTGCGGAACCTTATTCTGCTGCATATTGAGCTGTGCGAGCAGAATATAGGCCTGGTAATTCTGCGGATTGACTTCGATCGTCTTGCGGAATTCCCCTTCCGCGGTCGCCGCATCGCCCTTGGCCAGGTAGATCTGCCCCCTGAACCGGTGCACCTCATCCTGCGGCGCCTTCATTTTTGACCACTGGTCCACCTCCGCCAGGGCGGCATCGATCTTTTTTGCCTGGAGATGCAGGTAAACCAGGTCGTTTGCCGCGACGATAAAATCCGGCTTGACTTCCAGCGCCTTCCGAAAATGAGACAGGGCCGCCGCCGAGTCGCCCTGCAGGATCTCGGCCACTCCCAGGCGATGCCAGTAAAGGGGATTCTCCGGCCGCAACCGGCAGAGCTTGAGAAAATCCTCTTTGGATTCCTTCAGCCGGCCCAGGCTGTGCAACGCTTCGCCGCGGGCATAGAGCGCGTCTTCGCTGTCCGGCATGGCCGCGAGCACCGCCTGCGCTTCCTGCATCGCGTCCTGGGGTTTCTGCCGGAGCGCAAGCACCTTCGCGAGCGCCCCGCGCGCAAGCAGGTTGTTCCTGTCGCGCTGGAGCACCGCGTTGAGCGCATTCTGCGCGCCTTCCGGGTCGCCGCGCCCGAGCAGCAGGTTCGCCTTTTCCAGGTGGGCCGGCAGAAACGCCTCGTTCGATTTGATCGCCGTCTCGAATTCCGCGAGCGCTTTGTCGGTTTCCCGCCGGTCCAGGAGGATCTTGCCCAACAGATAGTGGGCCTCGGCATCGTTCTTGTTCCTGGCCAATAGCGCGCGAACGCCCTCCTCGGCCTTCGCATCGTTATTCTGACCGAGGTGGATCTCGGCAACACGCAACGCCGCCGGGCGGTGTTCCGGGCTTGCTTTCAGGAGTTCGCCTAGTGCTGCCATCTCCTTCTCCACGGATCCCTGCTGGCGATAAAAACCTGCGAGTCCCCAGCGGGGTTCCAAGGCGTCCGGTTTCTTCGCGATCGCCTCTTTGAACACGTTTTCCGCTTCAACAGTTCTTTTGGCGGACATGTAAAACGACACCAGCGCGTACAGACAAATCGGCTCTGCCGGCGCCAGGTCGAAGGCTTTCCGGAACTGGGCTTCCGCTTCCGGCAACCGCTGGTTCGCCGCCAGGAAGGTAGCCATGGCCAGGTGGGCCTTGGTCGAATTCGGATTCTTGTCGAGGACATCCCGGAACGTCTTTTCCGCCCTCGCCGTATCCTTGTTGCGCATCAAGGCGGCGCCCAGATTAATGGAGGCGTCCTGGTTGCCGGGATCGAGCGCCACCGCTTTTTCGATTTCCTGGAGGGATTTATCGGCATCATTCTGGCCCGCATAGGCATTGCCCAGCAGGAGATGGGCTTCGACGTTCGACGGCTCGACCTTCACGATTGCCTCTGCCTCCTGCTGCGCCTTCTTGAATAACTCCGGATCACGCAGCGCCGATGCCAGGAGATACTGACCCAGCCGCAGCCTCGCTTCCACGTTACTGCCGTCAAGCTTTAAAACCTGCTGATAAACGCCCACCGCATTCTGATGATTGCCCATCTGTTGAAACGCCTTTGCCATGCCGAGGTAGCTCGGGATGTGCCCATTGTCCTTCTGCAGGGCATTGCGGAACTGGATGGCCGCCTCCTCGTAACGGCCATCCTTGAGGTACTGCTGGGCGCTGTTGAAATATTTGTCGCGCGCGACCTTGGGATCACGGCTGCAGCCGGCAAGTAGAGAGAATGCGACTACAAAGAAGAGAAATATTTTGGACGATTTCATTGCTAATCTCCTGTCTTCGAGGTCTTTGAGGCTTGGAGGTAACCTCTAAGGCGCTAAGGCTCGAAGGGGCTCTAAGGCTACTTGCGGGATATGCCTAGCTTTTCTATTAGTTCGTAAAGCGACGACCGGGCAATCTGCAACTCGTCGGCGCAACGCGTCAGGTTGCCGCGATTTCTTGTGATCGCGCGTTCGATCATGTTGCGCTCGATCGCTTCGCGCGCCTTGTTCAACCCGAGCGAATCGTATTCCGCGTAGGCCCCGGCAAGCTCGAGGTCGCGCGGCGTGATCTGGCTCCCGGCGGTCATGATGACCGCCCGTTTCAACCGGTTCTCCAGCTCGCGGACGTTGCCCGGCCATGGGTGCGCTTCCAATGCCTCGAGGGCTTTCGGGCTGAATGCCAGGGTCTTGCTCTGCTCTGCAGTATATTGCCGGAGCAGTGCCTGGGCGAGCAGCTTGATGTCCCCATCCCGCTCCCGCAGCGGCGGCATTGCTATGGTGACGACCCCGATGCGGTAGTAGAGGTCTTCACGAAACCGGCCGCTCGCCATGGCTTTGCGCAGGTCCGAATTCGTCGCGCAGACGACCCTGGCGTCCACGGTGATCGGCCTGCGCCCACCGACCCGCTCGATCACCTGGTCCTGGAGAAACCGCAGCAGTTTGGCCTGCAGCGCCTGGGGGAGATCGCCGATCTCGTCCAGGAACAGAGTGCCCCCCTGGGCCGCCTCGAGCCGGCCCGCCCGCTGCGTGTGGGCCCCAGTAAACGACCCCTTCTCGTGCCCGAACAGCTCGCTCTCCAGCAGGTTTTCCGGGATCGCGCCGCAGTTGATGGCGACGAAGGGCCCGGTATTTCTCGCGCTCAGCCTGTGGATGGCCCGCGCGGCCAGTTCCTTGCCCGTGCCGCTCTCGCCTACGATCAGCACCGGGGCGTTGGAAACCGCTACTTTCCGAATGTTTCCGAACACTTCCTGCATCCTGGGGCTGCACCCGATCATCCCCTCGAACGATTGCGCGGGGGCGTTCAACGCCATCTCGCGCCGCTCGCACTCCACGCGGTATAGGTAGAGGGCGCGCCCGAGAACGACTTTCAGCGCCTCCAGGTCTACGGGTTTGCAAAAGAAGTCATAGGCGCCCTCGCCGATCGCTGCCAGGGCGTTCGATCTCTCCCCTTGCCCGGTGATGACGATGATCTTGGCCAGGGGATCGATCTGCAGCATTTCGCCGAGCGCGCGGAATCCCTCGACGGTGTCGCCGGGAGATGGGGGCAGGCCAAGGTCAAGGGTAACGACCGGCGGGAGTTCCCTTTTGAGGATTTCCAGGGCCGAAGCCCGGTCTTCCGCCACGGAAACCTCGTATTGCGAACTCAGCGCCCATTTCATCTGGTTGGAGACGAAATCGTCATCTTCGGTAATTAGTATTTTTGGTTTTTCCATAGGCACCTTTTAACCGCTAAGGCTCGAAGACCTCGAAGAATTTTGAAGGATCTTTTAGAGAGTCTTCGAGGTCTTAGCTTCTTAGCGGTTCGTCGGCAAAACAACCCGAAACGTGCTGCCCTTCCCTTCCTCGCTCACCACCTCGATCCGCCCGTGGTGCGCCTCGACAATCATTTTGCAGTGGAACAGCCCGATCCCCATCCCCCGTTTCTTCGTACTCTGGAAAGGCCGGAACAGAGATCGCTCGATGAATTGCCGGGACATCCCGCACCCCTCATCAGTCACGGAAAACATCACCTGGTGATCCATCGCCGACGTAGCCACCCGGATGGTCCCTTTCCCGTTGCAAGCCTCCTGCGCGTTCAGCAAAAGATTAGTCATTACTTTCTGCAGTTGCTCGGCATCCATGGCAGTGCGGGGAACCGGCTGCAAATCCCGCTCGAGCGGAACCTGGATACAGTGCTGAAATCCATCCAAAGTTTTCGTAACCAGCTCGTTGAGGTCGGCCTCCACGATCCTCAACTCGATCTTCTGCTTCAGCGAACAGAGCCGGCTGCAGGTGGAATCGATCTTGGTGATGCTTTCCCCGATCAGCCTCAGCGCGTCGGCGCGGAACTCGGGATTATCGAAGTAGACGGGCAGGTTCTGCATCGTCAGCGACAGGCTGGAGGCCAGGTTTTTCAGGTCGTGGACAAAGAATGCGGAAGCGCTCTGAAAAGCCTCGATTTCCTGTGCCCGGCGCAGGTCCTCGGACAGCCTCATCTGGAGCACTCTCGCCGCCAGCTGGGATGCATAGGCATTCAGCAGGTCTTGATCTTCCATGGAAAGCGGCGCTTTTCCGACCCGATCGGCGTTCAGCGTAATGAGTCCCACGAGTTGCCCACCGGTTTGGACCGGTAGCAGGTAGCGCATTTCGAACTCTCGAAAATATTCGGGTCGCGTGTGCATGATCTCATCAGCCCACGCATATCGTTTGTCCGCAAGGTCGATTGGCGATGAACTCTTGCGAAGCGCGTGCAGCAGGTCGGAAACGGCCTCGCCACTTCTTTCGAGTTCCGCAGCCTGGGATCGGGTGAAGACCGTCGAGCCCTCCAGGGTCAAGTGTGTTCCCACCTCGTCGCAAAGCCACACGTTTACCGAGAGAATTCCGAAGGTCTGCGAAATGATCCGGGCGACAGCGGTACAGAGTTCGCGCACCTGGACCAGGGAGTTCGTCTTCTCGGTCAGTTCCATCCAGGCTTTGCGGTAGTCGTACATCGGCCTTCTGAAATGGCGGGTGACGAAGCGCTGAATGCGCTCCCGCAGCCGGTCCGAGAGCAGGAGCATAGCGAGGGCGGCAAGGGCCAGCAGAACAAGGAGGGCATCCATCGGCAGTGGCCGCTGTACATCGAAGAAGCGAATCATGTAGGCCAGCAAGCCGACGCTGACCAGGTAGATGCTGGCGAAGAGGGCGGTCAAAGAATACTGCAGCGTTGTCCGGGACAGGTAGACATCGACATTGAGAAAGCGTGACCGCACGAGCCCCCAGGCAAAGAGCAGGTCGGCCGCAATGAGAACCGCTGGAGCCAACATTCCCAGCGATGTATCGATGGCAGAATAAATCAGCGCCTGGCTGCTGATGTAGATCCATACACCGCAGATGCCGCCCATTCCCAGGACAATGAACTTGATTTGCCATCGTATGCGTCCCGTGGATGCGCGCAGCGTTCGTTCCAGGTTCGCGAGGATCAGGACAGCAGACACAAGGAAGAGCGAGTAAAAGAGCTTACCTCCAAAACCGAGCGGAAAGATGCGTTGGCCAAGGGATCCTCGAAGTGGAGATGCGCCCAGAATCGATTCCGAGAAGACGATCAGGCTGAGGACCGGCAAGGTGAATGCGGCGGCGATAGCATACTTCCACCGGCTGAGATACTTTTTATATTCCGCCCGCCCGAATGCCAAACTAAAAAGGAGACATGTCCCTGGCTGGAGTGCAGAAGCCGCGATGCACACCTTCTGCCATAACAACGAATCTTCTGCTGTGCCGGCATTAAAGCTGATGCCTCTGAATAACTTCACCAACGCGAGCAATACCAGGCTGCCGATAAAGGTCTTGTTGGCAAACGACCGGCGGTCTTTGAGTGCAACCGCGGCAGCAATCAGGATTGCACTGGTGGCGGCTACGATGGAAAGTGCCGCGCCCAGCCCTGGCAAGATGTCATTCATAGAGATCCCGATCGGCTCTCAGCAGTTGGAATCGGTTTTCGCTCCGAGCGGCGCAATAGCCAGAATATTGGCCACAGCATCAATAAGGCGAGCAGGAAAAAAAGAATCCCGCCTTCGCGGTGAAGATCGCTGCTGACGATGAAACGTCTGTCGACATGAATCGAGAGCAGCGAGAGCACGACAATTCTGACGGCATTCTTGAGCATGGCTATGGGGACAACCACCAGCAAAAACAACAGTTTTCGCCACCAGGTTCGCAGCATCAGGTGTGTTGCCAATAAACCGCTGAGAAGAAGAGCCAGACTCGATCGTATGCCGCTGCACTGCTCTGCAACTTCGATACTGATCCGCGGCAGGATGAACGTCATGCCATCGCGGTGAAATGGCGTGCCCGTCAACTTGAAGAGGATTGCACTCCACTCGGCAGAACCTCTCTGCAAAAAAGCTATGGTACTCTTAAGCACAACTTCAGGGATAGGAATCATGAAAAACAAAAGAAGAAGGGGGAAAAGAGCTTTCTTGAAACTCTCAACTCCATAGGCTAGAAGAAATCCCCCGATCCAAAGCAGGATCAGCCCCAGAATTGTAAAGGACATCGCCTCTTCACCGGATAATCCAATCCCCGCCGGTTTCCTTGATATCAGAACAACCGCGCCGAGGATCAGACTGCTTCCTCCGATCCCCATGGAATTACTCAGATGGGAAAATATTGCGGTTCTCTTGCGAAGGATGAGAACGACACTGGTAAGTGGAATGATCAAAATATATGTGGCATATTCGCTTTTTAGTGAAAATGCTGCCAACTGCCGGAGCGACCCTACGTTCAACAGGCTCGCAGCTGCGCAGAAAGCCAAGAACATCATTGTTCTCATCTTCAGGGTCATACTGGTCATTTGGCCGGGCAACATTTTGCCTATCTCTTGCGCACGGTGACGCGGATAAAATCGGTTGTGCTGCCGCCACCTGAATCGGTGACAGTGAGCGCAAACATCAATACGGCATCCACCTGGACTAGCGGAGCCAGAAAGCCTGCCGCAGCCCGGTCAATGCCGGAGATCGAAACAGCAGTTCCGGAAACCTGACTCCACTGATAGGTGACGATTTTCCCTTCCGGATCCCTGTGGTTGCCGGTCAGAAGAACCATATCCCCTTCCAGCACCGTCAAATCCGCACCGGCCCGGGCAAGCAGCGCCCCCGGCTCCGGCACCGCATCGTAGTTCCCAAGCAAAGCCGCCAACTCCGAAGAATACGCACTCTCGTTACCCGCGGCACCTACAGTGGTAACCACATAGAAATACTGATGCCCCGTCACCGCAGTCTCATCCAGGTATTCACATTCCGAAACTGGATCCGTAGTTAATCGTTTATATGGCCCCCCCGATGAATCGGATCGGTAAACATGATACCCAGCAATCCCGTAATTGGGCGGCGGGTCCCAAGCGAGACGCAAAGACCCCGCAAATGCGGTTCCCCATGTAAGTGCAAAAAACAGAAAGGTAAAATATCGGAAGAGGGGTTTTACCATGGCTGGGCCGTTATGTTTGGGACTATGGCTTTTAGCTTTTAGCTCTTAGCTTTTAGCTTTCTGCTTTATGGACATTGCAGCCGGGGACGGCTTTTTAGATCGAATCGAGATATAACCAACAACCCGTTGCCGTAGCAAAGAGCCAAAAGCTAAAAGCTAACAGCTAAAAGCTAAGAGCTAATGACGCAAAATCGTTGGGGGAATCGCCGCCAGCATTTGCTTCCAATCACTGAACAGTGCCTGTGCGATCAAAGGTTGTGTGGATTCGATAACGATGTAGCCGCCTACCTGGCCGGCGCTTTCTCTGACCACTTCCTCCAGGAGTTTTGCCAGGCGTTGACCGGCGGGAAGAGTGAGTGTTGATTCGCCTCGCAAGGAGCCGTCAGGTGCAAAAACGGAGATGTGAACATCGCTAGTTCCCTGCCCCGGATTGAATAAAGCCAGGCCGGTTTGATAGCCGGAGCCATTTGCTACCTGGCTGAAAACTGCCTTGGTAAAGGATTGATTCTGGAGAGCGAGGCAGGAGGCATATTGCGATGCCACCGGATCCCCGAAGATGACATCCCCGATGATTCCGGCTCCGTCTGCTGTTACCCGGAGGGACCCCTCCAGATCTGCGACAGAGGGTAAGATCTGGCTCATATCCCGTTCGAAGGTAGTTCCGGGCGCGAGATCAAACACCGCGGGAGAGGCCAGCGGCAGGCCTTGGTCGCTGACTGCGAGCAAAGATACCCTTCTTGCTGTAGTGGCGGTATTCAGCAGCTTGAGGCTGGTATAGAAGAAGCGCGGAATTTCCGCGAGTTGGGCCGAGTAGAGCGTGGTGGCGCTGAAATCGTCCCAGACAGGGATGCCCATGATGGTCGGCTGATCAGGAAGCTCGAGGAGTTCGAATCCTGCGACACCTCCAACGCCAATTACCTCGGCGACGATGTGTCCGCTGAGAATCGGCAGGGATGTGGCAAAGATTTCTGCAACAGATCCGTATAGATTTCCGTCCGGAAGCAGGAATCGTGTCTGCTCTATCTGTTGCTCGGCCCCGTTTCCTTGGCCTGTGCGGAAAAGGGTAAGCCTGATTGTGACGCCGAACCCGTTCGGGTTGGCGATGCTGAGGTAGGTGTGCGCGTTTTCGCCGCGATAACTACCCTGGCCTTCGTGAACCCGGGTGAATATAAGCCTGGGCGCAAGGCGAATCGCGGGAACCCCGCCGTCCAGCTCAGTGAGTCTGTCATTGCCAAAGAGAAAGAAAATTCCCACAAACGGATTATCCGAAGTCAGGCTGATCCAGCCCTTGCGGTTCGTGGCAGCGGGTGCTTGGAAAATCTGCCATCCCATGCGTGCCAGCTGGGTCCCCGCTGAGAGATCGAAGCCGGCGGGATTGGCAGGCAATGGCAAAGGCGAGCCGTCGGCGCCAAACACGGCAAAGCGGACTTTTGCTCCGACATCCGAACTATTGGACACCGCAAAGCCTGTCCAGCCCCCCTTCTCTTCCGCATACATGGGAAAGTAGAGGAATTTCATCGGCTCTGTTATTTGTGAAAACTCCGGGCTGAAGTCGCTGACCAGAGTATTTTGATTGAAACTACTCGCTGGGGCTATGGACCGAACCTTGAATTGGTAATCCGTTTTTGGATTCAATCCGGTCACGGCCAAGGTCGATTTGGAAAGATCGCTGGTGGCACCCCACAAACGGAATTCCGTTTCGCCGGCGACTGCGATATAAACCTGGTAGGTGCCGCTTCCGCCGGCTGAGGGCGTCCCGCCAATAGGCGTCCAGCGCAGACGCACAGTGCTGGCGGTTACGGTCGGAGCCGTGAGATTGGTCGGCGTTAAAACTTGCGTCCCTTGCCAGGCCGGATTCGCCGACTTAAGATCGATGAAGGCCCGCACAGAAGCGTTTTCCGGAAACAGCCGGTTCCAGCTGACATCGAGCTGAGCATCCAGCATCTTGTTAAGGCGGGAGAAACTCGCAGGGATGGCGCCTTCCAGCTGATTGGATCGCAAAGAAAGAGATTCGAGGTTGGCGAGGCTCCCAAGTTCGGAGGGAATAAGACCGCTCAATTGATTGTCGGCCAGGGTGAGAATCTTGAGCGATGAAAGCCCTGTGAGCTCAGGTGGAATATTGCCGGATAGCGCGTTTCGTTCAAGCGAGAGGATTCGCAGTTTCGAAAGGCCGGCCAGCGTGGTTGGGATAGGACCGGAAAGCCGGTTGCGCGCCAGGCTCAGCACTTCCAAAGCACTCATGTTGCCGAGTGATGGAGGGATGGAACCATCGAACTGGTTATCAGCCAGAAGAAGAACCTGCAGCCCGGAGAGTGAAGCCAACGATGTTGGAACAGGCCCACTTATTGCATTTTGACTTAGAATCATCTTCTTGAGGGAAACCAGCTTCGCCAGCTCGTCAGGAATCTGACCGCCGAGCTGGTTGGCGCTGAGGTCCAGCAGCTGGAGTTTCGTCAGATTGCCCAGTCTTGGCGGAATGGTGCCGCTGAGCTGGTTGCCTGCGAGCAGGAGCTGCTGCAGATTCAGCAGGTCGCCCAGCTCGGGCGGAACGGCGCCGGTCAGGCGATTGTTCCCGAAATCGAGCGACTGAAGGCGGGAAAGCGCTGAGATGGAACTTGGAATCCCTCCGCTCAGCTGGTTTCTTCCCAGGAAGAGCACCTCGAGGGCCTGCAGATTGGCGATCGAGCTCGGGATCGTGCCGGACAAGAAGTTGTTATTCAATGCCAACCAGCGAAGGTTGGCTAGGCTGCCCAGGGGGGCAGGGATAGATCCGGACAATTGGTTGTTGTCCAGGGAGAGCCACTGGAGGTTTGTGAGATTGCCGAACGAGTCGGGAATGGCACCGGTCAGCTGGTTTTTGTCGAGGTAGAGCCAAACCAGATTCTTCAGGGCGCCCAGCTCGGAAGGAAGGTTGCCGGCAAATTGGTTTTCCTGGAGGGCAAGCCTTCTCAGCTCCTGCAAGTTTCCCAGCTGCGGCGGAACGGAGCCACCTAAAAGGTTGCGCTGCAGGGAAAGCTCCCGCAGACTGGAGATATTGGCCATCTCAGCTGGAATGTTGCCTGAGAGCAGATTGTCGTTAAGGGAGAGTGCGGTCAAGGCGGCGAGCGTCCCCAATTCTCGAGGGATCCCCCCGGTAAGTCGATTGCCGGCGAGATCGAGCCGCATCAGCTTGGAGAGTCGACCGAAAGTAGACGGAATCGAGCCGCTCAGCGAATTAGCACCCAAATCGAGTATTTCCAAATTGGACAAGTTTCCCAGGGTAGTAGGGATTTGGCCGCTGAGGCGGTTATGATTCAGGTATACCTGACGCAGCTCTGAAAGGTTGCCAAGGCCGGCAGGGATGCTTCCTGTCAGATTGTTGTTGCCGGCTGACAGGCAGTGAAGTTTCACCAGATTAAGCAGCGATGCTGGCATTAGGCCGTCGAGCTTGTTCCCATCCAAGCCAAGAGTTTCGAGATTTGTCAAATTCCCCAGCGTTACCGGAATTGTGCCTGTAAATTGGTTTGCGCTTAAATCGAGGTGGATAAGAAGAGCGAGGTTTCCAATCTGTGGAAGAATGGATCCTATCAAAAAGTTTCCCGCAAGCGAGATGTCGGTTAGCCGGAAGAGGCTTCCTATCTCAACCGGTACCTCTCCGCTCAGTCGGTTGTCGGCCAGCAAAAGCGTGCTCAGTTTGGAAAATCTGGACACCTCGCGTGGGATAGATCCGCTGAGTCTGTTATTGCTTAAGTCAAGTTCAATCAGTCCCGCGATATCAGCAAGTTCGACAGGGATAGCTCCCGCGAGTTGATTGCTGCTCAGGTTAAGGGTTTGAAGGTGATTAAGTTTGCGAAGGTCGGGAGGAATGGCGCCCGTCAATTGGTTGTCATCCAACCACAGCCCTTCGAGATTTGCCAATGAAGCCAGCTCAGACGGAATTCCACCACCTAATTGATTCCCCCCAAGACTAAGCCGTCGCAATGAGCCGAGAGCACCCAATTGTGCTGGAATGCTTCCGTTCAGAGAATTTTGTTCAAGGAAAAGTGCCAGCAGGTTGGGTAGGTTGCCCAACTGCGGCGGGATGTTACCGCTGAGATTATTATTGTTGAGATAGACGAATTTCAATTTGCCGAGTTTCCCCAACTCTGCCGGAATCGATCCCGACAACTGATTCGCGCTGAGAACGAGCGTTTCCAGGTTGGTAAGATTGCCCAGGGATGAGGGGATGCTTCCTGTCAGCCGGTTGCCGTAAAGGTGCAACACAACCAGATTAGCAAGGTTGCCAAGCTCCGGGGGAATCGCGCCGGAGAGATGGTTGGCGTAGAGATAAAGCGAGCGTAAGTTCGTTAACTTGGCGAGCTCTAAGGGAATATCACCATCAAGCTGATTGACTTCAAGCGAAAGGGTTTCGAGTTTGGCTAATTTGGAGATCCCGAGCGGAATCTTGCCACTAAGGCGGTTGACTCCCAAGAGGAGTTCTTTGAGTTCTGTCAGATCGGCAATTTCGTCGGGGATGATTCCGGCGAGGTTATTGTCTGTGAGGTTGACGGAAGTGACGTGACCATCCGAAACACGAATGCCATACCAAGTTCCCTCGGTCCCGGCCGCTCCGCCCCAGTTGGTGTTGGACTTCCAACCGCCGCCGTTTGCCGCTTGATAGAGGGCGACCAAGGCGCGCCGCTCTGCATCGGGTATTGCCGTCAAATCCTGGAAAGGCAACGCAGGGCTTTCGGCTCGAGCGAAAGACATTATTAGTGCAACCAAGCAGATGTATCGCCTTTTGCGGGGCGTCACGATTTTCAAGATGACTTGTCCTTGTGGTGGAAAAGCAAAACGCCGTGAGAATTGAAGTTATCGCATACGGCCGGTCAACCGATCTGGAGCGCTGGCTGCGCACTCGTGCGAAACCGCGTAACCTCAAAGGCTCAAAGACCTCAAAGAATCTCAAAGGACACCTTAGAGATTCTTCGAGCCTTGGAGGTTCATTCTCCGCCCCCGGACGCCTGAATCTCAGCGTCCTTACAGTTGGAGGCCATCAACCTGTCCACCAGATTAAGATAGATCGATTTTTTCACGTCCCAGCTATTCGTCCTGACAAATTTCAGAGAGTTTGCAACCAGCCTCTCCCTGAGGTTACGATCCTGCTGATATAGAAATACTTCAAGTCGGCATGCAGACTCGGAGCGGACGCCGAGTGATGCCGTTCTTTTTCCTCTCGAGTTCGAGCGCCACCGGATAGATTGAAGCAAAATAATCGGAGACCTCCGCCGGCAGTGCCTGCCAGTACTGTCCCTCGTATTTGTCTCGTATATGCTTTAGCAGATCAAAATAAAAACTCGACGGGTACTCGTCTCTGCCCGCTGCATCGCCCTCCGGACACAAGTAGTCCGGATGCGTAATAAGAAGCGCCATCCCTCCTTGCGCGGCTATCCATTCAAGCTTACGCTTCCATAGTTCGATATTTTTCTCCTGCAGGATGACATAGAGGGTGAAGTCCTGCGGCAAAGTATAGGGAAGCTCGATGTAGGCCTTGGTTGCCTCGCGATTGACAATCCACAGGGGAAATATGGTTCCTACACCATCTGGCTGGGGCTCGAATGGATCGGTATCGAAGGTCGATGAATCATATCGAACTCCGAGGCTGTGAAGCCATTCCAGATTATGATGCATGGAAGGAGACCGGAATCCGACTGCATTCCAATCAATCAGGGAGCGCTGGATTCCGTGTGCGTGACGCATGAAGGTGCTGAGCGTGGCATACATCATGCCATTATGATGCAGGCCATGGACCCCGATTTCGAAACCCTCTCGGTTCAAGTGGTTCAACAGTTCTTTGGGAACGCGGTAGTCGCCGGTGACGAAATTAAAGCTGGACCGGAATCCGAGGCTCTTTTCCGCAAGCATGACACCGCGTACACGATCGAGCCCCTTGAATCCCTCGACATCGTGGGTCAGGACCAGCGAGAACTTTTTACCTCCGGGCCAACCCGGCCAACCCTCCGGTTTCCTGTTTGCCTTCGGATCTATGGGCCAGGCTACATTATGCGAGGCAAGAATATGGCGGCAACGCATGCGACGCAGCCATAGCTGAAGACGCCGAGGAATCAACGGCTTCACCAGATAGTACAGGGATAGCGGCACAAAAGGCCGCGTGAATTTGGGTATCATGCTCCCGGGTCGGTTACTTTGTTCCTCCATTACATGCTCATAGGCTAGGAGCAGCTTCGGCTTCTGAGTCTCCCAGCAGAGTTCGCGCTCGATCCGTTTGCGCCCAATAACTCCCATGCAGCGCCGCTTTTCGGGATTATCCAAGAGACCGAGAATCGCCTCTGCAAAATCTATTTCCGAGTTACCGCAAACATTAATCGCAGCCTCACCGGCAGAGGCTTCGCCTTCTATAGTGTGGAACTGAACAATCGGCCGGCTGAACGCCATGTACTCCATGATTTTTATCATGGTGGAGCGATTTGTGAATTCATTGGAGCATTCCGGATTGACACACACATCGACAGTGGCCAGGGTTGCGTACAATTCCCGGTCGGGGATGTATCCCGTGAATTGGACCACGTCGTCGAGCTGCATTTGTTTGGCTAGCTTAGCAACTCTCGGCAGATCAGGTCCCTTGCCGATGACAATGAATTTGATGTCTCTCCGCCCACGATCGTTTGCGATGTGCTTGGCGATTTTCAGAAGGTTTTCGATTTGATCCTGTCGGCCGATGGCGCCAACATAACCGACCAAGTATCGAAAGCCATCGCGCAACCCCTCGTTGGGTTCGACTGCAGGGAGATGCAGCAGTTCAGGGCCGTTGCGTACAATGAAAATATTTCGAGTCGCGACCCTTCCCCGCTCCTCCGCAACCTTTTTGTAGCTTTCGTTAGTAGTGATGATGGCATGTGCGCTTCGCATCGTCCATCTCTCCATGATCAGAAGCAGCTTGTAAAAGAATCCCTTTCTGCCGAATTTCGCGACGTAGGTTTCAGGAGTAAGATCGTGGTGGTCGAAAACGAATTTGACGCCGAACGGCCGGAAGAGCTGCGCGAGGACGAAGATATGGTCAGGAGGGTTGGCAGCATGAATAATATGAAAGGGCTTTGTGACAAAGATATACAGAGCTAGGATCGTTTCCCAGAAGATTGCATTGGCGTATTCTATAAGCAGGCTCAACGTGCCGTTGCCTTCCACAGGTCGAGGGTGGCGATAGAACCGGATGCCATCGACACGGGATGGCTGCTTGCAGCCGATCCTGCCCGCCGACGGACAGATTACGGATACCCGGTAGCCGAATTCGTGTGCCGTGCGCACTTCGGCCCAGACACGGCGGTCGCCCGGTACGGTCTCATTTTCGACAATAAACAGAATATGCAGGTTTTTTACCACGCAATGCCTTTATACATGGCCTTGCCGAGAGACCTGTCGGCGCCGATGTGGACAAGGTCGTAGACAATTTTCTCGGCCGACAGTTGCCCCAGGATTCCGGGAGAATCGTTGTCCTTATTTACCAATACAATCACCTCTGATTTTTCCAACACCTCAGCCAGATTGTTTGTAATAAAGCGAGAGATCAGCGGGATGCGTTTGATAATGTACTCTTGATTCGCCCCGACAAGTTTCGACAAGTGCACATTCTTGTCATATATGCGGATATCATATCCCTTTCCCAAAAGCTTTTCCATGACATCGACGATCGGACTGTCGCGCAAATCGTCGGTTCCCTCTTTGAAGCTGATGCCAAGGAATCCGATGGAGCGCTTGCCGAATTCAAGGATTTGGTTCAGAACGAGATCTTTCTGCAGTTCGTTGCTGCGCTGCACGCTTTCGATAACAGGACAATTCAGATATAGGTCGTGCGCCAGAGTGCAGAGCGCTTTCAAATCCTTGGGGAGACAGGAACCGCCATAGGCAAAACCGGGGCTGAGATAGGCCGATGAGATATTCAACTTGGTGTCAAGACTGAAGATTCGCATGAGCTCGTGAGAATCGGCGCCCAGTCTCCGGCAAATGTTCCCGATTTCATTGGCGAAAACGATCTTGAGCGCGTGATAGGAATTACTGACATATTTGATTAGTTCTGCGACAGGAAGGGAGGTGAGTATCACAGGAGCATTGATACCAGAATAGACTTGTTTCATAATCGCGATCGCGCGCTCCGATTGAGAAGCTAACAGGGTGTAGGGAGGGTTGTAGAAATCCTTGACCGCCGTGCCTTCACGCAGAAACTCAGGATTGGAGACGATGCCGAAATGGGAATCGGGTTGTTTGCCGGATGCATTTTGAATCATCTGGACCACCTTTGCGTGAGTATCCGGCAGAACCGTTGAACGGATGGCGATCACATGAAACGTGGTCTTGTGGCGCAGCGTTTCTCCGATTTCCCCAACCACGCGAAAGACGCTTTCAAGATTGAGATGGCCGTTCGGAGAAGAAGGCGTACCCAGACAGAGAAAAGAAACGTCTGTCTGCAGTATTGCTTGCGAAAGATCGAGCGTCGCACAAATCATGCCCTTTGAGCGGTATTCGGCAACAATTGAACCGATTTCGTTTTCGATGATGGGCGATTTGCCTTCATTGATGAGGTCTACCTTATCTTTACTGACATCAACGCCAATGACGCGATGGCCAAGTGTTGCCAGACATCCCATCGCAACTGTGCCCACGTAGCCGAGGCCAAAAATGCTTATGTTCATAGGAAAATCAACCTTGCGTACATGTTAGAATTGACGGGAAAACGAATCCGTAACGGTTTTGGGTTTCTTAATCCCACAGGCTCGGGCGCCCCAGCAAACGCAACATTTGCTGGCGGTGGAAATATCGCACAAACTCCTGGTCCTCGACCCGCCATGCCCGTTTGATATGGCCCCGGCAGAAACCCACCCATAGGGCGAGGGCTGCGATTCCATAAGGCTTCTGGATTAGACGCTTCACGCACTTCAGGAGCATAAAAAGGGGATGATATCGCGACACATAATTGGCATAGCCATTTTTGATCCAGTTTGACCAGGCGCCGTAGGCTCCCCCAGCCGGGCGATGATGGACGATGGGGATGTCGGGAAGAGTCCGTGTGGTCCAGCCCAGCATGTTGGCTCTCAATTCGTCCACCGTGTCCCAGCCGGCCACCTGTATCAGTCCGCCAATCGCCTGCCAGCATTCGTAGCGGTAGATCTTGGTGGCGCCGCGCACGTGAAAGGGGGGGTCTTCTTTCGACTCGGGGCATAGCGAGCCGTTTACCGAATTGCAGATCAGACCTCCGGCAATTCCCAGGCGGGGTTCCGCGGCAAAGTGGGCGAAGCAGTTTTCAAAATAGTCACGCTCGAAGGTGACATCTCCGTCCAACTTCACCAGGTATTGCCAGCTTTCCGCTCCCAGAGACTTGATGCCGGCATAAAAGGCTGCCATCACTCCGGCGCCGGCGAGGCGGGGACCAAGGCTTTCCCGGTGCAATACCTTTATCCACTCCTGCTGCCGGGCGGCTTCGTCAGCGATTCGATTCGTGCCATCCGTCGACCCATCATCGACAATGATCCAGCGGGCCGGTTGAATGCTCTGCGAACAGACCGACGCAAGCGTTGCCGGAAGGTGCTGTTCCTCGTTCCGCACAGGTGTGATGATGACGTATTTGACTTTCATCGTGAGCAATGCCCGCAATGCATCGTATTTAAAGGGGCCTGGCTTGGGAAACGCAACTTATTCTATCTTGTATTGATCGTATGACTTTTTGCCGACCGACATTTTAGGAGGGAGAGGCGCCTCCTCGTCGAGGTCAAGGCAGCGGAAAATCCCGGGAGGGTGTTCCATGTAACGGAGGCCGCTCTCTGGGCAAATCATAATCCCATTGGTATCGGAATCTCCTAACCGATGCCCATGCCGGCTCATCCAGCCCCTCCGGCGCGCAGGATTGCCTACAACGAGCGCGTAGTCGGGAACGTCCCTCACTACCACTGATCCTGCGCCTATGAATGCGTATCTGCCGATCGTTATGCCACAAAGGATAGTAGCATTCGCACCGATTGAGCAACCACGCTTGAGGATGGTCTTTTCATAAAGACTCTTACGCACGATTTGAGACCTGGGATTGGTTATATTGGTAAGAACGCAAGAAGGCCCCAGGAAAACATCGTCTTCGACGATAACTCCCGAGTAAATGGAGACATTATTTTGAATCTTGACATTGTTTCCGATGCAGGCTCCTCCATCGACATTAATATTTTGCCCGAGAATGCAGCTCTCGCCGATTTGCGCTCCTTTCATTACATGGCAAAAATGCCATATTTTGGTTCCTCGCCCGATCGATGCTCCCTCATCGACGTAGGATGATTCGTGTACGAAATAGACCTTTTCGATATTCTCCATTTCACCATCCCATGTCTTAGTTCAAACTATCCACCAGTAAGCTCGATTAGAGGCGAAATGCTTCCTGCATTGCCAAATTAATCAGTCTGAAACCGCCAGATGGACGCTGCCCTCAGCGGAGGAAAGCCCCGTGCTGTTGGAATTCAAAAGGGGGTGACGCCGCTGCGGTTCCGGCTTTTGTACCTCAGCTTTCCTAAGTTGAGAAACAAGCTCAATGGAGGGTCTGGCATCATCCAGACCAAAACCTCTGCCTGCCAGAATGTCCTCATATACCATAGTGTGCAGATCCGTAAACCCATCCGAGAACTCGATCTCAGTCTGGTCGATGCTGATGTACCGATAGGTCGACTTGCCGGAAGCCTTGGCATCTTGAGGAAGGTCACGGCGGTCGACAGACAAGAACCAGCGCACATCCGCGTTCTCAAGATGAAGAAAACCGGCCATCCGAGCTGGCTCGGCATGATGCACTTCACAGAGCTGCACAGGGCCGAAAATCCACATTAACATGTCGAAAAAGTGAATGCCAATGTTCGTGGCAATCCCGCCCGATTTTTCAACGCTTCCTTTCCACGATACGGAATACCAGCGGCCCCTTGACGTGACATAGGTCAGGTCGATCAGGGGCCGCGTTAAATGGGCCGTCTTTGCCATCTTCTCCTTGAGGGCAACTATGGCTGGATGCACGCGAAGCTGCAAAATGCAAAACAAACGCCTTCCAGACTCCTGCTCGAGTTCGCGAAGAGCATCGATGTTCCAAGGATTCAAGACCATCGGTTTTTCGCAGATGGCATCAGCATTCACCCTTAGGGCAAAGCGCATGTGAGCATCGTGGAGATAGTTAGGAGAGCAAATGGAGACGAAGTGCACTCTTTCGGAATACCCTAACCGCCGTAGTTTCTCGACATGCCGGTCGAACCGCTCAAATTCAGTAAAAAACGCGGCTTCAGGAAACCAACTGTCGAGAATGCCAACGCTGTCGCCTTTATCGATCGCTGCAATGACGCGATTTCCGGTCGCCTTGATTGCTTTCAAGTGGCGTGGTGCGATATAGCCACCAACCCCGATCACCGCGAAGTTATACACGTCCATCAAATCTTCCTTTCCAGCTACGAGACGCCTCAAATAGGAGGCCCCAAACAACTGAACCGGCCCAAGCTCTATCCGGTACAAATGGGTCCGCACTACACGCGTTTTTCAGAAACAACTCACTTATTTATCAACAACTTATGAGCCGATCAACGTCGCTTTTTAGGGTTTTCCTGTGTCGGTAGCGGAAGTGGGCTAGTTTCCGGTCGCTCGGCGGCATGGCATCATCTTGGCCGCGCCGCTAACCCGGTAAACTCGGGCTAAACTCAATCTCAGAAGCATTGGGGTGAGCTCCGGCTGTCACAATGTGGCGGAAGACTCGGACAGAAAAATATTGTCTCCTCCGAGCTCGGCTGCGCTGATCCGCAGGCCTATGGCGGTTTCGTGATCCATCACTCTGTACCCGAGTTCTGCCAGGTAGGATTTCACGTCACACTCATTGGTCTTGTTCCTTTCAATAACCAGAAGAGGTTTGAACCTGCGCAGAGTTTCCGCTGCCCCCCGCAGCACATCCAGTTCCCCGCCTTGAACGTCTATCTTCACAAAATCCGGTGCCAGGTTCATCTCATCCATCCTTCGTACGGGGAACTCTCTCTTATGAATCTTGAAACGATTTCCCAAGCGCGCTTTCGCAGGGCCTTCGAGATTCTGCGGGAAAAAGGTACCTTCCGCGCGAACCGGGATCGCCCCAACGCAGGGCTCATAGTATGTCATGGCTCCCGTCCTGCTCGCCAGACCCACGAGGTGAAATGAAAACGCCGAGCCAAGCATGGCCTGGACCCGCCTGAGGAAAAACTCGCAATCCTTGTTCGGTTCAAAAGAGACTATTCTCCAACCTGGCTTTAATCTGGCGATTCGCAGGGCACTTTCGCCACGATGGGCGCCAACATCTACAGCAGTACCCTGGGCGGACTTGACAAATGTGATGGCTGAAAATATATCACCTCCAGAATACGTGCGATGGATCCACACTAACTTCAGAAGGGCAGCGAGTTCGTACACCCATGGCATCCTTCGAAGCAATTGTCTAATTTTCGTTCGTGTATTAAATTTCATAAACCATCGATAGCAATTTGCTTCGCGACGCTCTGCACATTACGGAGAGTCGCTCTTGCATAATGTTTATAGCTCGGCATCCGATGCTTGTGCACTCTTGCCCAAACATAGCGTTTGGCAGAAACTATGATTATGTCAGTCTGTATGAATTGGAAATCACACGTATCCGGCTACCTCCCGTCGTTTGCCGCTGTGACGGCCGGCAAGACGAGAGACATCAAGGTGGCGCCCAGGCTCCGCTTTGAACGTGGCAGGGTGATAGGCATAGACCGGGCTACATCGACGACGAGTGGTTCTTCCAGTTACTAATCAGTGCATAAGTATGTGGACATTATGCAGCATACCTTGTGTCGGGTGCCTGAAAGAATGAACGGATCAATTCGGGAGTTCGCTGCATCCCTCTCATATAATCAACCACTTTTTGCTTCATGTCGTCAGGACCG
>JBGQNR010000066.1:0-25852 GCA_041501225.1 Acidobacteriota bacterium
CGCTCCTCGACGATGCACCGAGACATCGCCTGCGTCGCGCCGCCTTGCATCTGCCCCCGCGGCGCTCGGAACGCGGCCCCTCCTAATTCTCGGACGGGCTCCTAGGAACCTTTTTTGATCTACAGTACTCCAAGGCAAGGAAGTACAATAAGCAGTACCGACGGCAGATCGGGCGATTGCCGGATATCTATACAGAGCGTCACCCGGGACCTCCAACCAAGCGCTCCGGCGGATGCCAGCCGATCTTGGCCATACCCGTGCGATTAAAAGGGGTCTGCCGCTAAAGGAGTCATTGCAGTTTGCCAGGTCCAACTTTCCGAAACCCAGAATGAGGAGGAACCCTGTGATGCGCAGCAAAATCAGCATCTGGGTGGCGTGCTGTTTGTCAATTTTCGTCGGCACGGCCCTGAGTGCTCCCCAGGAAAAACCCTTTACCGTCGGGACCGCGACGGCGCAGCCGGGCCATAAAGCAGCGGGCGCAATTGAGGTTCCGGCCGGCCGCGATGCAGCCTTGAGCATCCCGGTTGTCGTCATCCATGGCACGAAGCCCGGGCCCGTGCTCGCCATTGTCTCTGGTTTACACGGGACCGAGTATGCCTCCATCATCGCGGTGGAACGCCTCATCGATAGGATTGATCCGGCATCTGTATCGGGGACGGTGATTCTGGTGCCGCTCGTAAACGTGAACTCCTTCGAGCAGAAGGTCCCCCACCTCAACCCCGCCGACGGCAAAAACATGAACCGGATGTTTCCCGGCGATATGAATGGAACCCAGACCGACCGCGCTGCCTATCTCATTACCAAGCAGGTGGTCGAGCCATGCAATCACCTGATTGATCTCCACGGCGGCGATCTCGACGAGAGTCTTCGTCCCTACAGCTATTGGACCAAGACGGGGAATGAGAAGCAGGACGCGATTTCCCGCGAAATGGTTCTCGCCTTCGGCCTCGATCACATCATCATTTCAACGGACCGCCCGAAGGATCCCGCCGCGTCGCGCTACCTGGAAAACACGGCGACCACCCGAGGCAAGCCCTCGATCACGGTCGAAGCCGGACACGCCGGCACGGTTGAACCGGAAGACGTTGAGGCGCTCGCCCGCGGCTGCCTGAGTGTGATGCGATGTCTCAAGATGCTTCCCGGGCAGCCCGAGCGCATCGAGCATCCGGTCTGGATTGAGAGAGTCGAGACGATTGCGAGCGAGCGGAACGGCATATTCTATCCCCTGGTCCGGCGCGGATCCTATGTGGCAGCAGGAATGGCAGTGGGATATCTGACCGACTACGTCGGGAATAGAATCCTTGAAATCCGAGCTCCCGCAGCCGGCGTCGTCCTATTCGTCCGTGCGATTCCATCGATGACCAAAGGCGAGACTGTCGCCAACATCGGCGTCGTCGGGCCTCCCAAGTGAACCAGGGGCAGTCAAGACAGTTCACGAATTTCTGAGTATGCAGGCTCTTACTGCCGCGTTGGCAAACCCGATACCTCGCGGCTACGCGTGCGGCCCTGGCTCGGGAAAACAAGGCGGCAACGAAGTCGGCGGCAAAAGCTGAGCCCCGCAAGGCCTCGCTGCTGCCGTGGCTGTCATATGCCACAACCCCGTCCTCATTGAAAACGTTGACGTTTTTGTCTCGAGCTGGCAGCCTTAGCATCCATGATGGAAACCCTCTTTTGTCTGATAGCCTCTCTCAGATCTGCATGCGGGCGCCACAGGCGCAGACCAGGGGATCCACCTCGAAGATCTTCCTAACCAGGCGCGCCCACGTGCTCCGGGCTTCCCTGGAGAAGGAAGAAAGGAGTACCGTGGAGGACATTGATACGCCGGAGGGCTACTTCAGGCTCACGGGAGAAACTCTGGCCTCAGCGCTGGCGCGACGCGCGCACGGGAAATGACGAGTTCCCCGCAAGGATTGATTCTTCGTCCATCAGGCTTTCTCAGGCTTCGGAGCCAACTCCTCTTTTTCGGGGACCCAGCGGAATGACAGCGGCATGCGCAGCCACGGCAGATCCATCCGCTTCAAGGCTTGGACCAGGGAACCCAGCCCGGTATAGAAATAACCGAACTGGAACAGGCACAGGAACGGCATAACCCCGTAAATTCCCAAGCTCCAGGCGTAGTAGTTGACGTAAGTGAAATAGAGACCGAGGCCGATTTCCACAAATGGGAGCGCTCCCAGACGACCACGATACTTCTTCTTTTGCCAATCTGCAGCGGTTCCATCGACCGAAAACTTGGGCGTACGCACAAAGGGGCTTTTTACACCGATGGCTCCCTCCAACACCGACTTCGTCACAACCACGGTAATGCCTATGCCGACCGCCATGAGGCCGGGCAGATAGAGAATCCTCTTGTACCAGTCCTTGTGCAGTGCTTTCTGACCTGTGATGTAGAAACAGTTGACACTGGCAAAGGAAAGAACAAACAGAGGCAGGTCGATCGTAGCCAGCTCGAATAAGCCCTGGTTAAAACGAACGATCAAGGCCGGGAAT
Organism: Acidobacteriota bacterium; assembly: GCA_041501225.1. Lineage (GTDB taxonomy): Bacteria > Acidobacteriota > UBA6911 > UBA6911 > UBA6911 > JAFNAG01. Next base: position 2,491 of record JBGQNR010000066.1, read on the forward strand.
AGCAGCAGCTCCAGCAGCAGCATGATCGGATAGCAGACATTCCCGGTTAGATGGTACCAGGCTTCCAGCTTTTCCATGGGGCGCAGATCACTGCGCAGCAGCCGGGGCAACACCTTCTTGCCGGTCTGCATAGCACCCTTCGCCCACCGGCACTGTTGCGCCTTAAAGGAGTTGATTTCGACCGGCAGTTCAGCAGGCGCCGGAAGATCCGGCAGAAAAATGAACTTCCAGCCTTTGACCTGGGCCCGGTAGCTCAAATCCAGGTCTTCGGTCAAGGTGTCATGTTCCCAGCCGCCGGCATCGCGGATCGTCGCTCGGCGCAGGATCCCAGCCGTGCCGTTGAAATTGAAGAAACGGCCGCTGAGGAAGCGCGTGTTGCTTTCCATCATGAAGTGGCCGTCGAGCAGAATGGCCTGGGCCCGAGTGAGAAAGGAATAGTCCCGGTTGATATGCTCCCAACGCCCCTGGACGAGGCCGACTTTCGGGTCGGTGAAGTAGTGAATGGTCTTCTGAAGAAAATCGGGATTGGGCACAAAGTCGGCATCGAAGATCGCAATGAACTCGCCTTTGGCTGTTTTCAGCCCGTTCTCGAGCGCCCCGGCTTTGAATCCCGACCGGTTATCCCTGTGGATATAGTGGATGTCGATGCCGCGCTTGCGCCATTCCTCCGCAACTTCGCAGGCAATTCTCTGCGTCTCATCCGTCGAATCATCGAGCAACTGGACTTCCAACCGGTCCCGGGGATAATCGAATGCGCAGACGGCATCGATCACGCGCTTCACGACATACATTTCATTGTAAAAGGGTAGCTGAACGGTAACGCACGGCAATTCCTGGAAGTGTTCCTTGCAGACGGCCGGACGATTGCGATATTTGCGGAAAAGCCAGATCAGCATATATCGGTGCACACCGTAGAAACTGAGGATGGCCAGAACTGCAAAATAGGCGAACACGATGACCTTGTCGAAAGTATCCATCTGATACAGATACCCAAGATTGTGTGTCAGACGAGTTTTCTCGTAGGCCGAAATATGGGACCAGAAGAATTGCATAGCTTTCCTCACGCTGAACTCTGAGCATAGGAAAACCTGGCCCGAAGTTTGTCACCAGAATGTCCGGAATTGTAATCAATTGTAAAAAGCAGAAAGAGCCAACCTGCTTCGTATTGCGTGCGTACAAATCTTTGCCGTAAAGCAAAGAAAAGCAAAAGATCAACGCAGAGGTCGCAGAGAAAAGTCTTTCAAAAGCAAAAAAATCCTCTGCTAAGCAAAGTTGCGAAATGTTGTTTTTTTAACACTTTTTTCCAGGGGCCCTATTGCGGGCCGCATTAAATGCGGCTTTGTACGTGTAGTTTGCCAACAGGAGAAGGGCCCCGCCAAAAACATTGCTGGTAGTCGTTTGAAAGCTGAGCGCTGAAAACTGACAGGTGAAAGCTCAGCGCAGCCAGCGGCCATCACGACTGTTGGGCTTCACCCTTTGGTTCGGCCACCGGCCGCGCTGCGGCCGCTGCTTCGAAAAAAACCCGCCCCAAAACTGCAAAAGCAGCCACGAAGGACACGAATAGTACGAACGTTTGCAGGCCCGGAAGGGTGTAGCGCTTCGCACCCATTCGTGTCATTCGTGGCTGCCTTAAAGAGACCATTGATTTTCATGCACCTGGGTGCGCCCCCGGTGCATGGGAGACTGCGTTGAGGTTTCGGGGATGCGGATATGCCGCTTTATGTTCTTCGCGACTGTTTCCGGTTTTTAGGCCTTGGAGCTGCGCAGGAATATCCGGGCGCGGTAAATCCACTCCCGGTGCTCCCGGCGGAAGAATCGAGGGCTGGAGCGCGCCTGGTCCAGGATGGTATTCAATTGCGCGCGCATTTCGTCCATCTTGCCCGCACGCTGGAGAGCAACCGCCAACCAGTACCTCCCCTGGGGATCGGACCCGCGGCGCTCAAGAAAGAACTTGAGAAACTCCAGCGCTTTATCCAGTCTGTCCGTGTGCAGATACCCCTTCCCGACTTCCCGGAATATGTCTCCCAGCCCATATTCGGGGCTGAACCGATAGGTTGCTTCGTATTCGTCCGCAGCCTTGGGCCATTCTTCTCGGGCTTCATAGATACGCCCCATGTAGTAGTGATGGTCGGCGTCTTCGGGAGCGATCGCAAGCGACTGCTCGAAGTAACCGCGAGCGGCATCCAGATGGCCGCTCCGAAAATGGAGCAGTCCGAGCTGAAAGTGGGCATCGGCATCCCGCGGGTTCAGCGTCAGCGTGCGCAGGTGTTGGCGGAAACCATGCAGAAGCGTTCTCGTGGCCATCAGCTCGCGGAAGCGCTGCAAAAAGACATAGAGCAGTGGGAGCACCAGGAAAAACGGGAGGGCAAGCAGAAAGTTGGTGAGTACGAACAGGACGGGAAGACTGAGCAAAGAGAGGAGGAATACACCCAGCGCCGCCGCAACCGGCAGGTAGTCCATCTCCTTGACAGCCCAGACGGTATAAACCACAGTGGTGAGCATGAGCCAGAGCTCACCGGCGCTGATCTCGAGAAATCCCAGGGTCAGGAAATAAGGGACCAGCGGCGCGCCTAGCAAAAACAACATTCCCCAGAGCGGGAACAGGGCCGAAAGATGGCTTGCACACTCGGATCGTGATATGGAGAATCCGAGACCATCGCCTGCGAACGCGTTGCTCAACGCGACGATAACGGGGACGTAGACCAGCGACAGGAAAAGGAGCATCTGAAGCACATGGCTGTCTAAAAAGAACTCGAGGGAACTGGGCCGCTCCTGGACATAGGGAAGCGCATCTTGCGTCACGCTGCTCCGCATCAGGACGAATGCAAAGAATCCGATCGCAAGGCAAATGAAGGCGGGAACGGCCGCGCGCTGCGAGGCGAGTGCGCGCAGCGAGCGCGAACGGAAGGCAAGAGCCTTCAGAACATCAAGCAGGAAGGTCATGGACTGAGCTTGTAGCCGACGCCATAAATCGTCAGGATGTGTTTCGGGTTCCGGTAATCTTCTTCAATTTTTTTTCTGAGTTTGACAATGAAGTTGTCCACGGTCCGGTTGGTAGGGTAGTTGTCGGTTCCCCAAACCTTGTTGAGGATTTCATCGCGTGTGACCGGCTGGTTCACATTGGCAACCAGCAGTTTGAACAGCTCGACTTCATAATGGGACAGCGAATGTTCTTTGTTGCCGCGCTGCGCCGTAAAGTGTTTTACATCCACCAGGCACGAGCCGACCTGGATGACATCGATTTCCTTGGCGTACTTGATACTGCGGCGCAGCAATGCCATAACCCGGGCTAACAGCTCACCGACACTAAAGGGTTTGGTCAAATAGTCGTCGGCCCCTACTTCGAGCCCGCGTATTTTGTCGTAATCCTGGGATTTAGCCGTGAGCATGATAATGGGCGTGTTGATCTTCTGCCGGCGAATCTGTTCGCAAACCTGGTAACCGTTGAGATCGGGCAGCATCACATCGAGTATGATGCAGTCGGCCGCTTCCCGTGAGACGATCTGAAGCCCCCCGCGCCCCGTGGACGCAGTGGTCACCTGGTAGCCTTCAAATTCCAGGATATCTTTGAGCCCGCGGGCCATCTCGGGTTCATCTTCGATAATGAGTATCTTCTGCATCCAATTCACTCATGCAAGAACTGCCTACGCACGCAGATGATCGCAGATTGTCATCCGCGCTGAGCCGCGTCGGCCTGCGATTGTGATTTGTGCGCGTTGGGCTGCAAATCCGTTTTCAGTATCTTTGCTTTTATGGTGATTTCAGTTTCATCACGGACGGGGATCTTTAGGATAAACGTGCTGCCGCGACCTATCTCACTCTCCACACAAATCTCGCCCCCGTGCATCTCCGCCACCTGCTTGCTAATGGACAGCCCGATGCCGCTGCCGCGAATCTTCTTTACGCTGGCGCTGCTGCCGCGGAAGAACTTTTCGAAGACCTTCTGTCGTTCCCCCTCCGGAATCCCAATTCCTCTGTCGCTGACAGCAAGATCGACGGTTCCAGCGCCCGCGCCGACGCTAACCGTTACATGCTTTCGTTCGCCGGAATATTTCACGGCATTGTCAAGGAGGTTAAAAAAAGCCATGCTGATCGCATTCGAATCGGCCATGGTGTCGGGGACATTGGTGTCGATGTGCGTGACGAGCTCAAACCCGTCCTTCTGCATCTGGTATCGGAAACCATCCAGCTCTTTCGCCACCAGCTGCGCGATATTGGTTTTTTCAAAATGCAGGCCGTGCCGTTCCCGCTCCAGCCGCGCAAAATCCAGCAGGTTGGCGACCAGGCGGCTCATGCGGTCGCTTTCGCTGTGAATGATGCCGTAATACTCCTGCCGCGCGGCATCGTTCTTGACCCGGTTACTGACCAGGATTTCACTGAACATGCGAATGAGGGACAAAGGTGTCTTCAGCTCATGGCTGACGTTGCTGATGAAATCCTCCTTGAGCTGTGTCAGCTGCCGTTCCCTCCTGCCGGCCACGTAAATGATGGCCAGGCTGCAAAAAATCATGGTCATGCTCAAAACAATGAGGAACAGGTTGGCACGGCGCGTGTTGCGCGCATTCCGTTCCAGCTCGGTATAATTGCGCGGCACGACCTGCAGCAGCCATTTATAGAGCGTGGTCGGAAATCGCATTTCGTAGAAATATTTTGCAGTCCTCGAGATCGGCTGAGAATCCGGCGCCACGCCGATGTTGTCGAAGTCGACAATGCTCACGTCGAATACGGGCCGGAGGTCGCTCAGGCACTTATCCACCAGCGACAGCGTCTTTTCGTGGTTCATTTCGAAGAAAACGAGAAATTCCTCCCCGCGACGGTTCTCCTTCAGCACATAGGAGGCAAAGCGATAATTGTCCGCGCGCTCTTTGTGCAGATGGTTGGTCTGATCGAGGACGAGGGCGGTTGTGCTGAGCTCCATGAAGCTGGAGCGGAGTTTGTCCCAGGAATTGGCAATTTCCCGGGAATAGGGCGGAAACAGGGCGTATGGGCTGTCGAGCCGGAAAATAAACATATGGTCGACATTGTATTCACCCTTTTTGAGAATCTCAGCAGTCGCCGGCCATGTCGAGGGATCTTCGATGTCGACCATTCCCGAGATCACATTGTCGTTATCGATAATCTCCTGCTCGATCTGGCCTACGGACCGGGTCGCGAGCTTGATGGTGTATTGCTTGATGATCTCGTCGACGAGGTAATCCTTGCCGGCCCAGTGGATATAGCTGAATGAGCTCAGAATGACCGTCGAAACGGTAATAAGGCCGATCGCAATAGCAACGGCTGTAGTACTGAAACGAAATGGCCTTTTCATCAATTCCCTATCCTGACACCGGCAAAACGGAAGGGCTCGGGGTATTGCTTCGAGAGTGGTCCCAGGTCTGCCTCATGGACTTCCGCAGCTTCAACCATGCCTCCCCTCCCACTCTCGAGCGCGCCATGGTATTAGCGATTTGCCTGCCGATATTGTGTATGAATCCACTCGAGTGAAGTGTCGACGAGCGACAGAACCTCCTGAATTTTGTTGCTGAACCTGTGATTGGAGGCATCCACGGCATGGAATTGCTTGGGCTCGGGTGCGGCGTTATACACCGCCTTCACGTTGTCGATCAAATCATACTCATCGTGGATGGAGTGGACCAATACGATCGGCACTTTGAGCCGGACAAGATAATCCTTGGTATTCACTTCAGTCTCGTTCGGTTCTTTCTTGGAAATCCACGAAGTAAAGTCAGTCCAGCGCCATCCTAAGGCAGTCCTGAGCGGCAGCCCCAAAGCAATGATTCCCCGGCAGAGTGGACTGGCCTGAGTCTGGCCCATCGCCACCACGGCCAGGCCGGCGCCTTCAGAAACGCCGATGGACACAAATTCTCGCGGGTACGAACTGCCGGCTGAGGCAGTTTCCACGATGGTATGGTAATCGTTCGGAATGACGTTGTCTTCCAGGTGGGCGCCACCGCCGCCGGTGAACGAAGACACATATTTCTGCGCATTGAGCCCAATCACGCGGTAACCCTGGTCCTGGAGATGGCCGGGCACATCGCCCGAGATCCCCAGCCAGCCTAAATCCCCGCTGGTGACCAGGACTTGCACAGGACGCTTCGGTGTCCCGGTCACAGGATCATAGACCTGAATCGATTGCGCTTTCCCGCGCAAGTTGACGGTCACGGTACGGGCGGCCGGACGTGCGCCGGGAAGCGCCGCTTGCAGTGTGGCCGCAAGCAGCATCGCCATTCCAGCTGAGCCGATGATGCGTCGCATGGGTAAATAAGGACTCATTCGTCTCATTCGATTCTCTTTTCGAAAGCTCCGCGCGGAACGGTCGCAGGCTCCATCCAATTCAAGCCTGTCCTTCGGCCGGGAAGAAAATGTTTCTCCAGCCGCCTGCAATCAACGCAGCGATGTTTACGGTCACCTGCAGCCACATCCAGAATGAAGGGTAGGCCAGATAGCGCGGCACCCAGCGAGGATCGAATTTCTGCTTGAACAGCCGGATGCCGCGGAAATTGTACCAGTGCTCACCATGCTGGAACAGTATGTTCGCCAGTCGTTCGTTCAGACGCGCCTGCCTGATTTCGCCGACCGTAGCCAGCGGAGCCATGCCGAGATTGAATGTCCGGTATCCTTGCGCTTTGCCCCATTCAAAGAGCTGCAAGAAGAGGAAATCCATGACTCCATTCGGACAATCCGGGGTGTAGCGCATCAGATCGATGGAGAATTCTTCGTGATTCGGACCCGACAGCACATTCGCAAAGGCTACCGCTCTTCCCGCCTTATCCCTGACCAGGGCACAGGGGAAGCGCGAGAGATAACCGGCATCGAAGAAGCCGATGGAGAACTGCCTTTCCCGTGTCCGTTTGCTGAGGAGCCAGGCATCGGAGATGATTTGCAGTTCCGGGAGGCGGGCCGGGACTTTCGCAGCAGGCAAAACCTCAAACGTGTAGCCATCGTTGCGGAAGCGATTGAGCACGTTGCGCATGGCTTTACCCTTGTTTCCCTGGATGTTGAACTGCTGCATGTCCACAAACGCTTCTTCGCCGAGTTTGAAGAAGGAGTAGCCGAAGTCGTGCAGCACCGGGAGCCAGTGCGCGGAAACCTGATAGAAAACCAGCGTGCGGTCCAATTCGGTTGCCTTTTGGAGCATGATGCTCAGGCACTTCCGTTCCGAACCGGCCTCGATCGTGGGATCCGCAAATACCACCATGTAGCGGCCAACCGTGCGATAGAGACAAAAACCATGGTCCTTCAATATCAGTATCGATTTGTCTGCATTTGCGACCATCAAGGCTGTGGTGCCCTTGCCCAGTTTGCCGTGCAGAGCGAGTGCCCGTTCCATCTCTTCCTGGGAAGGGGATGTATATCGGTGCGGGATCCTCATGATGAGGTAGATCGCAATCAACAACCCGAAAAGCAGCAAAACACTCAGTGTGCGCAGGAACCGAGCCGCCTCGATCGCATGGGAAAAGTAGGAGGGCCAGTTGAAACCGAACCCACTAGATAGTTGACTCCCGTTGTAGGACGCGAAGCCCGCAGCCGCAAAGACGAAGATCGCCAGAGTGATCGGGGTAATTATGGCGATTGCGGTCCCACCCTTCCGGCTGGGCAGATAGAATAAGCCGGCATGCGTCCAGAGGAGCGCGGCGGTAAGAACGAAGATGATCGCTTCCTCATAATCGAGGCCTTTGAGCATGCTGCCGGCAGCCCCGGCAAGCAGCAGCGCCAGAGCCGTGCGATAGGAGAAGCGATAACCTTTCATCAGCCCGCGAGCGAGCACAAACAGAAACAGTCCAAAGATCGCGCTGGCCAGATGGGAAGTTTCGAGCACAGCGATGGGAACGATCTCTTCCAGGACTCGGATGCGGTGAGTCAGGCCCGGCGTAGCTGCGCTCAACAGCATCACCGCGCCGGAGAATAAGACGATCAAGGCAATAAACCAGCGCGCGGGTCCAGCCCAGCGCACTTTGTTGTGCACGGAGCGGCGCAGGAGCAACAAGGTGGCCGAGAACCAGGGAAGCACGTAGTAGGTTACGCGGTAGACCAGGAGCCCCGCCGCCGCTTTTTCTACAAAAGAGTCCAGCCCTGCCAGCCAGAAAACGTCCGCACTTCCCAATCCTCCGGGGATCAGGCTCAGTACACCGACGGCCTGGCCCAGGAAATAAAGCCGGCTGAGGCGTTCGATCGACAGAGCCACTCCTGCGGCGTGCAGGCTTGCCTCAAAAACCAGGAACGCCAGCAACCAATCCAGCACGCCCAGCATGAAAAGTGCCGACCAGCGGACGTTCAGGTCACGTATCCAGATGGGAAACCACTTCCAACGTTGGATTTTCCCAGCCGCAAGCCCCAATGCCGAAGCGGCCAGAAAAGGCAGGATCGTCCGGATGGCAAATGGGACCCATCCCATTTCCGGCAAGGGAATCAGCACGACCGGGATCCAGAGGAGCAGCCCACTGCCGAAACCCACGGCAATGGAGAAAATAGTCTGGCGCAATGTATTGAAACTGACACCGAAGGGACGGTAGAGCCAGAAGCGCACGGCAGGCCCCGCCAGCGGGCCGAGTGTCAGGAAATTGCTCCAGGCAAATGAAAGGGTGCCGATCCACCATCTTTCTCTCGGCCGCACATGTACGCCACGAAGACAAATGACGTCATAGATACCCATTACGGCAAGATTGGCGATCGTAAGCAATCCGGTCAGCATCACCCAGGAGGTGTCCATCCGCAGAATTGCCTGGTGAACCGTATGGTATTGAATATCGCGCAGCGCCGACCGTGCCACCGTAAAGATGATGCCGATGACCACAATGGGCCAGAGCCAACGAGCATTGCCGAGCAGCCAGAGCACAACAGGGTGGCGCGCCAGCTTGCCTGGCAGGTTGTCTGCAGCCGGCTGGAGTTCAGAATCGGAATTGGAATCTTGCCAGCTCGTCAAGGATGGCATTCTCCAAAAAAAATCATTTTAGCTCAAGATGCGCAGAGATTTACAGCTTTATCGCCCGATGCGCTCCAAAGCAAGAGCAGCCACGAAAAACACTCGCAGTTTGCCTGGAGGGCTCTTCGCGGCTGCTGTTGTTCGCAGTAACTGAGAGGGTGATGATTATCGCGGCTTGGCGCCTTCGGCTACGTCTCCGTTGGCTGGTTTCGCCGGTTCGCTCTTCGCTGATTTGTCCAGGAGAGCAATATCCCCTACTCCGGAGCGTTTGGCAATATCCAGAATCTGGAAAACAAAGCCATAGGGCAGATTTGCGTCGCCGCGAATGAACATGTGTTTGTCGACGCGGCCGCTGAAGATATTGTAGAGCATCGTCTGCAGGTTTTCGAAGGATACTGGCGTGGTGTTGATTCTGATGTCGTGATTCAAATCCACTTCTACAATCACGGAATCGGATTTTACCTCTTTGGGCTGCTGGATCGCCGGCTTCGGCACTCTTACTTCCTGGTCCCACTTCTTCATGGGAGATGCCGTCATGAAGATGATCAGAAGCACAAGAAGGATATCAATATACGGCGTGATGTTGATGTCCGAATTATATCCCTTTTTCCCCACCGACATTGCCATGGGCAAGATCTCCCGAAAAAAGCCAGACACCATGCGTCCGGAACAGCGATACTTCAGTACAGCCGGAAAGTCACCTCGATGTTGGCCAGGACATCGACCGGAACACCTTTGAGCGTGCCCGGTTTGAATTTCCATTTGGTTGCGATGGTATTGATGGAGATTTCATCCAGACCGTAGCCTAATCCCTTGATCACCTTGAAGCTGTCGACACTGCCATCTCTGCGGATAATTGCCTGGAGCACCAAGACCCCTTCCATACGAGCCTTGCGCGCTTCTTCGGTATAATTCGGCCGAGGATTGTAGATGGGAATGGGCTCGGTTACACCGTTGCCCACCACATAGGGACCGACTCCATTGCCGATGCCGCCCCCGCGCCCTCCTCCCATGCCGCCGCCCTCTCCGGGGCCATAACCAGATCCTTTGCCTGGACCGACACCGGTACCATTTCCCGTCCCGATGCCGCCGCCACTGCCAGGACCGGATGAAGTAGAACCCGGCGGCCCGGTCATGTCACCGATGGGCAGGGAGGCATCCACGGGCAAATCGATTGGCATCTGCACCGTGGGCCTCGCATCCAGCGGGCTCTCCGAAGGTACGAGCGGCTTCGGCTGACCTGGATCAGGAGGCATGAATTGAACTCTCGCGGTGTCAGGCATTCGGCCGGGAGCCGGCAGGGTCTTCTCGTTCTTGCCGCCGCCACCGCCACCACCGCCATTCGGTCCATTCCCCTCGAACGGCAGATTCATTGGCGCGGGGATGTATACGACATTATCCTTCTCCGGCGGAGGATCTACCTTTCGAAATGCCAGGTACACGGCAAAACTGACGAGCATCACATGAATCAGCAAGGATGCGACCGCCGACTCCATTTTCCTTGTGCGCAGCTCCGCCCGTTCTTGTACCAACTGCTCCTGATCCGACCAGAGCGACGGGATAAACATCGCAAACCGATAGTCGGTAAGCAGGTCCTTGATCACTTCTTTCAGGTTGAAAGGCGTGGAAACTTCCGGTTTGGCGATGTATTCGAACAACGAGGCACGAGTGTGCGGAGCTTGATGCTCCTCACGGAAGGAGCGGATCGGATGGCGCAAAATGTTCTTCAGGTCGGGTATTACGCTCGACTCAGGCTCATCTTCGGTGTAATGAAAGAGTGAGGGCCGCGCCGGTGGCCCGCCCAAGATCCATTCCTGCAGCCTTCTTTTGAGCGAATGAGGATCCTGACTCTTCGGCGGCATATCAAAAACTCCTTCTACCCCTTAGTGTACCGGACGTCGCCGATGTCCGCCGTGTTGCCAAAAACAACCGACGGATCAAACCGCATCCATCCTGCGAACGTAATGCCCTGCTACTAAGACGCGAATAAAATCAAAAAGTATCAACAATTATGACAAAACATTGACTTGTTCGTTCGGCATCAGGGAAGCTGACCATGCCGCCAGGACATCCAGCCCTATTATATACGAGTTGCCCGCCGGGTGCGTTGCAGTTGATTGCAGCCCCATGCCCGGAAGATCAGGAGCCGACCTCCTGTGAGCCAGTTTTCTCCGCGCCACGGCGTCGGGACGTGAGAGATGCAAACCAAAATATTGTATGGGGATGCGCACAATCAAGAGAGCGACTGCTGCGAGCAATAGTCGAAAGTGCCCCGGCGATCCTGGCCAAACTCTGACGTTCACGAAACAATAGAATAGCACCTGCCAAATCGCCGCGTCCAGAATCAAAATCCCCGGCCGGGTGACAAGACACACCTCTCTTTAGATTTCAGGAGGCGCGCCCCTCTTATTAAGGCGAGGCGCAATCTGAGCCGGACCCTATCCTACTTGATCTCAGAAGTGCAATTTGGGCAACGTGTTGCCTTGAGCGGTATCGCCGAGCAACAATAGCCGCATTCCTTAGTGGTGACCGCAGCCGGGGCGGGCGCCTTCTTCAACCGATTGACCTGTCGTACCATGATAAACATCACGAAGGCCACGATCACGAAATCCAGAACGGTATTGAGGAAGATCCCGTAATTGATGGTCGCCGCACTGGCAGCCTTTGCCTCTGCGATGGTCCTGTAAGACTGTCCGGAAATGTTGAGGAACAGGCTCGAGAAATCTACGTTCCCCAGGATGCGCCCGATTGGGGGCATGATCACATCGTTGACAAAAGAAGTGATAATTTTGCCGAACGCCACGCCCATGATAATGCCCACGGCCATATCGAGGACGTTCCCCTTCATCGCGAATTCTTTGAATGCTTTGAACATTCTCGTGTGTCTCCGGTTTGAGGTTTATGGGGGCCATAGGGGCAAGCGATTCGCCACTGGTCCCGGGTGTGTTGCTTTGCCATGCCTCTCGCTGGATAGCAACGCTGGCGCTCCCGACCCTATTCCTGCGACCTCAGGCACTGCCGCAATTGCAGGCTGGGTTCAGGAAACACTGGACTTGATGCGCATGCCGTAAAACGAACGGTGGACAAACACCAGTGCCATCATGAAAAACGCACCGGCGAGAATCCTGGTGAGAGATGGTCCGATACCAGCGGTCATTTCGACCGCCAACTCGACTGCCAGCAGACCGAACAGGGTCGTAAACTTGATCACCGGATTCATGGCAACTGACGACGTGTCTTTGAAAGGGTCTCCCACCGTATCGCCGACTACGGTCGCCGCATGCAACGCTGTTCCTCTCTCCTCCAGGGTCACTTCCACAATTTTTTTGGCATTATCCCAAGCTCCGCCCGCGTTCGCCATGAAAATCGCCTGATACAGCCCGAAAAGAGCAATGGAGATCAGATATCCGATGAAAAAATAGGGGTCAAGAAACGCGAAGGCCAGGGTGGAAAAGAAAACCGTCAGAAAAATGTTGAACATGCCGCGCTGCGCATATTGGGTGCAGATTTCGACCACTTTTTTGCTGTCGGTCACGGATGCTCTTTCCGCATCTTCGAGCCGGATGTTCGCTTTGATGAACTCGACGGCGCGGTAGGCTCCCGTGGTGACGGCTTGTATCGATGCACCGGCAAACCAGTAGATCATAGCGCCACCGACGATGAGACCGAGCAGGAACAGCGGATTCAGCACCGACAGTTTCTCCAGATTGCGCGTCAGGCCATCCGTGAGCAGCAACACGGTGGAAAAAATCATCGTCGTCGCTCCCACCACAGCGGTGCCGATCAGGACAGGTTTGGCGGTCGCCTTGAAGGTGTTCCCAGCGCCGTCATTTTCTTCAAGCAAATGCTTGGCAACTTCAAAGTCGACATCAAAGTTGTAGCCTTTCTTCAACTCCGCTTCGATATCGGGCAGCTGCTCGATCATGGAGAGCTCATAGACGGATTGGGCATTGTCCGTGACAGGTCCGTAGGAATCGACTGCGATGGTCACGGGCCCCATGCCGAGGAAACCAAAGGCAACCAGGCCAAAGGCAAAAACCGGCGCCCCGATCATCAAGGCGCTCAGGCCCATGGTGCTTATCAGATAGGCACTACCCATGAGCGCCACGATCGCCATTCCCAGCCAGTAAGCGCTGAAGTTGCCGGCGACCAAGCCGGAAAGGATGCACAACGAAGCTCCTCCTTCCCGCGCTGAAGCCACCACTTCGCTGACATGCTTCGATCCAGTCGATGTGAAAACCTTCACCAACTCAGGGATAATCGCTCCGGCAAGCGTGCCGCAAGTGATAATCGTCGAGAGTTTCCACCAGAGGGATCCGTCGCCGAGATTCGAGATCAGGACATACGACACCAGATACGTCAGCGCGACGGAAACTGCGGAAGTCAGCCACACCAGGGATGTCAGGGGAGATTCGAAGTTCATCCGCCTGGCATGCGCGTAACGTGCCTTGGCTATCGCATGATTCAGCAGGTAAGAAAGTCCGCTGGCCACGATCATCATCACGCGCATGACGAAAATCCAGACCAGCAGCTGAACCTGGACCACTTGCCGGGATGCAGGCACGGCCAGAAGCAGGAACGTAATCAGCGCCACACCCGTAACGCCGTAGGTTTCGAAGCCATCCGCGGTTGGGCCCACGGAATCGCCGGCGTTGTCCCCCGTACAATCAGCAATCACCCCGGGATTGCGCGCATCGTCCTCTTTGATGTTGAATACGATCTTCATGAGATCCGAACCGATGTCCGCGATCTTGGTAAAAATGCCGCCGGCGATGCGGAGCGCCGCAGCACCCAACGATTCGCCGATGGCGAAGCCAATGAAGCACGGCCCGGCGTAATCGCCCGGGATAAAAAGCAGGATGCACAGCATCATGAACAACTCGACACTGATCAGCAGCATGCCGATGCTCATGCCGGCCTTCAGGGGAATCGCAAAAAGCGGAAAAGGCTTACCCTTGAGACTGGCAAAAGCAGTGCGCGAATTGGCGAAGGTGTTGATGCGAATGCCGAACCAAGCGACGCCATAGCTGCCCCCGATCCCGATCAGGCTGAAAACTATGATTGTCAGAACTTTGGCTGTAGAGAAGTGCTGCAGCAGTCCGAAATAGAGGACCATAATCAGGCCAATGAAGGCCTCCAAAACGAGGATGAACTTGCCCTGCGTAATGAGATAGGTCTTGCAGGTTTCGTAGATCAGATCCGAGATGTCCCGCATTGCATGGTACACCGGGAGGCTCTGAAGCTGTCGGTAAATCACCAGTCCGAACAGCAGCCCCAATAGACACATGAGGAGACCGGCCTTGAGCAAGGTCCGGGCATTGATGCCTCCAAAGCTGACCTGACTAAGGTCGGGGAGATTCAGACTCGCTTCCCCACCACCGTGTGGCGCAGACGTCGCCTGGGCTTGCTGGGGCGCGGTCTGCGCAGAGAGAAACGGGCCGACGGCAGCGGTGAGCAAAACGACCGCCACGATCATTGCACTCATTCGGCGAATCCGAGGCCTATTCATCAGGTATGGCAACAAGCGAAACAAGATTGACATCTGTTTTCCCCTCTTCTGTACCGATAAACCTGTGATCTCGATCTTATTGAATGAAGACAATGCGACAGGATTCCAACGAGACAATAGACCACGGACACCAGCCCCGACCTGTTCATCCAAATTCAGCCGATTGTCGATGGGGACGCACTTCCGGGAGGATTAGAAAACCTCGGGGGCTTTCCATGCCGTGGATTTCCTCGAGTCGTTGCTCCTTCCTGCACCTTACGGGGCGATAGTATACTCTAAGGGGCAAAAACCAGCCTGCAAACAAAAACGGCAGCGAACAGGCTGACGATGTCCGCCAGCAACCCGGTTATCACCGCATAACGCGTCTTCTTTATGCCTACGGAGCCAAAGTAGACTGCCAGCACATAGAATGTAGTTTCCGTACTTCCGTACGCAGTTGCCGCCAGCCGCGCGATGAACGAATCGGGACCATGCGCTTTGATCAGCTCAGCTGCGATGCCGTAGGATCCGCTCCCCGATAGCGGCCTCATGATCGCGAGCGGCAGAATTTCCGCCGGCAATCCCACCCACCGCAAAACCGGATCAAGCCAACGGGCCAGAATATCGATCGCACCCGCCCCACGCAGCATGCCTACCGCCACCAGGATGGCCACCAGGTAAGGGATGATGCGAAGACCCACTTGAAAACCCTCTTTGGCACCTTCCACGAAACATTCGTAGACCTTCACTCTTTTGCAGGCGCCGTAGACCGGAATAAAGAGAAGAACGACCGGGATGGCCCAGATTGAAAACAGGGAAATCAGATGTGCGATCATGAGCGTTCCCCTCCTTCCACAGCGCGGCTCACCGAGAAGATCTTCATCCCTTCCAAAAGCTTGGCAACCGTCACGCCGGAGACCAGGGCAATGAACGTTGAGGCGACCGTCGTCCCGATGATGGCCGTGGGATCTTTCGATCCTGCGGAAGCCATCAAGCTGATCATGGATGCGGGAATCAGCTGCAGCCCTGCGGTGTTAATGGTGAGAAACAGGCACATGGCATTTGTGGCCACTCCAGGAGTGCGATTCAGTTTTTCCAGATCCTCCATGGCCTTCAGGCCGAGCGGGGTCGCGGCATTGCTGAGCCCCAGCATATTGGCTGCAATGTTCATAAGCATGCTTCCCATCGCCGGATGATCAGGAGGAACTTCAGAAAAAAGGCGCCGCATGACCGGGGCGATCGCCCGGGCAAGCAGCGACATAAGACCTGATTGTTCGGCGATTTTCATGATGCCAAGCCAGAGGGCCATGACGCCGACGAGTCCGATGGCTATCGTTACTGCATTCCCTGCGGCATCAATTGCAGCCTTCGTCACGTTCTCAATTTTGCCGTTGATTCCCCCAAGGACTACGGCAACAATGATCAAGCCTAGCCAAATGTAGTTGAGCATTTATTACCTCAACGGACGGATTAATTTTGGGTTTTGGATTTTGGATTTTGGATTGCAGAAGATTGGGACTCCGTCTCGAAATGCGCCCAAATCCAAAATCGCCAATCCAAAATCCAAAATGGTAAACAGCTATTACATCCCTGGTGCCCTATTCTGATGGATATTCCGGTTGTTCGTCCAGTCATGATTAAGCCCGGCGGCACAATCGCGATCGTCGCTCCGGCGGGACCTGTCGATCAGCGCGATGATTTCATGAAGGGTGTCGCGGCTTTCGAGCGCATGGGATTCCGCGTCTGTTATAGCGAAGCGATATTCGATTCTACCGGCTACCTTGCAGGCCCGGATGAAAAACGTGTCGAGGAACTCATGCGCGCGTTTGAAGATCCCGACGTCCGGGCGATTGTGTCCCTCCGGGGCGGGTATGGGTGCGCACGTTTAGTTCCGCAGATCGACCAAAAGCGCATGCGTGGTCATGGAAAGATTTTTATGGGCTTCAGCGATTTGACCACCCTCCACTTATATTTCCGCCGGCGCTTCGGTTGGGTGACATTTCACGGCCCGATGGCAACTTCTCCTGCGCTCGCAAACATCAGTCCCGAACAGGAGAACCACCTGCTCAGGCTGTGGATGGATCCCGCTTACCTGCCTTCATTTAGCTTTCCAGAATTGCAGACCTGGAACTCAGGATTCGCAGAAGGCGAGTTGATAGGGGGGTGTCTTTCCTTAGTTGTTGCCAGCATCGGTACGCCTTATGAACTGGTCACGGAAGGAAAAATCCTTTTTCTTGAAGATCTTGGCGAGCCGCCCTACCGAATCGACCGCATGATCACTCAGCTCAAACTGGCAGGCAAACTGGATCGAGTTGCCGGGATTTTGCTTGGGCAGTTTAAGGACTGTGATCCAGGATCCTCGGGAGTCACTGCGGATGACACCCTGAAAAACCTCCTCGGTGGACTGGAAGTCCCTGTATTAGCTAATTTTCCAGCCGGCCACGGAAGCGACAACTGGACATTGCCCCTGGGAACGCGAGTCCGCCTCGACGCTGTCAACCGCCGAGTGGACTTCCTGGAACACGCCGTTCAGCCGCCAAATGCCGGATAAATCCTGCGCGTGGACGTACTGATATTGGTTTTTTTAATTAAAATCCTTATCTTCATGGGTGAAAAGAGCCACTAATCTCATCGTAGATGAGAGAATTGAGCTTTACACCATATCGATTAGTTGTTAGACTCCTTCCGTTTTAGAATTCCCCCAAAGCCTGCGTAACGGCTTTTTCGCGGCTTGTGTCGTGTAACGTTTAGCTTATAATTTGAAATTATGACCAATCCGCCGCTAACATTGCGGGGTTCACTTTCACAACTGCAGAGAGCGGTTGCGAAGTTTTATTCTCAGCTGCAGCAGCGTTTTGAAGGCAATTACCTGATTAGCGGGATGTGGGCTGCCATGGGCCACGATCTCCAGGCGCAGGTTGAAAGCCTCAAGAAGCTCCCGCCCTCGTTCTGGCAGTCTTTAACAGACCAGGAAAAAGAGCTGGCGCATGCTGCCGAGATGTTGCCTCCTCCAAATGCCGACAGGCAGGCCGGTTCGCTTCGATTGTGCTTGGCGCAAACGATCGAGCTAGAGGAACCGATCATTCTCAAGATTTATGCTCCGCTTACGCGTCGCCTGCGCCGCGCGTGGACCGAACTGGCATTGGATTTCTATGTCATGGTAAAGGCTCATATTGCCCGCGTGGCGCAGTCGGTGCAGCTCTTTTCAGGCGATCCGGCCTTAGGCCAGCGGTGCGTGCTGCTTCTTCAGAGCTTCGAAAAGGAAGTGCAGGAACCGCCCGAAGTCCCACGCATCCCATCGAAGAAGCGCCCGAAGAAGGCCGTTCCATCCAAGCGCAGCGCCAAGAAACCCAGCAGCAGGCATGTGCGAGCAGCGGTTAAAAAGGAAGCGGTACGATCGCGTGTCAAGATCGCAAAGCGAACTAAGCCTCTGGTTCAAAAGATCAAGCTCGCACGCAGACGAGCCCGTCGCTAACGTCAGGGCAATCTCCAATTGTTTCAATTCAGACCGTAGCTCTGCCGTCCGCTGGAATCATCATGCGGCGGAGGGCGATCGCCCTTAGTACATTTGAGTGCAACAGGGCAAAAGAACTCTTGCTGCAAAGAGCACGAAGCCGATGAGACGAACGGTCGTTGCCCGCAAGAGATTGATTTTTCCCTGGCGATTCCTCATACTTTGAGCGGTGCTTCGCAGATGCTGTCTGCGGAAGTTATTGAATTAAGGAGGTTTTGCTCGTTGTCTAAAGATCCTACCCCCGCCTGGCCGAATCCCGATGAACTCCGCCGTGACATGGAAGAGTTTTTTAAGCACAAGTACGGAGATCGCGTGCAACTCGGAATCATGAATACTCGTCCGGACCAAGCTCGAACCGCGGAAGAAGGAACGGAGACCAAGGACGCTCCTCTGGATCTCCACTTTGACTACCTGCCGCGCGACATCAAGGATTACCTTGATCGTTTTGTGATCAAACAGGATAGCGCGAAAAAGGTGCTCGCCACGGCGATTTGCGATCACTACAACCACATCAAGAGATGTTTGAGTGGAGGTCTCTGTAAAGAGTACTCCAAGCAGAACATCATCATGTTGGGGCCCACGGGCGTCGGCAAGACTTACCTGGTGCGCACAATCGCCGATTTGATCAGGGTACCGTTCGTGAAGGCCGATGCCACCAAGTTTTCCGAGACCGGATACGTCGGAGGCGACGTCGAGGATCTGGTGCGTGAACTCGTTCAGAAAGCGGATGGCAACATTCAGCTGGCAGAGTACGGCATTATCTACCTGGACGAGATCGACAAGATTGCGACTCCCGCCAATATTCTTGGGCGGGATGTGAGCGGCGGCGGCGTCCAGCGCGGCTTGCTGAAGCTGATGGAAGAAACCGAGGTTCCCCTGCGCACGCCTTTCGACCTGACATCCCAGCTTCAGGCAGCCATGGAGTTCCAATCGAAGGGGAAGGTCACCCGCTCGGTGATCAATACCCGGCACATCTTGTTTATCGTCAGTGGAGCCTTCAACGGGCTGGTTCCGATCATCCGCAAACGAGTGGGTGCGCAAAGCATAGGGTTCCGCGGACCCGCCGCGGCCTCGGTCAAGGACGAAGAGATCTTATCGCTGGTGAAGAGCACTGATTTTATTGAATATGGTTTCGAATCCGAGTTTGTGGGTCGCCTGCCGGTCGTAGTCGCCTGCCAGGAGCTTGGTGTCGAGGACCTGTTCCAGATTCTTAAGCACTCGGAAGGGTCGATCGTCCGGCAGTACATTCAGGCGTTCGAAGCCTATGGGATCGAGATCGTCTTTGAGGACGGGGGCCTTCATCGTCTTGCTGAGAAAGCTTACCTGGAACAGACTGGGGCGCGGAGTCTGGTGAGCGTTTGTGAGCGCACCTTCCGGGAGTTTAAATACCACCTCCCGCACTCGACCGTGCGCAATTTGGCGGTGACCGCAGAGCTTGTGGACCATCCATTGCAGATCCTGGAGCAGCTCCAACGCGTATCCGCACTCGAACAGGTGGAAGCGCTGGAGCGCGCGGTGGATACGATTGCCAGGCAGTGGTCCGAGCGAAGCGGGATCGAGATTCGGTTGCAGCCTGAGGCGGCACGGTTGCTGGCGCAGAAGGCGATGGACAGCGGCAGAAAAATAGAGGAAATATTCGACGAAACTTTTAAGAACTATGAACACGGATTAAACCTGATCCGCAAGACACGGGGCGTCACTCAATTTGAGATTACTCCGGAGGTAATCCGGGATCCTTCGGCAACCCTGGACGCCTGGATCCGTTCCTATTACATCCGGCAGCCCAATTGAGCGCGGTGCAGGAGGATATTCCGACTCATGAGTTTTAGTGCTGCCAATTGGGCGCAAATGGTGGAGAATTAGGGCATCCCCTTTCAGGGAGAATGCGTCCAACGAGGAGGAGCCAGCATGAAGGTCATCAAGATCGCTCAGATACCGCCGCCTGTCGTCCCTATCACGGCAACCATAAAACAGGCGATACCCATCATGGGGAGCGAACAAGGTTGCGCGCTGGCTGTCATGGATGGAGATCGCCTGGCCGGCACGCTTTCCAAGGAAGAGGTGATGAAGCGAGTCTTAGCCGAAGGCCTGAATCCGGACACAACCAAGGTGTCTGAAGTCATGAGATCTCCTGCGGAGACGATCTCGGTCGACACCGAAGCAGCTGAGGCTCTGAAGATGATGTTTTCCAATGGCCGATGCTATTACCCGGTCGTCGACCAGCTGGGTGCTATCAAAGGCTGGCTTGCGCTCTGTAACCTGTTCAAGAACCACGTCGAGGATCTAGGGCGCGAGCTCGATGCGCTGGAATCGTATCTCTCGGCGGATGGGCCCGGCGGGTAGCTGCAGCGCGGGTCGGTCCAGAGCTGGTGAAAAAGAAGCGGGCGACACGAAAAGGATTTCGTGTCGCCCGTCCCATTTATGACATCCCCCGGCGGTCAGGCGGCCGCAGGGAAAGATCTGCCGCAGGAATCACTGGGGTTGGAACATGCCCAATATATTCTCTTTCGACAGGCCTTTCCCTTGAACCGCGTCATGTCTCTCCTTTACTGCGGCCTCGAAAGTCGTGGAGGGATTTGGATTGCGATAAAAGACTCCCGTGTAGAGCTTGGTGCCATAAACCTGGGCCAAGTCCATGGCCCTCAACCGGTTGGTTGAATCGTGCCCCAGTTTCTCGAGGCTTTGCATCATTTCCTTGTGTGCCTTGATCTGCGACTCCGGTTGCCCATAAGTTACACAGGGTGACTGGACGTTGATGAACGCGAAGCCAGGAAAGCGGATTCCCTCTTCGATGATTGCCGCCAGGGCATCCATATCCGCGGGGGTACCCTGCGCAACGAATCCGGCTCCGTAGGCCAAAACGTAGAGGAGCGGATTGATTGGATCCTCCAAGCTGCCGAACGCAGACGAGACTGTTTTGAGCCCCCTGGGCGAAGTCGGCGAGAGTTGGCCTTTGGTCAGCCCATAGATCTGGTTGTCCATCACGATGTAGGTGAGATCGATGTTCCGACGGATGGCATGAGCCACGTGACCGCCGCCGATGGAGAAGCCGTCGCCGTCTCCTCCCGCCACCAGCACTAACAATTCCGGACGTGCCAGCTTGATACCTTGCGCGATCGGCAATGCGCGTCCGTGGACGGTGTTGAATCCGTAAGCCGTCGTGTAGCCGGGGATCCGGCTGGAACAACCGATGCCGGAAATGAAGGCAATCTCATGCGGAGGCCTGCCGATATTGGCCAGCGCGCGATAGATTGCGCTTACGACACCGTAGTCGCCGCATCCGGGGCACCAGATGGGTTTGAGGTCGCTCTTATAATCCTTGGCAACGTATTCCCGCATCGAGCTTGTTGCACTCATGATTCCACTACCTTTCCTGATCTAACGTGACCTAATCCAAAATCTCGAAGAGAGGACGGAGCGTTTTCCGGTATTGATCCAGCCGCGTCCCCTTTCCGCGTTTATCCCAATTCCGGCTCCGGTTCGTCTTTCACCTGGCGCTGCAATGAGCGCAGCAAGCCTCGCAAACGCTCCAGCACCTCGCTCGCCAGGATCGGGTTCGACCCGCTCTTGGCCAGATATTCCATCCTGTGGGGCACATCCACATACATGCGAATCAGACGGTACAGCTGCGCCTGGTGGGACTGCTCGACAACGAGCCCCATTTTTACCGAGGCGAGAAACTCGCTGAAAATCTCTTCCGAAATCGGGAAGAGGAGTTTCGGAATCAGCAGCTTCGCCTTGATTCCCTCCGCGCGTGCCATACGGAGGGCCTCGATTGTCACGCCGGCTACACTGCCCCAGGAAATCAAGCCCAGTGGTGCATCCACATCTCCCTCAAAAATGAAGAGATCGCGGCGGCTTTTCAAAGGATTGAGTTTGCGAATGCGCTTCTCATTCATCTTGGCATGGATCTCGCCTTTGGCCGTCGGCGCGCCCGCCTCGTTGTGCTCGATGCCGGAGGCAAGATAATTGCCGCCCGCCATTCCAGGATGGCTGATCGGGCTGATGCATGTCTCGGTCACCCGGAAGCGGACATACTGCTCCAGCTCATTTTTCGTCGGGGTGCGGCGCTCGATCAGTTTGAAGGTGGAAGTGTCGATGGGATCCACAGTTTCCTTGCGATGACCAATCTCCTGGTCGGAGAGGACAATCACCGGTGTCTGGTAGTATTCGGCGATGTTGAAAGCCTCGACTGTGATCCCGAACGCATCGCCCACACTCACAGGCGCAAGCACAGGACGGACCGCGTCGCCGTGGCTGGAGAAGGCGGCCGCGAACAAGTCCGACTGCTCGCTCTTCGTTGGAATTCCGGTGGATGGCCCGCCGCGCTGCACGTTGATACAGACCAAAGGGAGTTCCGCAATGGTCGCCAGGCCCAGGATCTCGGTTTTCAGCGACATGCCCGGGCCGGAAGTCGCGGTCAAAGCCTTTTTGCCGGCGAAGGAAGCGCCGACAACGGCGCCGATGCCGGCAATCTCATCTTCGGCCTGCATAACTGTCCCGCCATGCTTCCAGATTTCCCGGCTCAGAAAATGCATGATCTCGGAAGAAGGCGTGATCGGGTAGCCGCTGAAGAAAGTGCACCCTGCGAACAAGGCAGCGGCCGCGCACATGTCATTGCCGTCGGTCAGCAGCTTGGAGCCTTTGCCGGCTGTGGCGGGGCTGATGCGCAGATCCCCCGCAAGCGGATGCTCCTGTGTGTATTCGATGCCGGAAGCAAAGGCGCGCTCGTTGGCCTGAAAGACCTCAGGCCCCTTTTTCGCCAGCTTCTTGTGCAGCCCGGCCAGAATGGATTGGGGGGCGATCCCGAACCAGCCCGCCAGTAGGCCGAGTACGATCGTATTTTTGGCCTTGTCGGTCGCCGCCGCCTTGCGCGACATTTCCCCGATGGGTACGGGCAGAACCACCGCTGGTTTCACACCTACGAGGGGGATTTTGTCGGGCGCAACGCCGGTCTTGCTTTCATAAATGACAATCGTGTTGCCGCCCACGGGAAGCTCGGCGCCGAATCTCAGGAAATCTTCCCAATTGAGAGCCACGGCAACATCAAGAGTACCGCCGGCGTTCAGCACCTTGTCGGTAGATATGCGTAAACGGCACGAAGATTCGCCGCCGCGAATCTGCGGGCCGAAACTCTTGGTCATGATTGCATGATAGCCTTCGAGTGCTGCCGCAGTGATGAGGAATTCGCCCGCAGATACGATGCCATCCCCGCCGGAACCCGCCATCCCAATCGTCAAATCACTTCTCATAGTTCCCTTCTCTGCAGGCCGTATGTCTACCTCCTGCGCGCATGGTGAGTCTCCACCCGCAGAGCGGGTGGCCTCAGGAAGCCTCCCGGAGGGAGGCAAGGCCGTTGCGAGCCCTGAAAGGGCGCCGCAGATCAGCCCAGGGCGTTAGCCCTGGGAATGTGCGCCCACGTAAAACAGCCCTGAAG
>JBGQNR010000067.1:0-25481 GCA_041501225.1 Acidobacteriota bacterium
CCCCGCAACCCCCATGCGCCCTTCGGGTTCCGGCGCCGCGGGGGCATCTGCGGCGTTGGCGCTCCTCGACGATGTACCGAGACATCGCCTGCGTCGCGCCGCCTTGCATCTGTCCCCGCGGCGCTCGGAACGCGGCCCCTCCTAATTCTCGGACGGGCTCCTAGCCTTTGAATAGCGGCAATTGCAGGCGGCTGCAGAGTTGAGCGAAGGTAAAAATGGGAAAGCCCACAATGTTGAAGTAGCAGCCTTCGATCCGGTCGATGAAGAGCGAGGCGTATCCCTGGATGGCATAGGCGCCTGCCTTGTCCCGATATTCGCCCGTCGAGAGATACCAATCAATCTCCGGCGGCGCCAGACGGCGCATGTGGACGCGTGAGCGGCTATAAGCTGCACCAGCGCGCTCTGCAGGCTTCCGGATCGCGCAAATCCCGGTGAAAACTTCATGCCAGCGACCGCTCAAGCACCGGAGCATTTTCCCGGCTTCCTCCGCTGACGATGGCTTGCCCAGAATGCGGTCCCTTGCCACCACGATCGTATCCGCGGCGATAATGAAGCCAGCTGAATGCCGGTTTGCCACCTCTTGCGCTTTGATGCGAGCCGCGCGCACGACATAGGAGGCCGGCGATTCGCCCCGCTTTCGCTCCGGTTCCGGAATCGTGCTTGGATCGATAACAAGTCTGAACCCGAGCCCGGCAAGAAGCTCGCGCCGACGCGGTGACGCGGATGCCAGCACGATGCGCCGGCCGTTTGCTGTCCATGTTGTCATTGTCTGTGCTCTCTGGTACTTTACACTGGTTCGCTCAATATCCTGTCGCAGGTCAGTTCGAGGCTAACCGAAAAAATCGCAACCCTGAGCAGGGTTTACGCGTTCTGAATATAGAGCAAAAGCTTGCTATGAGAAAGAACTGTATGTTTGTTTTGCTGGGATTCTCCCTCGTGTTTATTGCCGCGCCTGCGCTGCGTCCTTCCAGCGCTTTCCAGGCCCCGGCTGCGGCCGAATTGCCCGCGCAGATTCTGCAAGGTTCGGAAAACTTCAACCTGGCAATCGACGCATTCGGTGACTCGCGGGGTAATTTCGGTCCCTGTGGTTGACCGCTCAACCCAATGGGCGGGTTCGCCCGTAGGATGAGCTACTGGAATGCCTTTGCCAGGAAATACCCGGGCCGTGCCCTGCTGCGCCTCGATGGCGGCTCTCTTTTCAGCCGGGGGACTGCGACTTCGCCGATCGTGAATCGCTATATGCTCGAAGGGACGTATCGATCCAATCTGGATGCCGTCAACCTGAGCGCATGGGACCTGCCCATCTGGCAGGAGATGGGGGATATGGCGGCAGCGGAACTGGTTCCTCGCGATTTTCTCAAGATTCCCCTGGTGTCTGCCAACGTGAGCGCCAAACTGGCGAATTTCCCTCCCATTCAACGCTACATCATCAAAGAGTTTCAAGTGGATCCCAAGGCAGGCAAGCCTCTGCGCGTCGCGATCACAGGGCTGCTGTCCGATCCTGAAGAGCGGATATCACGCAGGGAATTTCAAGTTCAGAAACCTCAGGATGCTGCCAGTCAGATCGTGGCTGAGCTGGGCAAAAAAGCTGATTTTATCATCCTCCTTACGGACATGGATTTGGGCCAGGTGATCAGCCTGGCAGTGCTCGTGCCCGGGATTCACATGATCATCGTCGCCCATGATTACGCTGCGCCGACCGATCCGCAGCAGGTAGCAGAGTCGATTATCCTGGGCCCCGTCAATGAAGGCAGGATGCTGTCGGAGGTGCGTTTGACGGTCAAGTCAGGCGCAGAAAAAGTGGAGATCGAAAGCCATACTGTGCCGCTCGATCGGACCGTTCCGGATGACCCTGCAATGGGCGAACTGGCTCGAAAGGCCCAGGCAGAACTGGAGAAAGTGCAGAAGTGAGACTGAAGACAGGCACTCCGACTTCCCGTTCTTGGCGCAGAGGACCGGATGTGCGGCGCACCCGATCGGGATGCCTGTTCTTCTATCGGCTGGAAACATGGAATCAGTCTCGAACACCATTTATTCATTGTACCGAAGTACGCCGTTTCATCGCGAATGGATCGTTGCCTGCCTCGATGGCGCGTGGAATGGGGTGTTGGGAGATCGAATTGCGCGCACGTGCAGGCCGATAGCGCTGCGCAATTCCGAACTGGTCGTGGAAGTGTTGGAAAAGGCTTGGTTTCCGGTGCTGTCCGGCATGAAGCAGGAGTTGCTGCAGCGGATCTGCCATGCGACCGGCGGCGAAGTTCGGCAGCTCATGTTCAAGATGCAGCCAGGGGAATGATTTTGGATTGCGGATTTTGGATTGTCGTGGGGCCCTTTCGAACTCTCCCAATCCAAAATCCGCAATCCAAAATCCAAAATCGATTAGGGCTGGTCTGCTGGTGGGAAAAAGTGTTAGCATAAACGTTTATCCTGCAGGCCAGGATGTGCGCTAATTCATTTGTAGTGATGGAGTAAGAGATGTTTGGCAATCACAGCTTCCGTAAGGTTTGGTTCGCTCTGGCGCTTGCCATGGCTTTAGTAGCGGCAAGCCCAGCGGCATGGGCCCAGTTCAGAGTATTTGCCAGAGTAGTGCCCAACCAGGCCGATACCACGAATCCGCTTATTTTTGATGTCAATAACGATTCGACCGACAATATTTCTCCGAATATGGTTGTGACGAAAGATGGACAAAGCGCATTCGTTGCTTATACGGGTTCGGGCGCGATTGTCAGGTTCTCGCTTACTACCGGGGAGATTCAAAACCGCATTCAAACCGACGGCACCCCTTGCTTCGCTACCCAGCTACCCAATGATCAACTCGCCTTCGTTTCGGTATTCAGGGATAAATCCAAAAGTTTGCAGGATAACCGGATATTCATCGTCGACATGAATACCAGCACGCTCGTCGCGACTTACGCGTTCGACAAAGCGCAGTTCGGCTTCGGAAGCAATCTAGCGCTCTCACCCGATGGCGCAACTGGTTATATTTCCTCGACTGGCACTGCCGAGGTGATCAAGTTCAACACAGCCGATGGGCATGAAATCGGCAGGTTCAACGGGCCTGCTGACGCGAAACAAAAAATGCGCTTTCCGACCCAGATCACGATCACTCCGGACGGGGCGACGTTGATCGTGGTGGACACGGATCCTGGGACGCCTGAGGTGGCTTTCTACGATACCACGACGTTTGCCAAAAAGGGGTCATTGAAGAATCCCGATACAAAAAACCTGGTGGTGTCGTTTACCATTTTCAACCGGGCGGTCCTCGCTCCGGACGGCAAGACGGGGATTATTGCCAGCCGCGGCCAGAACAACGTCCAATACGCCGAATCGGTTTTTCTCTTCGATGCCACAAATGGCACGATTTTAAAAACAGGCAGCACGGGCGCAGGGCCCCAATGGACCGGAATCACCCCCGACGGGAAGCTCTGGGTGATTGTGAACATGTTCAGTATCACGGTGATTCCTACGGACGATTTCGACAAGAGCGTCGAGTACCAGGCGCCGGCCGGCGAATCCACAGGGGCGGCCAATGTCGTGTTCTCCCCGAACTCCAAGTATGCTTACTACGCCGCCGCCGGAGCTACCGGAATAATTCATGATCTGATCCTCCAGGTCGATCTCGAAACCGGTTCTTTTCTGGAAAAGCTCCAGGTCGGCGACAGTCCGGACACCCTTGTAGACGAACCTTCCAGCATGGCCATTTCGCCCGACGGCCAGATCCTTGCTTCTCTGGAATTCACCAGCAACAACATCGACCTCATGAAGCCCATCACGCTGACCGCTGGCGGCAAGTTTATTTGCTCGCCCGATTATTTCACCGGCCTCAGCCTGCTGAATCTTTCTTCCCAGATGAACACCATCACGGTGTATGCCGTGCAGGACTTCGGGGAGCCAAACGCGGAGACCGGCGTGACCAACCCGGTCATTTTTATTCTCGGCCAGAATCAGCAGATCTCCAAAACCGTGTCAGAGATTTTCGGTTTTGATGACTCCAACGCGCCGAATGGGGAACGTACCGGTTGGCTGGCAATCTATAGTGAGCAGCCTGAATTGACCGGCTATATCACGATCGGAAAAAAGGATTTCACGGGCATGAATGGCTTGTCGCTGGACCGCAACAGCGAGCGGCTGCACGACTGGATCCTGCCGATCGTCGAACGTAACGGGGACGCACAGATCCAGCTCAGCACGCTCAATGACACATTCTACACCGCGAACTATGGCATTAGCCGGGTGGGTCATGACGGCACAGTGATTGACAGCCAGCCCAGTGAGAGTGCCTCCGCGAGCAACCGAGTGCAGCAGGATCTACCCGATCTCTTCCCGCGCGATCATCTGGACACCGAGGGGTATCTGTATCTGACCTCCGCGGAAGGGGTGTTCTCCAACGAAGTCTTCAACAACGGGATTTCCACTGAAATCATCAAAGGGATTGATCGTTACCTGCATGTCGGCGTGACCAAGATCTATGCACCGCAGTACGCGACCGTGCCCGGCTGGAAAACGACTCTGAACCTGATCAATGCCAGCGGCCAGGAAGCCGATGTGACGGTTACCTTCCACGGCAGCGACGCTACGATCCTGTGGCAGTTCCAAAAGCACTTTGCCATCGGCGAACAGATTCGCGATGATGTGTCTAATCTCTTTTCCAATCCTCCGAGCGACTTTACAAATATTGTGGCAGATCCCGCATTCTTGAACGCCTCGGGCTGGATGGAAGTCGAGAGCACGCAAGACCAGATTCTTGGCACTCTTTCCTACAACGCTGCCGGTGACCATGTTGTCGCCGTGTATGATGTGAACAGCGCCCCGCTCAAGCGGTTCATTACCGTTCCCGGCTGGAAGACGACTCTGAACCTGATCAACGCCGGACCACAGGAAGACGATGTAACGGTTACCTTCCACCGCAACGATGGCACAATTCTCTGGCAATTCGAGAAGCTTTTTGCGATCGGTGAACAGATCCTCGATGACGTGACCGATCTCTATTCCAATCCCCCAAGCGACTTGACGAGCTTGGTGGCGGATGCTGGGTTTTTAAACGCCTCGGGATGGATGGAAATCGAGAGCACGCAAGGCCGGATCCTTGGCACTCTTTCCATCACAGCTTCTGATAACCATTTTTCTGCCGGTTATGAACTTACCGGCGCTCCGCTCAACCAGTTCCTATTCCCTATTGTCAGCCAGAATGACAGTATTCAGACAGGCGTGGCGTTGCTGAATGCCAACGCAGATCCGGCGCATGTAGTTCTGGAACTATGGGGCACAGATGGGAACATGCTGGCCAGTACCTCGCTCACTCTCGGTCCGCAGTCCCGTACGGCGGCCTATCTGGATGACATTTTTCAAGGCATGGATCCACTTTTGATAGGCAATTTGCGGATTCGATCCGATAAGGCTTTATGCGGCTATGCGATCGTGAATGACACAGCCTTCAACTTCGTGTTCGCTATGCCCGCGATCGTTTTATTCTAAAAATACGTCAGCCATTACGGGTGTGGCAGCGTAGCGGGAAGCCCCGCGGTCGCTGCATGCCTTCGGATCTAAAACGCTTAAAGGTCTTGGTCCATGTATGAGCGATATTACAGGCTAAAGGAAAAGCCCTTCAGCCTCACTCCTGATCCAGAGTTCCTCTTTATCAACAAGCACTTCCGAGGCGCCCTCGAGAACGTCATCTATGGCATCGAACGGCAGGAGGGCTTTACTACGATCGTCGGTGATGTCGGGACCGGGAAGACCACCCTGTGCTGGGCGCTGCTGGGCAAACTGGACAAGAATATTCGCACGGCGCTGATTCTGAATCCCTTGTTAAATGAAGAGGATATGCTGAAAGCAATCCTCCAGGATTTTGGTGTGAGGCCCCGGAAATATGGATCCGCTCCGGCGCCGTCCGAGGCTGAAGTTCCCTACGATCCAAGCTGGATGCAGGGACGGTCCCGAAAAGAGCTGATCGACGAACTGAATTACTTTCTGCTCGCCGGATCCGAGGATGGGGTGTTCAACATCCTGATTGTGGATGAGGCCCAGAATTTATCCCTGCCAGTCCTGGAACAGTTGCGCATCTTGTCAAATCTCGAGACCGCCAAGAAAAAGCTGCTCCAGATCATCTTTGTCGGCCAGCTTGAGTTCCGGCAAAAGCTGAGCCTGCCCCAGCTGCGGCAGCTGGATCAGAGAATCACCATCCGATATTCGCTGAAACCGTTGTCAAAGCAAGATATGGTGCAGTATATCGAGCACCGGCTCGCAGTCGCCGGATCGAAAGGGAGCGTGGGTTTCACTCCGGGGGCGCTCCGGCGTATCTATGCGTATTCAAGAGGCTATCCGCGCCTGATCAATATCATCTGCGACCGATCGCTGCTGGCTGGATATAGCGAACGCACCCGTGTGATTACCTCCCGGATGGTGGGCAAAGCAGCCCGCGGTCTCCGGGGGAAGGAGAAAGGAGTCCGCGCTCCGGTCATCAGGCCTTGGAAGCTGATCGTTCCCCTAGCCGCGTTGCTGGCCCTGACGCTGCTGGCGGCCCTTTACTTCTGGCTCTGGCGGGGATCCCTGCCGTATCGGAGCAACAGCCTGTCCGCACACTCGTCTGTGCTCGCTGCGGCGAAGAAGCCATCGGATGCTCCACCTGCAGCCGGCGCGCTCGGGCCGGATCCCCCGCCGTCTATGGCTGCCGGGGATCTGCAAACATCGCCTGCCAACGCTTCCCCGACGCTCACTCCTGGGACTGTCGTCCGCGCACCTTCTCCGGCCTCTGAGGCTCCAGTCAAGACAGGAGCCACATCGCTGGAGCCGATGGCTGCTGCGGCAACTCGTGAAGATAGCCTGCCCGTTGCGGTAAACATGAAAGAGAGTCCAGTCGGCGTTCCTTCCACGGAATTTGCCGGGAAATATTTGTTGCAGGTGCACTCCCTGATGACCAGAGATCAGGCTGATTCCGCGCTTGCCTATCTGCAAAAAAATGGGTACTCCGCATTCGTCAGAATCGAAGAAGTCCCGAAAGGGAAGCCGTGGTACGTCGTCTATGCCGGCCCGTATAACAGCCTGGCGCGCGCGCGCGCGCAAGCAGACGCGCTCAGGCAACAAAACAACATTAGCCCGATCGTCCGAGGCTATTGAATTCACGAGCGGACCAGAATACCCGGAATAAACTCAACTTCGCACTAATCCCCCCTTTTGGCACCGCGAACGAGGCCCGCCACTGAGTGAGTAAAAGAGGCCGGCGGTTGGCGCCACTCCCACGGAAAGTTCTGTTAAATGGTTTAATTCGTATGCCTTAGGGTTAGGCAGGCCGGGTGTAATTTCGATTGCATGATCAGGATTGGCATGTTAACATATGCGTTTGTACTTTCATGATTTTCAGGAGGATGCCTTGCCGCTCACGAGGGAAAAGAAGATTGGGATTGTGGATGCCTACCGGACTCACGAAACGGATACCGGGTCCCCGGAAGTTCAGGTAGCCATATTGAGCGAAAAGATTGCCTACCTGACCGAACATTTCAAGGTTCACGCCAAAGATCATCATTCGCGCCGCGGATTGCTGAAAATGGTCGGCAAGCGGCGTCGGCTGTTGGACTATCTTAAGTCAAAGGACGTCAATCGCTACCGGACCGTCATTGAACGGCTCGGAATGCGCAAATAAGAATGCACATTTGCAGTGCCGGTCCCGCGTGGAAGCGGTTGGAACAGGTCTCAGACCCGCCCTCCATCATCTCGTATCGCCTCACGGAACGTCACGGAAAAGGACTCGAGGCACGGTTGCGAACCCATCAAACGTTGCTGTGCTTCTATCGGCCCCATCAAACTCAGGGTGCCGGTTCGCCTTTTATCTTCATATCGTTTTTGGCGAGCAGGGGAAAGTGTAGGCACGAGAACCTTTCCGCGTCCGGTAACTGGACAACAGAAGCGACGGTGGGAAGTGGATTATGAGTTATGAGTTAAAGGCTACGCGCCCCGTGCCGTAGCCCTTAACCCGTGACTCATAATCATAATTCCTGAATCTCCAAGCCCGCCGGCACTTGAATCTAACAGAATTGCAGAAACCAGGAGGAGTAACGATGAAACATCGAGTTGCCGCCGAAATCGGCGGCTTGGAATTCAGTATAGAAATGGGCAAGGTCGCCACGCAGGCCAACGGAGCTGCTTATGTAAGTTATGGCGACACGGTTGTGCTCGCCACCGCCTGCGCCCTCAAAGAACCCCGGGAAGGAGTCGATTTCTTTCCTCTCACCGTCGATTATCGCGAGAACACTTACGCCGCCGGCAAGATCCCCGGCGGCTTTTTCAAACGGGAAGGCAGACCGACTGAAAAGGAAATCTTGACCTCCCGCCTGATCGACCGTCCTCTGCGTCCGTTGTTCCCGGAAGGCTATTGCAGCGAAGTTCAGGTGATCGCTCTGGTGGTTTCCGCGGATAAAGAGAATGACCCCGATGTCATGAGCATTACGGGCGCATCCGCGGCCTTGTACTGCTCCCCCATCCCATTTTCCAATCCTATTGCCGGCGTGCGCGTCGGGCTGATGGACGGCAAATTTGTCGCCAATCCGCCGATCAGCAAACTCAAGGACAGCAGTCTGAACCTCATCGTCGCCGGGACCGAGGATGCGATCGTGATGGTCGAGGCCGGGGCGCAGCAGGTCACGGAAGACACGATGATCGAGGCGCTCGATTTCGCCCATGACAACATCCGCAAGCTGATCGCTCTGCAGAAGGAACTCTACGAACAGATTCAGCCGGTGAAGCGTGCCTTCCCCAAACCGGAGTTGGATCAGGCAGAATGCGCCCGCCTCGAGCGGGCTTACAGCCGGGCGATCTCCGAGGCTCTGCACCTGAAGGGCAAGCTGAACAGCTATGGCAGGCTGGATGAGATCTTGAAGGAAATCGTCGCCAGTGTTCCTGAGGGCGAAGAGGCACGCAAGGAGCAGGCGCCCGCGATCTTCCACCACATCATGGAGAAGATCTTCCGCAAAGAGATCCTGGACGACAGAATCAGACCCGATGGCCGCCGCTTTGACGAAGTCCGTCCGATCACCATTGAAGTGGGACTGCTGCCGCGCACGCACGGTTCGGCTTTGTTCACCAGGGGTGAGACCCAGGCCTTGGTGACGGCCACATTGGGAACGGCGGACGACGAACAGCGCATGGATACCCTGGAGGGTGAATCGTTCAAGCGATTCATGCTGCACTATAACTTCCCTCCTTTTAGCGTCGGCGAGGTCAAGCCACTGCGCGGGCCGGGCCGGAGGGAGATCGGGCATGGCGCTCTGGCCGAGAGAAGCATTCTTCCCGTGATGCCGAACGAGGAAGCGTTTCCGTACACCGTCCGGGTCGTCTCTGATATCCTGGAAAGCAACGGGTCGTCCTCTATGGCCACAATCTGCGGCGGCATCCTGGCACTCATGGATGCCGGCGTACCGATCGCTTCGCCCGTAGCCGGCGTAGCCATGGGTTTGGTCAAGGAAGGTGATAAGTACGCGGTCTTGACGGACATCGCCGGCGCGGAAGACCACTACGGCGACATGGACTTCAAAGTCGCTGGCACGGCCGCGGGGATCACCGGTCTGCAAATGGATATCAAGATCGGCGGCATTACCCGCCAGATCATGGCCGAAGCGCTCGCACAGGCCAAAGAAGGGCGCCTGCATATTCTGAAATGCATGGTGGACGCTCTGGGCGCGCCGCGCTCCGAGATCTCTCCCTTCGCGCCGCGCATCATCACGATCCAGATCTCCAAGGACAAGATTGGCGCGGTGATCGGCACCGGCGGCAAGGTCATTCGCGGAATCACCGAGGAAACGGGAGTCCGCATCGATATCGAAGACGACGGTAAAGTCAACATCGCGTCGACGGACACAGAATCGGCCCAGAAGGCCATCCGCATGATCGAGGACCTGGTCACGGAAGCTGAAGTCGGAAAGACGTACCTTGGGACGATTACCCGCCTGGTCGATTTCGGCGCCTTTGTGGAGATTTTTCCCGGCACCGAGGGACTGCTGCACATATCGGAAGTCGCCGACTACCGGGTTGAAGATATCAACAACGAACTCAAGCTCGGCGAGCAGATCCTGGTTAAGGTTCTGAGCATCGAACCTCCGAACAAGATCCGCCTGAGCCGAAAGGCCGTACTGCGTGAGGCAGCGGGTCTACCCCCGGCGGAACCCAGCGCGAGACCGCCGCGACGCGGGGATGGACCGCACCGGGGCGGCGGACGCGACCGTGGCGGTCGCAGCGGTGGCGGCGGCCGGCACTTTAATCACTAGTATTTGCAGATCCCGAGGCATTGGAAGTCAGAAGATAGAATACAGAATTCAGAATACAGAATGCAGGAGTCAGAATAAGAGGAAGATGGTTGTGATAGCCATGAGATTTCCCTTCATTCTGGCTCCTGAATTCTGGATTCTGAATTCTCAATTCTGAGATTTGAGTGATGCACAAAAAAGACATCCTCAGCCTCCTCGAAGACATACGTAAGGGCGTATTGACCCCGCAACAGGGGGTGAAGCGCCTGGAATCTCTCCCGTTTGAGGACTTGGGCTTCGCCCGGGTCGATCATCACCGCACTTTGCGGCAGGGATTTCCCGAAGTAATCTTTGGCCTGAAAAAGAAGCCTCAGCATGTGGCTGCAATTGTACGCAGCCTGCTGCCGCAGAGAACGAATATCCTGATCACCCGCTGCCAGCGGAATGTTTTCGCGGCGGTTCGGCGTGTCACCCGCAAAGTCCACTACCACGAGTTGGCCCAGGCGGCCACCATTGTCCAGGACCCCACGATCTATGGCAGTGGCGTGATCCATGTCGTCTGCGCCGGCACCTCCGACGTACCCGTGGCGGAAGAAGCAGCGCTGACTGCGCGTGTCATGGGAAATGAGGTGGAGACCACCTTCGACGCCGGCGTGGCCGGAATTCATCGCTTGCTCAGCGTCCGCGAGGCGTTGACGCGCGCGCGGGCCGTCATTGTGGTCGCCGGCATGGAGGGGGCTTTGCCGAGCGTCGTCGGCGGCATGGTGAGTGTCCCGGTGATCGCGGTTCCGACAAGCGTGGGCTATGGCAGCTCCTTCGGCGGGCTTACCGCCTTGCTTGCCATGCTGAACAGTTGCGCGTCCAACGTTACGGTCGTGAATATCGACAACGGTTTCGGTGCCGGTTTCGTTGCCAGCCTCATTAACCGACATCCGAAATCCGACCTCCAACCTGGGAAAGAATTCAGGATATAGAATTCAGAATGAGTTACGAAATAGTCCAGCCGAGGCTCATCTTGTTTTGGTGATCGTCAGCTCTCCAAGGGCTCACTTCCTCGCCAATCAGACCTTCGACCCTGCATTCTGAATTCTATATTCTAAATTCTTCTTCTTGTTTCCCGTACTGGCATTTCTCCCTCACTCTGCTATCATTTCTGGACACAAAACCTCGAGCGGATGCCTATGCCTTTGTATTCTGACGGCGTGCTTGACGAGGTGCGCAACTCCGTCAATATCGTCTCGCTGATTTCCGAATATCTCGCCCTCAAGAAGCGCGGGCGGAACCATGTGGCGCGGTGTCCCTTCCACACGGAAAAAACGCCCTCGTTCAACGTCAGCGAAGACAAGCAGATCTTCCACTGTTTTGGCTGCGGCGTCGGGGGTGACCTGTTCAAGTTCGTGATGCAGATTGAGCAGCTTTCCTTTCCGGAGGCGGTGCGTTTCATTGCGGAAAGGTACGGCGTCGTGCTCCCGCAGCCGACCGTGCGGGAAGAGCCCTCAACGGTAAGCGACAGCGAGACGATGCGCAAGGCCATGGAGGAAACCGCCCTTTTCTATCACCATGCGCTGGTTGTAACGGAAGAGGGGCGTTCGCCGCTGGCATATTTGCTGGGCAGGGGGATCAGCCGGGAAACCATAGATCGTTTTAGGCTTGGTTATTCACCGGCAGGAGGCAATGTACTGCTGGCTTACCTGCAGAAGAACGGATTTCCCATAGCCGCCCTGGAGGAATGCGGCTTGATTAAACGTTCGGAGGACGGCGCCCGCCATTATGACGCCTTTCGCGGCCGGGTCATGTTTCCCATCACGGATATCCGTGGCCGCACCATAGCATTTGGCGGCCGGGCACTGGGAGATCACCAGCCGAAGTATTTGAATTCCCCTGAGACCAAGCTCTATAATAAGAGCCGGAATCTGTTCGGGTTGAGCTACGCCCGGGGAGGTATCCAAAAGCTGGACTGTGCCGTACTGGTTGAGGGCTACATGGATTTCATGATCCCTTTCCAGCACGGAATAGAGAATGTCGTCGCCTCGCTCGGAACCAGCCTGACCCCCCAACAAGTGAAGTTGCTGGGGCGCTACACGCGCGAGGTTGTAGTCAGCTATGACCCTGATTCTGCAGGGCTTGCAGCAACACAGAGATCGCTGGACCTTTTCCTTGAGGAGGATTTTCAGGTTCGGGTATTCCGATTGCCCGAAGGGCAGGACCCGGACACCTTTGTTCGAAGTGCAGGCGCGAAGGAATATCTGAACCGGCTGCGGCAGTCTCCTCCGTATCTGGATTTTGTACTCGAAACTGCAATGCAGAGCCAGGGAAACCTGAGCGATCCCAAGGGCAAAATCCAAGTGCTGAATTCGGTTTTGCCCTATCTGGCCAAAGTTCCCAATGCCGTGGAACGCTCGGATTACGTATTTCGTTTTGCCCGCAAGTTGCAGATAGAGGATCAGCAGCTGCTCGCGGAGGTAAAACGGGCAGCTCAGCAGAAGAAGACGCGGCTTAGGGACGCTCCGCTGGCATCGATCGGCGCGATGAAGTTTGCAGAAAAGAGGCTTCTCCAGTTCCTGCTCAGTCATTCAGCTTTGCAGCCGCAGTTTCTTTCCCTCTGTTCCGACCAGGATTTTGCCGGCTTGGCGACGGAGCGGATTTTTGCAGCGCTTCTGAATGAAGCCCGACGAGGGATAGGAACGACATTTGAAGGCCTCCATCGGCATTTCGCCGGTGAAGCGGAACAGGTCATGTTGGCCCAGTTGCAGATGGAGGAAGTACCTGAGGATTTATCCCAGGAGACGGCCGAGAGTTTTCTCAGCGCGTTGCGCAGCATCAGGTTGGCGGCAAGGAGGCAGGAAATCCTCGCGAAAATCGCCGCGGCTGCTGAACGAAACGATGATGGCATGCTGAACCAGCTGATTGTGGAGCGGGTTCAAGTCGATCGAGAATTGGTTAACTTGTCCAGGAAATAAGCAGGCCCCCGCCGCCGAGACGGGGCTTGAAGTGGAGTGATTGCGAAGTTCGAGCGTCGCCTGGCTGACGGCGCCCGCTTCGTCGCCCATTTTCATGCGCCTCTATGCGCCCCAGACGCATGATGGGCCGTCCAGGAAAGATCCGGAAAGGAGACAGCGGGTTTGTCTATCGAAGAAAAATACGATGAAGTAAAAGAACTGATATTAATGGGCAAGGAGCGAGGCTACTTGCTCTACGATGAGGTCAATGACCTGCTGCCCGAGGGGATCTGCTCCTCGGATGAGTTGGACAGCATCTTCTCTCTTTTCGGCTCCGCAGGAATCGAGGTGATCGACTCGGAGCAGAAATTCCAGGATGAGGGCAAGAAGGACGACAAGCAGGGAGAGGACGCGGAAGAAAGCGAATTCGATTTCGGCGCCATCACGCTGGATAAGACCAATGACCCGGTGCGCATGTACCTCCGGGAGATGGGCACGGTGCCGCTGCTGAGCCGCGAAGGCGAAGTCGAGATCGCCAAACGCATCGAGCATGGACAAAAAATCGTACTGAAGGCTCTGTCTCGCTCGCGGCTGGTCGTGAGCGAAATCCTGTGCATCGGCGACAAGCTCAAAAAGAACCTCGAATCGATCCGCGATGTGATTTCGTTCAACGACGATGAGCTTACCGACGAGCGGATGGATGAGAAAAAGCACCAGGTACTCGAAATCATCGACAACATTCGCAAGCATGAACGACACGCCAACAAGTACCGCGGCAGGCTGGCCAAATGCCGCAAAGGTTCGCGAATCTATAAGAAACACCTTTCGATGCTGGCACGCCATCGCATTGAGGTCGCCCGGACCGTAGGCGCTCTCGAACTCAGTCCGGTCCAGCACGAGCGGCTCGTCGGCGTCATCAAGCACACGGTGGACGAAGTTTTCGGGCTCGAGCAGGAGATCCACAAGCAGAACCGGAGCCTCGAGGGGCCGCGCCGCCTGGAAGACGCCAAGTCGATCAAGAAGCTCATCAAAGCGCATGAGCAAAGAATCCGGGAAATCGAAGAAGAAGCTTCCGCGACCGTTCCTGAATTGAAGCGGACGCTGGCGACCATCAAATCGGGCGAGCTGGAAGCCGATATTGCCAAGAAAGAACTGGTGGAGGCGAATCTGAGACTGGTGGTCTCGATCGCGAAGAAGTACACCAACCGCGGCCTGCAGTTCCTGGACCTGATCCAGGAAGGGAATATCGGTTTGATGAAGGCAGTCGACAAGTTCGAGTACCGGCGCGGATACAAGTTTTCCACGTATGCGACCTGGTGGATCCGCCAGGCGATCACGCGCGCCATTGCCGATCAGGCGCGCACCATCCGTATCCCGGTGCACATGATCGAGACGATCAACAAGCTGATCCGGACCTCGCGCAGCCTGGTGCAGGAATATGGGCGCGAGCCGACCAGCGAGGAAATCGCCAAGAAGATGGATTTTCCCGTGAGCAAGGTGCGCAAGATCCTGAAGATCGCGCAGGAGCCGATCAGCCTCGAGACTCCGATCGGCGAAGAAGAGGACAGCCATCTCGGGGATTTCATCGAAGATCGCGCCGTGGTCTCGCCGGCGGAAGCGGTGATCAACATCAATTTGAAGGAACAGACCGAATCGGTTTTGAAGACTCTGACTCCCCGCGAGGAACAGGTCATCAAGATGCGCTTCGGGTTGGGCGACGGCAGCGAGCACACGCTCGAGGAGGTCGGCCAGCGCTTCTCGGTTACCCGCGAGCGCATCCGCCAGATCGAAGCCAAAGCCCTGCGCAAGCTGCGCCACCCATCGCGCAGCCGCATGCTGAAAGCCTTCCTTGAAGGTTCGGCAGTGAGGGATTGACGAATGACGATTGACGATTTGAGCGCTTTTCAATCGTAAATCGTCACTCCACAGTGTGGGCCCATAGCTCAGTTGGTCAGAGCAGCTGACTCATAATCACTTCGGAGCCAATCTGCTAACCTGTTGAAAACACGATGAAACCCGCGACTGACGCGGGTTTTCTTGTTTTTGCTCTGACCCGGAGATTCCCCCACTTTTCCCGGAATTCGGCAAAAGTTCTCCTGCGATTTTCACTACATCGTTCACCGCAACGGCAAATAGCGAATCTGACCCTACCATTCCGCCTCGTTGCTGCACTCAGCCAGCAGGAGGATGTCTTCGATTGCCACTTTGATGGGCACAGACCGGCTGACCTCGAACACTCCCGCCATTCGCTTTCCTTCCCGGATGCGGTCGTTCGCATGAAAAGTGATCGTGGAAACGTCATGCGTAAGCAAAATGCGGTGCTCCCGCGCGGCCCATTCGAGAACGGTACGATCATCTGCACCCGACAAGCCCGCATCCTGAATGCGCATCACATCCAGGTCGGGTTTACGGCGCAGCAAGCCGCGTAGGATATCGTTGTTGAAGTTCTCGTCTGCCGCCAGCGCGAGCATGGGTCAGAGTCTCCCGCCGGGAATGCGGGCCATTAATCGCTGCCGGACGCCGATGGAATCGCTACGAGACTCATTTTCCAGGCGGATTTTCTCTGCTGATGCCCGGCGCCGGTCCAGGTAGGATTGGACTTCGGAGGGTCGCCGCAGGTAATAGCCGAGGACGTAGTACACGTCGGCAAGCGGCAAGGAGGGATACTGCTGCGCGATTTCTTCAGCCGTTGCGCCCTCCGAGAAGGCCGCGATTATGGTGTCGAGTGTCACTCGCGTCTTGCTTATCCGCACTACGCCATCAGCGCCGGTTTCAAGCGGAATTGTTTCGGTGGTTGACAGGTCAGCCATGGAAGATTCTCTCCGTTTGACACATTTTAGCGCATTTTTCGTTGAGTGCTATTAACTAATCACCCCCAAGGTGATAGAGGCGCAGGCGAGGCTAAAGACGACGGCCAAGGGCGAGTGTGTCTTCGTTAACCGGCACTGTCTGCCATTCAAGTCGATCCGAACAGCCTTTACCGATGCCTGCAGGCATGCTAACCTACCGGACGTCACCCCCACACCCTACGGCATACGTTCGCCAGCCGGCTGAGGATGCAGGGGGCAGGAGACAGGACTCTGCAAGCCTTGGGGCGCTGGAAGGAGCCGAAAATGATTCGGCGCAATGTGCACCTCAGCGAAGCGCACCTAAGGGAAGCGGTCGAGATGCTTGCGGAAAATTCTCCTGCGGTTTTCACTACACCTGCCGGGGAAGCCCAAAGCGGTGTATCCGCTAAACTGAATTCTGCCAAGTAGATGGGCCCATAGCTCAGTTGGTTAGAGCAGCTGACTCATAATCAGCGGGTCGCAGGTTCGAGTCCTGCTGGGCCCACCAATAAAATCAATAACTTACACTGACATCGATTTCACTGAAAAGTAGTCAGGGTAGCATAGGGGTAGCAGAGAACACTCTGGATCGGAATGGAGGCCAGACTGTCACTATTGTTTCGTAATCAGTAGGTCCCCGGTTCAAGTCCGGGCGCTGGCTCCATGAAAACAAAATACAGTCAATAGTTTATAAAGTTTAGTTGAACGAGTTTCCTTAGGCTCATGGTCCGTTTGCCGCCAAAACTCACTAAAAACTCACGGTTGGACGTGAGCAAGAACGCGTGCAATATTTATAAATCGAAAGCAGAATCCCTAACGTAGCATGCAGCAAAAATGCCGCTTGCATTTGCTGTCGGTCGCAGGCAGTCAACCAGGTTGACGTCGATAACTGTTTAAGCGATAATTCAGGCCAATTGCCGACAAAACCTGTTTATGAACCTTAGTAAGAGTGGGGTACCTCGGTCCTCAAACCGCCCCAACAAAAAGGCAGAGCAACCAAGGCGGGAAGGCGTTGCCGTTGCTCCATCTCGCGGCTGGCAGATTGGGTTCCTGGCGCTTGCGTTGCTGCTGGCGGGGCTGATAGCCTATTATCCGGCCTTGCATGGCGGGATGCTCTGGGATGACGACTTTCATGTGACCCGTCCCGAACTCCGCTCTTGGCACGGGCTGTATCGAATTTGGTTTGATTTGAGTGCGACCCAACAATACTACCCCATTGTCCACTCGGCCTTCTGGATCTTGTATAAGGTCTGGGGTGGCGACACGTTGGGTTACCACCTACTCAACATCGTCCTGCACGTAATTTCCGCATTACTTGTGGCGTTGATTCTACGGCGACTGGGCGTGCCGTGGCCTTGGCTGGCAGCAGTGATCTTCGCCCTGCATCCCGTGCATGTGGAATCCGTGGCATGGATCAGCGAGTTGAAGAACACGCTCTCGGGTTTGTTCTATCTAGTTGCCGCGTTGACTTACTTGCACTTCGACAAGAGCAGAAACAGACGATTCTATGCGATGGCGCTGAGCCTCTTCGTTCTGGCGTTATTGAGCAAGACGGTCACGGCGACATTGCCGGCTGCTCTGCTGGTGGCGTTCTGGTGGCAGCGCGGGCGACTGAACTGGCGTCGTGATGCGTTGCCGCTCGTGCCGTTTTTTGTGGTCGGTGCGGCCGGAGGACTGTTTACCGCTTGGGTCGAACGAAATATACTCGGGGCACACGGCGCGGACTACCTGCTCACTTCGATCGAGCGGTGCCTCATCGCCGGTCGGGCGGTCTGGTTTTATCTTGGCAAGCTCTTCTGGCCTACAGATCTGATCTTTATTTACCCGCGGTGGGAAGTCAGCCAGAGTGCATGGTGGCAGTATCTCTATCCCTTGGGGCTGGTCTGCCTTATTGTGGTGCTGTGGTTGTTGAGAAAGCGTTCCCGTGCGCCGCTGGCGGCGATGCTGTTTTTCTGTGGAACGCTATTTCCTGCCATGGGCTTTTTCAACGTATATCCGTTCCGCTACTCGTTTGTCGCTGATCATTTTCAATATCTAGCGACCATATCGATCATCGCCCTGTTCTGCGCGGGCCTGGAGAGTATTGTCGACCACTGGGGCCTCCAGCGCAAGCCGGCTGCAATGTTGGGAATTCTGGTTCTTGGGGGAGTACTGGCGGTCCCTACTTGGCTTCAGAGCCATCAGTACATTAATGCTGAGACGCTCTATCGCCATACACTCAGCCAAAATCCATCGTGCTGGCTGGCGTATAACAACCTTGGAAATCTCCTGATTACCCAGGGCCGATACCGCGAGGCCAGGGAGTCATTCGAGGAAGCCCTGAGGATCAAACCCGGGCTCGCCGTGGCCTATAATGGAACGGGGATCGCATGGGTCGGCGAGGGAGAATTGCAGAGCGGCATTGAGAATTATCGCCGAGCCATTGAACTGGATCCTGCCTACGCGGAGGCATTCAACAACATGGGAGCCGCGCTGGCAAGGGATCACCGGTATCAGGAAGCCATCGCGAACTACCAGAAGAGCCTGGAGATCGACACCAACTACGCGATGGCGCACTATAACATGGCCAATGCCTTCTCCCGATTGAATAAACCTGCCGAGGCCGAGCAACACTACCTCCAGGCGATTCGAATCAGGCCAGACTTGATCTACGCGCATTACTATCTGGGCCTGTCCCTGCTGTCGCAGGGCAGGAACAGCGAGGCAACTGAGCACCTTAGCGCGGCGTTTCGATTAAAACCCGATTTCTCACTTGGCTACTATGAGGTTGGCAACCGCCTGTTGCAGCAAGGCCGCCTTGAGGAGGCCATCGCAAGCTTTGCCAAGGCTCTTGCCATCAAGCCCGAATACGCGGAGGCGCATTGCAATCTCGGGACCGCATTGAGCCGGCAGGGCCGGTTGGAAGAAGCGATCGGGCACTATCGGGAGGCCCTGCGAATCCGGCCCGACTACACTGTAGCAGCGAACAACCTGGGACGCGCGCTGGAACAGTCGGGACATGCGGAGGAGGCCATTGCACTATATGCCAAGGCCCTGGTGATGGATCCCAACAACGCGACGGCAAAGAAGAACCTGGAGCAGGCGCTTCAGTCACAGAGGATGAAGAAGCATGGAGGGGACCAGCGACACTAGCCTAAAGGAAGGGCACGATATCGTTAGGATAGAGGGCTGTCAAGGCCGGCTTGGCACCATAAAACGGGGACGTTTTCGTCAGCTACGAAGCGCTTGCGCTCCATGGAGCGGCAACGGTCCGTGCACCCATGTAGTTTCGCCAGTGCCGGTTTTATTTCAGGGAAATTTTCGCCAGCATTTCTCACAGTACGGCCAGGCTTGCGTCCTGAGGTCTTTCCCTGTCGACCTGGATTCCGTATGCGCCAGCTCGTGGCTTCCGCTCAGGCAGCAGGATCGAGGATCGGGTGTACGTGAGAAAATCCGGCTTTCTGCGGTTATGGTCATCTGGCCTCGGGAAAACGCGCTCTCATCCCGTGAGGTAAAGAAACTCAGACGTCCTACAACTGCGTCACACTTGGGTAATTGGAACCGGGAAACGGCAAGAAACTCGACCGACATTCAATACAGGCGGCCGTCCAGCGTCTTTCCGGCGTTTGCTATAGTCCGAATGTAAAGCTACGAGTTCCCGATGCCACTGCAGGATCGTGTCGGGGGTCACGATGCTGGCCAGCTGCTCGAGCATCTTCCGCCCGAGGATTTTGCCTTTCACAGACAGGCGCCGGCGCTGGTCATCGTTGAGGAGGATTCGATTTTTGCCGGGTTTCTCTCTGAGCACCCGATTCTCCCTAAGCAGGTACTCGACGGCGTCCTGTTGCCGCCGGTTGATCCAGCCTACAAGAATCAGAAGCAACAACTGCCATGGCTGCAGCAGGACCCTCATGTTCCTCCGAATGCGCGGTGAAAAACCGTAGCATCCGGGATCCTGTGCTACTTGTCAAGCGTCGCGCCCAGCGTTAGCAGCGTCTATGGCAACACACGTCGTTACAGTCATTTGTCGCACGGCTGACTTTTTTCACCACCCGCCCAAGCCCCACATGGATCTCATCTGAGCTGCTCCTCGTAAAAAGGTTTTTGGAATTTCGTCAACTCCGGCGACAAGCATTCTCATTGTCGGAGGTTTCTATCGTATTGCACGTGGAGATGAAAGGCAGATGAACGCCGGATGAAAAGGCGTTCAGAATCAACGGCTACGATAGGGTGACAGGTGGCAAGTGACGAAGCAAACGTCTTGAGCATTGATAATAAATCACTTAGATATTATTCTCGTATTTTGGAATGTCATGTTCGATATTTCAAGGTCGAACAGATGCCAGACTTCTGAGCGCGTGGCTCCGCACGAGCGTTGAGGTGCGCGATCTCCCGGCCTGTCATCGAAATGGGACGGCGATAGATGGCAGGATCGAAGGCGGATGCGCTCTGAAGATTCTGGCCGCGTGTCGCGCCGCTGCTACACTGCCCGTCACGACTATGTTTGCCACTTTCTGATCAGAGTGCAAGGCTGGTCAGCCTAATTACAAGTTAGACGGGTTCATTTTTCCTCACCATCCTGGTGT
Organism: Acidobacteriota bacterium; assembly: GCA_041501225.1. Taxonomy (GTDB): domain Bacteria; phylum Acidobacteriota; class UBA6911; order UBA6911; family UBA6911; genus JAFNAG01. The sequence goes on from JBGQNR010000067.1 coordinate 20,568, forward strand.
AGAATGTCGGTATGGGCACGAGCAAGACGCTGCGCCGAGTGTTGAGCGGAACCTCGGATGCTACCATCCGATTTGATGACCTTCGCCAGTTGCTCCTGAACCTGGGTTTCGATATGCGAGTTCGAGGGAGCCATCACATCTTTCGTAAGGCCGGGATTGAAGAGAAGATCAACTTGCAGCGTGATGGTAGCGAGGCAAAGCCCTATCAGGTCCGCTAAGTCCGAAACGTACTTTTGAAGTACCATCTGGGTGAAACAGAATGAACAGGTACGAGGTCATTATTTACTGGAGTGTGGAGGATCAGGCATTTGTGGCCGAAGTCCCAGAACTCCCCGGCTGTGCCGCTCATGGAACAACACAAGAGGCAGCGCTCGCCAGCGCTCAGGAGGCTATCGCACTATGGATCGAGACGGCGAAAGAATTTGGCGATCCGATACCCGAGCCCAAAGGCCGTCGCCTCATTCTCGCCTAAACAAAAAATCGCCTAACAACTGCATCCAGCCGCCGGCGCAAAAAGAGCGCCGCGGCTGATGCCGGGCATTGAAGCTGTAGAAAAACCCGATTCGACTTTCATGGATTGCCCAATTTTGCCAAAATCGACTGCCTCTTTTTTGGGAAGACAGGCTTTCCGTGGGGCCATTCTGGCTTTTTCTACAGCCTCGTTGGGCGGAGCAAGATAGGAGTGTGTTGTGAACAACTCGAGAGGGCGGCGCTGGTCGGGTGTCTTTGGGGTCGCTGGCTTCGTCGTATTCCTGATCGCGCTTCCGCTTTACTATCTGGCCGGTCCGGAGCCCCGCATCGAGGACACGGCAGCCGCCAGCGCCTTTGTGACCAGGGCCAGCACGCTCATCCTCGCACGCGCTACGCTCGCCGATCCGCTCATCATGATCGGCTTCCTGATCTTCCTTGCCGGCTTCCCGTGTGGTGAAAAAAGGCCGGCCGTGCCACAAATGACTGTAACGATGTGTGTTGCCATAGACGCCGCTAACGCTGGGCGCGACGCTTGACAAGTAGCACAGGATCCCGGATGCTGCGGATTTTCACCGCGCATTCGGAGGGACATGAAGGTCCTGTTGCAGCTATGCCAGTCGTTGCTCCTGATTCTTGCAGGCTGGATCAACCGCCGGCAACAGGACGCCGTCGCGTACCTGCTTATGGAGAATCGGGTGCTTAGAGAGGAGCTCGGCAAAAAAGGAATCCTCCTCAGTTACTTTCCTGGCACATTATCACGCAGAGCGCAATCACCAGGGGCTTGACAACAGACTGATCGAGCTAAGCGATGAAGTGGGTCACACCATAGTGAGGTCACGTGCCGCGAGCGATTCGGCGGCATGCTGCGGTACTATTATCGCAAACCGGCTTGACATACTTTGTTTCTTGACACGGGGCGTTATGCTGCATCAGCGCAGGAGGGGTCTGCAGGTGACGCTTCACGTCCTCGCAACCAAGCGGTGAACCGGGCATCGAGCCTGGCTGCCAAATGGACATAGATTTCTACTCCTTCGATGTCGGTCGAGGTTTTTGCCGTTTCCAGGTTCCAATCAACCAAGTGAAGCGCAATTTCAGGACGTCCGTATTTCTTTACCTCACGGGCTGCCTCAGTGCTAAATATACGTTGATTTCAGTGTGTAGAAATAGTATTCATCTAGCAGACCCCTCATGCCGAAAAGACTTACAGTTTTGTATTGCAGACTCTAAGCAAACCAGGAATGCAGTACAGGGGCCCCGCCGCAACGGTGCCGGCGAGGAGGACAGACCCAGTTCAAAATCTCTTTTTGGCATTGGCAGTACCTTTGGAATCGGATAAATTTACAAGAAAGAGCGTGGCTGGCTACATCGCGCCAGTTTGGAGCACCGATAGGGGTACGATCAGATTCGAGCCAGGGCACGCAACCACAATCGCTTGACTCCGATCTAAACTCCTACAATGGTGACGATGATTGCCAGGCGACCGATCGGTTTCCACCCGTATTGTGTTGCAAGCAGTTATATTACAATCGGTTACGGGTATCTTGGCCTGTGACTGAGAGGGCGAAGCACCCTCAGCGTTTGCCCGGTTCTTGTGCCCAAGATTCTATTGAGCGTGCGACATTGAGTTGCCCCGATGCGGGAGGGGCATCAGCACTATAGGCAACCATTCGAGGGTGACCGAATCTCGGGTCGACATTTTGTGAATTCGGGGATTGAGTTACGCACCAATGCCATCGCTCAGGCGATGCCGCCCGTGCATCTCGTTCCGCCTCAAAAAACAACATCGGAGCCCAGGCACAGTAAGATTGTCGGCCGGGAACATGGGCAGCACGGAGGAAAGCGGCCTCTTGCCAAAGACGGACATTGCGTGATCGCTTCTACCCACAACACCAGATCTTAATCGTGTGAAATCAATCGATAAGACGACATGAAAAGAGTAGTCATAATCGGGGCGGGCGCAGCGGGATTGACCGCCGCCTACGAACTCGTAAACGCGGCTCTGAGACGATTACGCTTGAAGTTGCAGGTTGAGGACGGACAGCGTGGCTGCCTCACGTAGAGTGGAGATCCCGGTTCAGTTTTCGCCTTTCTGACGTACTTCTGCGCTTCGAAACAAAGCCTGGGGATAAACCGCAATGGACCATCTAGACGAACTTGAAAGCAAGAGCATCTTTATCATCCGCGAGGCGTACAGTCAGTTCAGGCACATCGCCATGCTATGGTCGATCGGGAAGGATTCCACCACACTCCTGTGGATGATCCGGAAAGCCTTTTATGACCAGATTCCTTTCCCGGTCATGCACCTCGACACCGGGTACAAATTCAAGGAGATTTACGAGTTCCGAGAGAGCAAAGCCCGGGAGTGGGGGCTGAGGCTTATGGTGGCCAGGAACGAGGCTGCCCTCGCGGAAGGGATGAGCCCTGCGAAAGGGAAGCTCAACTGCTGCAACCTGCTCAAGACCGACGCCCTGAAACTGGCGATCGAAAAGCACAAGTTCAAGGCCTTGCTGCTGGGCATCCGGCGCGACGAACACGGAATCAGGGCAAAAGAGCGTTATTTTTCGCCGCGCGATCAGGATTTCAAATGGGATTACAAGAATCAGCCTCCCGAACTCTGGGATCAGTACCGTTCAAAGCAGGCTGATGATGATCACGTGAGGGTGCATCCGCTGCTTCACTGGACGGAACTGGACATCTGGGAATATGTCCAGCGCGAGGGAATCCCGATCGTGGGGCTTTACTTCGCCCGGGATGGCAAGCGCTTCCGGTCGATCGGATGTGAGAGTTGTTGCGCCCCGGTCAGTTCCGAGGCAGACACGCTCCCCAAGATCATCGAGGAGCTCAGAACCACGACCACTGCAGAAAGGGCCGGCCGCGCCCAGGATAAGGAATCGGCCTACGTGATGCAGAAACTGCGCAGTCTGGGTTACATGTGAGGAGCAGCGATCAATGATGGAGCATCTGAAGTTCGTCATCGTGGGCCACGTCGATCACGGCAAGTCGACTCTCATCGGCCGCCTGTTGTATGACACCGACAGCCTTCCCGACGAGAAAATCGAGGAAGTCCGTCGCACGTGTGAGGAACTCGGGCGCGAGATGGAGTTCGGCTTTGTCATGGACCATCTGGAGGAAGAGCGCTCGCAGGGGATCACCATCGACACTGCCCAGACCTTCTTCAAATCGGGTCGCAGGCACTATGTCATCATCGACGCGCCCGGCCACAAGGCATTCATTAAGAACATGATCACGGGCGCATCGCAGGCGGAGGCGGCGATCGTCATCGTCGATGCGAATGAAGGCGTGAAAGAGCAGACGAAGCGGCACGCCTACCTGCTGGGGATGCTGGGACTGTCACAGGTGATCGTCGTGATCAACAAGATGGACCTCGTGGGCTTTTCCGCGGCGCGGTTCGATGAGTTGAGAAACGAAATGATGCAATTTCTGTCCGCGTTGGGGGTCTCGGTCAACTACACGATCCCGATCTCCGCGAGACTGGGCGACAACGTCGCCCTTCCGTCTGGAAACATGCCCTGGTTCGACGGGCCGACCGTGCTCGACGGGCTCGATTCATTCAGGCCGCGCGATCCCGCTGTAAACCGGCCGCTGCGTTTCCCCGTGCAGGATGTCTACAAGGTGAAGGACAAACGGATCCTGGTTGGGAGGGTGGAGGCCGGAAAGATCCGCCGCGGCGACAAACTTGTGTTCCTGCCGCAGGGAAGCACGGCGGAGGTCTGTTCGATTGAGGTGTTGTGGCAGGACCGAACTGAGGCTGAGGCCGGGGAAAGCATCGGCATCACGTTGTCGGAACCGCTTTTCATCGAGAGGGGGGCTGTTGCGTGCGGCGCCGCAGACATGCCGGTGGTGACTTCGTCGATCAAAGCGAACGTTTTCTGGATGTCCCAAAGGCCGTTAAGCGCCTCGGACGAACTGGTCCTGCGAGTGGCGACTCAACAGCTGCCGGCGCAGATCACGATAGGGCGGAAGATAGACTCGTCCACGCTGGAGCCGATCCTGGACAACCGCGATCACATTCTGGAGACCGAAGTTGCCGAGGTGACCATCGACACGCGCCAGCCGCTCGTCGTCGAAGATTTCAATTTCATTCAGGAGATGGGCAGGTTCGTCCTGGTGCGCGGGCTTGATGTCGTAGCCGGTGGAGTCATAACGTGCGCGCGCACCAACTGAAATTCGGTTGTTTAAGCCTTAGAGGTGAGGGAGCCTGACCTCAACGGCTCCTGTGATTCAGACAGTGGGCATGGAAAGTAGAAATGGATTATCTTTTCACCGCGAAGACCTCAAAGACCGCAAAGCTGACGCCCAGGCCCGCCCGGGGGCGGCCGAAGGCAGCCCCCGGGCGTGAAGAATCGAATTCGCCTCTTTGCGGTCTTTGAGGTCTTCGCGGTGCGATCTTCTCCACTGTCTGAATTGCAGCAAGGGCTCAAA
>JBGQNR010000068.1:0-25121 GCA_041501225.1 Acidobacteriota bacterium
AACTCCACATTACTGACAACTTCACATTAGTCGCAAATAAGTAATGTCGGGTCGGTATAGACCTTGAGCTTGCGCACCAGGGAATGATCGACCTGAGATGCCACCAACTGATTGAGCATCTGCATGGCTGGGGCAAACAGAACACGCAGATTGGCCTGACAGGCCTTCCATCCGATTATTTTTGAGAGGAAGGTTTTCCCGGTGCCGGGGTTGCCGATCAGGATGATGTTGGTTCCCTGCTTAACAAAATCCAGATCCAGCAAATGCAGGATCTTGCTTTTGATCTGCTGCCGGGACTTGTGATGGTTGAAGCTGAAGGACTCGATTCCGTGCCGCGCCTGTAGTTTGGATAAGCGGAAGCGACGTTCCACGGAACGACTCTGGCGTCCCTCCAGTTCCAGGTCCGCGAGCCATTCCAAGGTAGCAGCCGGACTGAGACTTCTGGCGGCGGCATCCGCCAGGACACGGTCGATTTCCGGCGCCATGAAGTCGAGTTTGAGTTGGGTGAGTTTGTCACTTAATGAAGTCATGATTCACTCCTTGGGGTGAGGATCAGTGCGTCATAGTCGAGGAGAGACAAGGGATCGGTGGCCAGTTCGTTCAAACGAGGATCTTTCAGAAGCAGCAGAGGCTGCATCTCCCTGGCGGATTGTTCCTGCATGAGGATATTGGCGATGTAATCGGCTCCGAAAGCGCCGGCGCATTGAGCTTTGCTAATGGCAGCGACGACCGATTCAGGGCCGTATTGACGAACCAGAGAGAGGAGTTCGTTGATTTGGCGCGAGAGGGAACGGTCGGTTTCGGCCAGACCGCGCAGATAGGATTCGCCGGCTTCTCCGAGCTGCAGGACGAGGCGCCGCTGTGCTGCGGAACGCTCGGCTGCCGGGCGGTGTTCAAGCAGTTCCTTTTCGAATCGTTCGGCTCCGAGTGTCTGGCCGCGCCGCCAGCAGCGCACATAGCGGGCGACTTCATGGTCATGATCATAGATTGCGACGGATTGAGAATCGGCTTTGATGGTCAGGTGGAATCCCACGTAACGTGGATGGACGCAGTAGCGATTACCGTCAAAGCACAATCGGATATCTTTGTGCACGAGCGGGATGGCCGTATCGCGATAATCCGGCATGAGCGGCGGCAAAGAGCCCAGGGATTGGGGGCGGAATCGTTCATCCGGGCTCTGGCGCGTTTCGCGGTGGATACGTTTGTTGGCGATCTCCTCCAACCATTGCCGGACCTGAGAGTTGATGTCGGCAAGATCCACAAAGGTGCGTAGAGGCCAGAAATTGTGCCGGAGGTAACCGACCCCGCCTTTTTCAACCTTACCTTTTTCCCAACCCGCTGCCTTGTTGCAGGCTCTCGGATAAAAATCCAACTCGCGGGCAAAAGCCAGGAATCGAGGATTGAAGCGAACGATCCGGCCGTCGTGTTCAGCAACAGCGGTGGCTAAATTGTCATATAGGCATTCCCTGGCTCGACCGCCCATGAACTGAAAAGCATGGATGTGGCAGCGGACGAAGGTCTCAAAGCATTGGCTGTGTGTGAACTCGACATAGAGCCGGCGGCTGTGACATTCGATGCAGCAGAAGGCGTAGAGCTTGCGCTTGTCCCCCTGGTAGTCGATCGCGTCGAAGTGACCCCAGTCGATCTCGAAGCGGTCTCCGGGACTGGATTCAACGCGCACGTAGGCCCGTGCCGGCTGCTCGGTCCGGCGGACAATCGACAGGTACTCCTTGAGAATGGATCGCCCGCCGTCGTATCCGGCGGGCCGTATTCGTTGGGCAATGACGACGGAACTGGCACTGGGACATTGATCGAGGAGTTCCCGGATAAGCGGTTTGAAGGGATCCAGTTTGCTGCTGCGAGGCTTGCGCACGACCGGCATCGGAAGAGGTTTGTCCAGGTACTTCCGGATGGATTTGCGGGATACATGAAGCTGACGGGAGATCTGCCTGACCGAAAGCTTTTGTTCGTGACTCATCCGGTAGATGGCTTCGATTGTTTTGGGATGCATCACCATTGTCTACTCCTCCCGGTGTGATCCCTCTATAGCTCCGACCGGCCCACAAAACCAAAGCGTTGTTCTTTACAATCCCATCAGACTTGCTCCGCAGATTCGCCAAGTGTCTGAAATATCATGACTTGGGAAATAGCTAAGTTGTTCTTTACAATCGCCTCCAGTCCCGGGCCTGTCATCCAGATCCGCGCGGAAAGCCGCTTCAGGTCGATAGCTAAGTTGTTCTTTACAATCAGCGCAAGCTGCCTCTTCTGGTTCCGCTGGTGCTGCTTCTGCCGGTTCTGTTGGACGTATGCTTCATGTTTAGAGCGGTAGCTGCGTTGGTAGCCCGGATGGTTATCCCGCCACTTCTTCCGGCTCTCGATGCATGCCTGGCGGTAATCGGAGTCAGTCGCGATTCTTTTGCGGTGAGAATGGCTTCGCCGGCGGCGCTTGCATGCGGGTGATCCACAGACGGTTTGCTTGGGATGGAATGGAGAAGGATTGAAGGCGTTATGGCAGTAATCGCAAACGGGTTTTCTGGCGATCATCTCGTGCTCCGTGCCTTGATTGGCCCGGCTATTCTTTGTCGAGCAGATCAGGACAGGAACCGAAATGCGCCGAAGTTCTCTATATATAGAATTTTTCTATAGAGTCTGTACCGCGTCCTCGCAGATTTTCTTTTCTAAAGATGGCAACCTTTTATTCCGGCAAAATTGGCCTCCTTTCAAGCCGGCGCTAACATTGGCCATTGGGTTCTCCTCTTTTGCCCCATCATCTCAACAATCCTCTGCAGAAAACAACCGGTAAAGGTGAATCAGATTACTCGAGGCCGCAGAGGCGGGAATTGGGTTCCTTCGGGAGCCCTTTTTGTTTCGGCGGGACCTTTTTGTGCGGGGATTGCGCTCAGATACCATGAGGAAGTAAGGATCAGAATTGCGCTCAAATTTGCGGCGTGAGGGCGCGAGATCTCTCAGGATGTCGCACCCGGAATCTTGCCCAGCTGAATCAATGGCGCCAATTGGCCGCTGATGCCTGTTATTCCGATCAGAAAGCAAAATGCTATCAAGACCGAAGTGCCCGTGTCCTTAGGCTGGTTCAGAGCCAGCGACCCATAGAGATTGTTCGCTATCACGAGCGCCAGGAAGCCCGCCGCGGAGCAAACGAAATGGAAGAGGCCGTCCTCGACGCAACGCAGCACGACGATGTCGGCCTTGGATTCCTCCCTGGCTCTGTTGGCGATGATCCATTGCCACCTGGCGCCTCGCCAGGCATGGTATAGAGTGACGATCGCAGCAACCAACCAGTACCACCAGGGGGTATCGGAGAGGAATAACATTCAATCCTCCAAGAGGGGCGACTTGCTTACTATGTGCTTACTTTTTGGTGAGACTCTTTTTGATCTGGCTGTAAGTTATTGATTTTATGGTGCGCCCGGCAAGACTCGAACTTGCGGCCTTTTGATTCGTAGTCCCTGCAGGGGCAATTTCGGCAAGTCTACCATTTTGTGGGAGTTGGCATTAAAGCCCCATGGATATTGGTTATCGGAGGGATTGCAGGATTATCCACCATTTCCACCGAGTGCCCTTTTTACCCCCCATTTACCCCCGCCCTACCCCCAGGTTTTCCGGCAACCGATGACTGGGACGGATGCTCCCTGTTTTCCAGTTGTTATGCTTGGGCGGTGGCGTGTCTCTCTGATTCTCCCAAGGGTACACCCCCCCTTCGCCTGTGCGTGCGCTTGACCTCTCGGAGCTATATAAAAATTTTGAAATTACGGAATCAGCAGGTTGGCATCCCCGGACAACTCCCGATTGCGAGACGAAGATCTTCATCAAGTGTGTAAAGAAAACCGACATGCCGAATCTTGCCCTCCCCACATAGGTATCATTAACATTGTCTATGCCTTCTAGCTAGACTGAAAGAGCATTGCGAAATCATTGTGTCGGAGGGCTTTACAGGTTTCAGAATCAGGCTTCGCGGCTCCTAATCCGGACTTGTTCGATGACATAAAAATATCATGATGGAAAATATTGTTTTTAAATTAGTTAAAGCCCTTCACTGCAAAGTTCAAGCGCAGTGCCTCAAACGTGGCATGACTGTTGCATGTCGTAAATTATCAGCTTATCTCTGTTTCAACGGACTACGGTAAGGATCGGAGGGGAAAAATGCGAAACGGGCTAATCCAAGAGGGTACTATAAAACATGTCGTTGTAGCGGCAATTGTTATGATGTGTTTCGCCGCCCCTGCAATGGCAGACACCATATACTTGGGAATCGACACGCAAGGGCCGGTTCAGCGGTGGACAACAACCGGTAGTTTTGTCGGCAACTTCGGCCAGGGTGGGGCCACCGGGACTGCGATCGACGGCACCGGGAATTTCTGGACCGTGGCACCTAATTTCGGGAGCAACGCAATCAAGATGTACGATATTGCTGGGACCCAACTCGGTAGCTTCACGGCTCCCGTCAACGGGCAGTGGATCGAAGACATGACCTATGGCGGCGGCTTCATTTGGGCAAGCACGTATGAGGGGTATGTTCATAAGATCGACCCCACGACCGGGGCAACTCTTTTCTCGTTCAACTCGGTAGCAAGTTTTGCTGGTGTAACGTTTGACGGGACGTACTTGTACACGACCAACGGTTTTTTTGCCGACGACTCCATCGAGAAGTGGGACACCTCTGGTAACTTTATAAGCAGCATCCAGACAGGCTTTGCCGGCGGCGGAGGGCTCGGGTACAGCTCCGGCACCAATACTTTCTGGGTTGGCTATGCGTCAGGGATTGTCCGGCAGTTTACTACGGTCGGCAGTTTGGTGAGCAGCTTCAATACCGGCGATAACACTTATCACGACGGTCTTGAGGTAGCTTCCGCTGCTTCCGCCGCTATCCCCGAACCTTCCACATTGCTCCTTCTGGGGGGTGGCTTGGGCGGCATTGCACTGGCAGCGTGGCGCAGGAAGAAGGCATAAGGACTCTCCGTAGGATTCTCGAATAGCTCACAAGGGCCGCTCCACGGGGCGGCTCTTGTTGTTTATGCAGCCTGTCGGTCTGATCTTCTACTGTCGAGATGCAGGGTGCAACGCTCTGGGTAAGTCGCGTGAAGGCTGCCCGAGTTGCCTAGCACGGCACTCTCAGGAATTCGTTGGGAGTGCCGCTGGTCGCTTCATCAAATCCCCACTGGAGACGCATCAAACCCTCCTGGCTTTGGGGCAGGCCTGAGCCCTCGCGGGCCTGCCCTGATCAGATGATTTGTGTCCAGTGGTAAATTGCCAGGTCCGTGCCCTGAACGCATTCCCCCAAGAAGCACTTCCCTGAGGAGTTGCCGAAGTAGATTCCCATTCATTGAACATGGAGGATTCTTGCTGTGATCCTCCAGGCTGAGGATAACCGCAAGATGTCTTGACTTGGTCTAACATTTCACGGGGATGAGGAGAGGGGAGATACTTTCCCTTCGTTACCTTGACGTTGACCTTGTTCATGGGTGCATTCTCCTCCCCCAGACGAAGAACGGCGAAGGGCGGATCGTTCCCTTGAACGCATGGGCGCAAAGAGTCCTTACCGCGCTTCCTTCAGGGAGCGCAACGCAGAGGCTTTTCACCGTCAAGCCCGCTCACGTTACCGTCGCCTTTGAGCGAGCGTGTAAGAGAGCAGGCATTGAGGATTTTTCCCTCCACGATTGCCGCCACACTACCGCAAGCTGGCTCGCAATGTTGGGGAAGGACATTTACACGATAGCGCAGGTTTTGGGGCATAAAGATCTGCGGATGAGTGCTCGTTACGCCCATCTGAGTCCTGCGTATTTGGGGGATGCAGTGAAGGTTCTTGATGCGGTTTTCGACCTTCCACATTCCCAGAGCGTCCCCGCTCCCATTGCACTCATTGAGGGAGAGACCGTAAGTGCTTAATAATGAGTGGAATCCCCAACGAGCGCTGAAGCCAGGTTTCCGCCTTGTGTTACCGACTTGGGAATCAGGGGTGAAGCACCTTCGCGACGGCATCCAACACGCGGCGCGCCGGGATCGCCTGCATGCAAGTGACTTCCTTCGGACAGCGGCTCAAGTAGCAGGGGCTGCATGCGCAGTCGGAGACGATTTTCGCGCCTCGCCCGTAGAGCTCAATTTCCTGATGGCAGGTGGCGCCGAAGAGAACGATCACAGGAACCTTCAGCCCAATGGCGATGTGCATGGCCAGGGTATCTCCTGTAATCATCAGGTCCAGGTTGCCGACGATACCGGCAAAACGGCGAATGGAGTGACGGGTGCCGGTATTCACCGGGGTATGTGCCGCAGCCGCCGCAATCCGTGCGTTGCGCTCCGTCTCTGCCGGGCCTCCCAGGAGCAGGACCTTGGCCCCCAGTTGGTCGGCCAGCAGGTCTGCCAGTTCGGTGTACCCTTCCTCGGTCCATTTTTTGGTGGCAAAGATGTCGCCTGCACCTGTATTAAATCCGACTTTCAAAGCTCCGGGCGTGATTCCCAGGGAGTGCAGAAATTCCTTACCTGCGGCGATCTCCTCGGACAGGTCCGGCAGGATGTACTCCTGGGGTTCGGGGTAGGGAAGGCCGGCACACTCATAAATCAGCTCCGGATAAGTTTTGGTATTGAGACAGAACTTCAGATTGTCATTGATGCCGAGCTCGAATATGTATTCGGAGTTTGGGCTCAGAGCCGTAACGTTGCCATACGGGCTCATCCCGAAACCGGCCCGCTCCTTCGCCTGGACCTCCATGGCCAATGCGACCGCTTTGGGCTCCTTGTCAAAACAATACAGTTGGTCGAAGGTTTCGTGGCGGAGCTGAAGCGTGCTCTCGCAGCTGTAGGACATCAGGCGATCGATTTCAGCGATCCCCTGGAACATCGGCACGACATTGGGTTCAGTGAGCCATGTGATATGGCGGTTCGAATAGGCACGACGCAATCCATGCAGCAGTGAGGTGGTGCGCAAGACGTCGCCCATGGCTGCGAGCTTGATGATCAGGATTCGTTTTCCAAAGGGCGCATAGTGAGGACAACCGTCACACTCACGGCGGAAAATACAGGGTTTGTGCCCAAGGAAATGTCGGCAGTCGTAGTGCACAATCATGGTACTAACTCGAAGCCTTCATGGCGCTTCTACGCAGCTGCAGCCAGACAATCAGCAACCACGCGAAACGGAAAGGAAAAAGCAGGATCTTGATCAGGACCAGGGGAAAACCCGCTGCCTGAGAACTCCAGCGCGCATGGGTGGATACCTTGGACCGACTGGCCATCCTGTGGACCAGCAACCCAAACCATGCCTTCCATTTGAAATAGAAGCAATCATTGTTTTCATTGAAGATGACTTTGTGCCGCGCGCCCAGCAGGAAGGCAAAGCACTTTATCTTCCAGTACCCGGGATCTCCGGTCAAAAAGAGAACCACCGCGTCGAAGTTCTCGCGCCTCAAGCTGCGGAGGTGGTTCCAGCTGTTGTGCGTTCGCGTGTGAATGCGCGTCTCGTACAGCATGGGGTGGTTCTGGAATTGTTCCAGCACCTCCGAAAAAGCACGGCAAAATAGCGTATAACGAGGCTTGGAAAACAGAGGCGTCTGCTGCAACCGGTCGAGGGCGCGCAAAACTCTGGCTGGTTCCGCAGTCTGAAGGAGTAAAATCCGCTCTCCCGGGTAATGTTCACGTCCCTTCTGCAAGGCAGGCCGGGGCACGAGTCGGCGCAGCCGGCCAAGGGAGGTGTGCATCCGGCTCGTCCAATTCGGGCCGCTACCCTTTGGCCGATTCCTGAGACGATGCCGGATCAACGAATACGTCGCCTTCCAGGTGAAATAAAAACAGTCGTTGGTTTCGTTGAAGACGAGCTTGTGTCGAATCCCCAGCAGGAAAGCGAACCATATTATTTTCCAGTGGCCGGGCTCACCTGTGAAAAAGAGTACAACACTGTCGTATCTTTCAGCCCTCAGGCGGTGAAGCATCTTCCACGCAGCCCGAGCCCCCGAGTGACCATGAATTGCGGCGAGCATGGGATGATTCTGGAAAAATTCCAGGATCTCCGGCCGGTTGCGGCACAAAAGGGTGTAGCGCGGATTTGCGAAGACGGGGTTTTTATGCAGCCGCTCGAGAGCACGCAGAACGCAGTTCGGATGCGCGGACTGGATAATGAGAATATTCTCGCTTGCCTGGTGTTCGGGCTTGGACTGCGCGCGAATGTCGGGCTTAGGCATGGAATTGGCAGACGAGCCGAGCATGTCGCGAATCTGGCTCATGCGGTCTCCTTCAACATCACTTCTCGAGGAAGCTTGCCAGTTCCCATGTGTGCCTGATAGAGATGATCGAGCTGAGATGCCGCGGCCTCCCAGCTATAGAATTGTTCCACCATATTCCGGCCGGCGCGTCCCATGCGCTCCCTGCGAGCGGGATCCTTCAGCAGGGTGACGACGCGGGCGGCGAAATCACCGGCTGTGTCGGCAACCATGAGATTCTCGCCATCCTGATAACGCAGACCGGCGCAAGCCACGCTGGTGGCCACCACGGACATAGCCATTCCCCAAGCCTCGAGGATCTTGCCACGAATTCCCACGCCCAGACGCAACGGCACCACATATACCGAACTGTCAACCATGAAGGGCCGGACATCGGGAACGAAGCCGGTCACGCGCACGCCGGGGATATCCTGCAGTGCAAGAAGCTCAGGAGTCGGATGACTGCCGACGATGAAGAGTTCCGTCTCTGGAACCTCCTTGTGTATCAAGGGGAGCACCTTACTGCAGAAATATATCATGGCATCGACATTGGGATCATGACGGAACGCACCCACAAAAACCAGCTGGGGCAGTGCTGACGGCCGTTTCGGCGGGTTGAAATAGTCCAGGTCGACCCCGGTGTTGATTACATGGACAGGAACCGAGGTGCAAAATCGTTCCAAAACCTGCTTGTCCGGATCCGTCATGCAAATGGCCGAATCCACACGGCGCTGCAGCGCGACTTCACGGTCGAGGACCTGAAGGTAGCTGTAAAACCATCGCAGTTTACGGAAGACGGTCGATTCCAGGCGGGCGCGCCGCGCGCAGGCCGCGAAATCGACTTCGTGTTTAGTCAGCAGTGTAGGAATCCCCAGAGCCTTGTCAGCGTAGCAGGCCATCTGGGTGTACTCCAGCTGGATCAGGTCAAAATCCTGCTCGATCAGGCAGTCCTGCATGGCTTGAGCCATTGCGGGCGTCAGGAATTCATCGAAGGGCTCATAAGGGAAAAGCTGCAGGCGCGATGGCGGGATGCGCCTCATGACCACTACCTTCTCGCACATTGCCTCGAGTTCGGGCAGGAACTCCCTTTCCTCCTCATTTTCGATGAACGCTATTAAGGTGACCCGGTAGCGTTGCGCCATGCGCTTCAGCAAATGGTACATGCGGCCGGCGCCCGCGTGGCGCCCAAGATGGGGCAGATAGGCAGTCATCCAGAGCACGCGCCGGGATTTCCCGCTGGCAGCCCTGGGTATCCCCGAGGCGGGGCGCTTACGGGCGAAGTAGAGTGCGGGCTTGGCAAATAGACGGAAAATCTCGGCATCCCGGCGCAGCTCGCGCCAGGGAGTGCGCAGCCTGACTGCTTGCAGGGCGGGAATCCTCAGAGCGGCCTGAATCAGGCTACGCCAGATGTTCAGGCCGTAATCGCGCGCCAGGCGATAGCAATTCCAGGGAAGGAAGGCGCAGTGGGCAAGCAGCATGGACCAGCTCTGGAGGTTCTTCCAGATAAATAGAAACTGGTTGCGCTGGATCAGTACCTGCAGATCGATAGGAGTAAAGCGCCGGCTCGTGGTGGCGCGGTGCTTGTGATAGACGATCGAACCAGGCGCGAACAGGACATCCCAACCCGCTTTCCAGGCCCGGAAGCCGAGGTCCGTATCCTCGACATAGGCGGGCGAGAATATGTCCTGAAACCCGCCCAGTGCAAGGAAGCGCTCGCGGTGGAAAGCAGAGGAGCCCCCGCCGGCGTAAAAAACCGGGTAATAGGGGCGGGATAGATTCTGCGCGTCGACCTTCAGATGCGCATAGTCGATCAAACCGCGGCGAAATGTTACCGAGGTCCTGCCGGTCTCCTCGCGTCGCGCGGCGGCTTCCTGGAGATATATGTTGCTCGACACCGCAAAGGTCTGGGGCCCGAAACCGTCAAGCAGCGGACGGAGGAAGCCGGGATCTACGACCATATCGTTGTTGAGCAGCACAACGATTTCATGTTGCGCAGCCCGGACACCGGCATTGTTTCCCTTCGTGAAGCCCAGGTTCTCAGGCAGAGAAATCACGCGAATTTGCGGAAACGTCGTCTGAAGATATTCGACGGAACCATCCGTGCTGCCATTATCCACCACCAGTATCTCGTGCGGCCTGCCATCGCGAGCTACCGCCTCAATGACGGACGGGAGGCCCTGCGTAAGCAGGTCTTTCCCATCCCAGTTCAGGACGACAATGGAGGCGAGTCGATCAGGGAGTAGCTCTTGGATAGGCGCCGGCCGCCGGCCGAGATGCGCCAGGCGGTCGATGAGATTCAGCAGCAGCAAAACCACCGCCAGCAATGCGAGGAAGGGCGTCAGCAGAAAAGTGAGCAAGGCAAGCATGAGGCGGCGCATCAAGTAACGACCTCCCAACCGCGAGGCACGTGAAATGCGCGGGCTCCACCTGAAAGTTCCCTGGTCTTTCCTGTGTATCGTGATTTGAGTGGTTTCGTGGTCTTACTCAACCCGTTCATGCCGCACCCGGGGCGCTGTCTGAAACATAATTGCGAACTTCGACGTCCAGCTTGAACATGCCGTAGATCAACTCGTCCGAATGCAGCGAAAAAACCAGCGCGTTGTCGATCCAATCGCACATATCGTGCTTGATCAGGTCGCCATCGGCGACGGCCGGCGCAATCGAGTAGCTTCCGCTGACCAGGTACGGCATGAGGATTTCAAAATCACTGGTATAGATTTGGCCCTTGCGCGCGGCAGGCAGACCGGCGCCTGCGTAATTCGTGTTGCAGGCGGAAATCTCGATGCCGAGGCGATCGCGCAGTGTGTATCCCAGAATGGGACGTGCCACATCCTGGAGGAATTCTGCGGAGACGCGCACCACGGCGCTCCGTCCGCTCCAGACCTCTCTTGTGGGCTGTTCTTTTTCATCGAGCAGCTCCAAACCGAGGATTCTGGCTGCCCCGTTCCCGAATCGGTGGTCGATGTTCGGAATCGAGCGTACCGGTTCAACCTGTTTGCCTGGGCGGACAATCGCGCCTTCCTCGGGTCCTTTCTCTGTGCCTTCGAAACTGCCATAGCGCCGCTCGCGCTCGAAAATGAGCGCCCGGTATTTTTGCACGACCTTGTCGGGTGGGCCGTCTTCCAGCAGATACCCGCCGTCGAGGAGCAGGGCACGATCGCAGAATTTGGTCACAGCCGCCAGATCATGGGTAACCAGAATGGTAGTTTTACCGGTCGCACGCAAATGATTCATACGATGCATGCAGCGATGCTGGAAGATCAGATCGCCCACGGCCAGGGCTTCATCCACGAGCAGGATGTCAGGATCCACATTGACGGCGACGGCAAAGGCGAGCCGCATGAACATGCCGCTCGAGTAGGTCTTGACCGGTTGGTCCATGAAGCTGCCGATCTCGGCGAATCTGGCGATCGCATCGAAGCGCTCCTGCATCCGGCTTTTGTTCAATCCCAGGATGGCTCCGTTCATGAAGACGTTCTCGCGCCCGGTGAATTCAGGATTGAATCCGGAGCCGAGCTCCAGGAGCGCGGACACTCTCCCATTTACAAAGCAATTCCCCTGGGTCTGCCGCATGATTCCCGCCAGAATCTGCAGCAGCGTGCTCTTTCCGGATCCGTTCTGGCCGATAATGCCGAGGGTCTGGCCTTTCTCTACACTGAAAGTGATGCCCTGAAGGGCCCAAAACTCTTTGTGTAGCCTGCCTTTGCAGAGGTGCAGGATTTCGCGGAGCTTGTCCCAGGGGCGCTGGTAGATTGCATACTTTTTGGATAGAGACTCGATCTGGATTACCGGCATCACAAGACATCCACGAATTCACGTTTGATATGACGGAAAAACAAGCCGCCGGCGACGAAAACCACCAGTGTTGTCACTGCGAGCCATGAAAGCGCCTGCAGATCCGGCATTTTCATGCGCAAAAGGCAATCACGGTACCCGGTCACGAAATATGCCAGGGGGTTCCACCGCACCAAAAAGGAATACTCCTTCGGCATCCTGTTGCCCATGTAGAAAATCGGCGTCAACCAGAACCAGAATGTCAGGATCACGCTGAGGATCTGGGAAGTATCCCGAACAAAAACGTTCAAGCTCGAAATGAACCAGGCCAGCCCGAGCGTGAAGAGCATCAAGAGGAGGAAATAGACCGGGACCAGGAGGATGAAAATGCTCACCTTACCCAGGACGTAAATAATTATGACCAATAGAATTGCGAAACCGATCACGTGATTGACCAGCCCGGCCAGGAGAATGGTCAGGGGCAGAATCTCCGTCGGGAATATGGTTTTGGTGATCAGGTTGGCGTTGTCAATGATGACGGTGCTTGAACGCTGTAACGTGTCCTGAAAAAAAAGCCAGGGCAGAATGCTGCAGAAAAGGAACAGCGGGAAGCTCGTTGTGCCGCTGTCCTGCGGGGCGCCCTGACGAAAAATCACCATGAAAACGAAGGAATAGCTGGTGAGCAGGACGATCGGGTTGATCACGCTCCAGAAGAATCCCATAAACGATCCGATGTAACGCGCCCTCAGGTCGCGCACTACCATGTTGCGGATCAGGTCGTGCTGGAGATAGATCTTCTGGAAAAAATTGTTGAGGATAACCCACGGCGCCAAAGCCAGATTGATCCTGCCCCCCGCCCTCATCTTCCAACCTCCTCGAAGCGGCGCATTATACCAGACCTCCGACCTCCGACCGCTGACTTCTGCGTTTTGCTTTTAGTCGGAGGTAGGAGGTCGCTTTCTAACTAAGTCTGCGAATAGCTGCTCATAGCGCGTGACGACGCTCGGCCACGTGTAGTTTTTCAATATCCGTTCACGTGCTGCGTGCCTGAGCGTCTCATACCTTGCTGGATGGTCCTGGACATCTTGAAGAATGCGTGCCAAATCCTCGATGTCATTTTTTTGGTAAAAAATGCCGACATTACCAAGAACCTCGTCGTTTTCGGGTGTTCCATTCGATACGATCAGATTCCCTTGTCCCATGGCCTCGATGAGCGCGGGATGAGTGCCTCCTACTTCTGTGGCGTGGATATAGCAGAAGGCATTCGCCAGGAGTTCCCGATAGCCTTCGCCATATATCGACCCGGGAAACTGGATGCGCGCGTCCCGAGTCTGCTTAAGGCTCCGAATATAGTCGGCCGCATAGGGTGCATCCCCGACCACGACGAGGCGCTTGTCTGTCCGGACCCGCTCAAATGCCTGCACGACAAGGTGGGCATTATTTTCGGGTTCAAGGCGGCTTACGTACAGGAAATATTCCCCCGATGCGAGTCCCAATGCGTCCAGGGCAGCATGGCCTTGCGGCCTTTCTGTGATGGCTCCGTAGGGAATGAAAACGGAGGGCGCGCCATACTGCTCCCGGTAATAATCCTCAATAACCTTGGCGTCGGTGACGATGGCATTCGGGAACCAGATCGAGAAGTGCTCCGACATGCAGTAGAAACTCCTGCCCAACCAGTTCCATTTCCGGCGCTGCCTTTCAATACCATCGACGTTGACGGCAACCGGGATGCCGAAGACGCGAGGCAACCAGGCGTACATGCTGTTGGCTGCGTTGCAAATGAGGATCACATCGAAGCGCTGGAAAAGCGCGTGCAGGACGGAGATGAACGTGTGTACTACGGTGTCGGTGTATTTCCAGCGCAACGTCGGCAGCACCACCAGCGAAACCCCGCGGTGGTTGCGCAGCTCGCGCGATATGTAGTGCGAACGGCCGTAGACAACGACGCTATGGCCGCGGGCCGCCAGCTCTGCGCCGCACTCTTCCGCGAAAGTCTCGAACCCTCCATAATTCGCAGGAATGCCCCGTGTGCCTACTATGCCAATTTTCAAGGTTGTCGCCCCATCGTCTTAGAACCGTAAATTCCGAGAGAATATGAGTGATGTGCATTAGCCCGGTAACCACTTCGAGCGACTGATCCCTCAGCACTCAGCACGCTCGCTGCCTGGGGTGCGCTCATCATGAAAAGGAATACAATGAGTACCTCGGAATCGCCGAAATTGTACTCAAACATGCCGGCAGCCAGCAATGCAAGCCATCCGCCGATGGCGGCCGCGGCCGCAAAGCCCATTTCTCCCCTGCCTCCGGATGCGCGCAACACCTTGAACGCCTGCCAGCCCAACTGACCCATAAACCACAGCCAAAGCGCCAGGCCCGGAATGCCGCGCTCTGCAGCGATCTGGAGGAAGTTGTTGTGCAGGTGGATGTACATCCAGTCCGGGAATTCGGATGTGCCTCGATAGCGGGGCGCCTCCGTGCTGACTCTCTGCCCTACACCAATCCATGGGTGCGCTTGAATCAGGCGAAACGCTGTACCGGCAAGCTCGATGCGGTTTCTCGTGTTGTCGTCCGCCAGGTTCCAACTTGCGCGCAGCCGCTGCTGAATGCCGGCCGGAGAGACAAAAAAGATGACCAGGACCAACGCAACGAGGACCAAGAGGGCCCGGGGGCGCTTCAGCAGCAGAATGATGGCCACACCCAGGCATGCTCCCAATAACGCGTTTCGGGTCTGGCAGAAATAAAGAGCAGCGGTCAGGACCAGACCGAGCGGCACTACCCAGAAGTGTTTCTTCCAACCGTAGATCACGGCATAGGCAATGAGCGCGACCAGCACCAGCATGAGCGATCCGGAAAAGGTCATCCAGATGCTCATGAAGCCCTTGATCCGGTGCAGGGGATCGCGGTTGGGATTGACGATGAACTGAATTACTCCATACCCGGCGGAAACTGCGGCCCCCGCGAATGCCGCATGGTAGATCCACCTGATCCTTTCCGGGCCGCGGGCGCAAAGAGGCACCAGCAGGAGTATGGAATATAACCACAGTTTCTTGATCAGGGCGTCATGCAGGCTTCCGCCCCCGAGCAGCGCTGCGCCGATGGTCCATGCGATCAACAGCAGCATCGGCCATAGGATTGCTGCAGGCAGGAGGGCGGCTTTGTCCCACTTTCTCCACTGCAGAATTGCGGCGAGAATCGCGAAAGACAGGAGTATCTCCGAGCCCGCGATAGAAACCAGGGCGAGGGCGATGCCGCCGGCCAGCAATAGGAAGCTTGTTTTTTGAGGCCAGGTCGTCAAGGAGGACGGGAGACAACTTGCCCGCAGCCTAAACATGGGCGATCCCGGAAGAGGACGCGGAGCGGCTGATGAAGGATGAGAAAAGTTGCTCCATCTGAAGGATCATGCGCTGCAGCGTGAATTGTTTCTCCACCCGCAGCCGTCCCTGCCTGCCCAGGCGGAACGCCTCATGGGGATCGTCAACCAGCCTCTGGATCGCCTGAGCCAAAGCCACGGGATCAGCCGGCGGGACCAGCAATCCATTTTTTTCGTGCTGGACCAATTCGGGGATGCCTCCCACGTTTGTGGCGATGACCGGCAAGGATGCAGCCATGGCCGAGAGGATGGAGGATGACAATCCCTCCGACAAGCTGGGGAGCACAAAGCAGTCGAAGGAACCCAGATAGGGAATTGGCTTTTTCTGGAACCCGGCAAAATGAAAACAATCCTCCAGCCCATGCTCGCGCACTCGGGTTTCAAGGTCCTCGCGGCAGGCGCCATCCCCTACCAGCACGAAACGCATGCGCGAGTGAACGTCGGGGATTAATGCTGCGGCCTCGACGAGATAGAGGAGACCCTTCTCCGAACTGAGATGGGCCACCGTGCCTACGACCATCGGATCACCTTTCGGGCGCGGTTTGAGCGACTCCCGCTTCGGGTAAGGGGAAAGATCTATCCCCTCATAGATGGTCCGGATCCGGGAACCCGGCACGCCATCCGCCCGCAGCTGTTGTCGAATGCTCTCCGAAACGGTCACGATGCAATTGATCCCCCAATTGTATTTAAGACGCGTGACGATGTTCTTTCTCAGAGGGAAATTGACACGGCGAAAGATAATTCGTGCTTTTACCGGGATGATCCGTGAAGCCAGCGTGCCCAGGAGAATGGCTCTTGGAGTATTAAAACCCAGAATCTCGGGACGTACGCGCGCCAGGGTGCCCAGGATGCGGAGAAAGGAAATGGGTCCAACTTCCCTTTTGACCGACAGCGGATGGACCGTGACGCCAATCTCGCGTGCGCGTTCTTCCAGCAGCGTGTTGGGATGGCAAAGGATATGCAGGCAATGGCCGCGTGCACTCAGACCCCGGAGGAGGGTGAGCAGCTGATCCTGCCCTCCCCTCCAGACGGGTTCGGTATCCATGAATAAGAACGACATCATTGGCGGCACCGACCCCAGCCTTGCGTGCTCAATGCGAAGAACCGAAACATCTGATTCCGAATGGCCCGCCTCGATCACCTCACGAAGCGCTGTTCATCGCATTTGAATGAACACGATACCAGTCAATAACTTTGATCAATCCTTCCCTCAGGGAAACGGCAGGCTGATAGGATATGAGCTTCTTAGCTTTAGCTATATCCGCGAGCGAATGCCGCACATCTCCCGCGCGTCCGGGTTCGTAGGTCGGCTTGCAGCTGATATTCAGGATTTTGCTTATCTCCCGCACAAGCTCATTCAGGCTGGTTCGCGTTCCGCATCCGATGTTGAAGGCCTCGCCGATCGCGCGCGGGTGGATTGCGGCCGCCCAGTTGGCATCGACCACATTGCTGACGAAGGTGAAGTCCCTGGTTTGCTCGCCATCTCCGTAAATGATGGGGGAGGCACCGGCAAGCAGCTTGGTAACAAAGCGTGGGACTACGGCGGCGTACTCCGACTTGGGGTCCTGACGGGGGCCGAAGACGTTGAAGTAGCGCAGGCAGGCGGTCTCAAGGCCATAAAGCTGGTAAAAGAGGCGGCAGTATTCTTCGCAAACCAACTTGCTCAGCGCATAGGGCGACAGGGATTTTCCCGTGCGGGTTTCAACCTTGGGCAAGCCTGGATCATCGCCGTAAATCGATGAGGAAGATGCCACCACTACGCGCTTTACGCCGGCATCACGCGCAGCGACCAGCACCGATAGCGTGCCGCTGATGTTGGCCAGATTGGTGGCCTGCGGGTCCGCGATCGAACGCGGCACCGACGGGATCGCAGCCTGATGGAAAACGTATTGTGCGCCGTTGAATGCCTCCCGCAGACGATCCGTCTCGTTGATGTCAAACCGGAAAACCTGGACCCGATCCGTCCATCCGGCAAGATTCTGTTCTTTGCCGGTGCTGAAGTTGTCCACGATCGCCACGTGGTGACCTTGCCCCAAGAGATATTCCGCCAAATTGGATCCGATGAACCCAGCACCGCCTGTTACCGCTATCTTCGCCATAGTTTCTACCTCAACGTTATGATTCCCAACCTCCGGATCTGTTCAGGGCGTGTATCTTAACAAAGATACGGGGATGCGGAAAGCAGAACCGGAGACCGCCAGGAGCAGGATCGTATCCCTTCCTGCCAATCCACAGAATATTCGTGATCTTCATGGCTGCCTTTGATGTTCATCCTTGTTAATATTCCAGGGCGTCTACGAATGTGAGCCATGTGAAAAATGATCTTTTTCTTCAGACAGGCCGAGTCATGACAAAACACGATTGGGTCAAAGAGTTTCCTTTAGCGATCACCGTAGTAAATACCGAGGGCATGATTCTGGAGATGAATGACAAATCGGCTGAAACCTTCAAATCCGACGGCGGGATGGCTTTGATCGGAACCAACTCGCTGGCATGCCATCCCGAGCCTTCACGCACAAAACTACAGCAGCAGCTGCAGGCGCCGAAGGCCAACCTCTACACCATCGAAAAAGCCGGAGTGAAGAAACTGATCTGCCAGATCCCCTGGCGTCGTGAAGGGAAATTCTCGGGAATTGTCGAACTCTCGATCGAGCTCCCAGCCGATCTGCCACACTTCGTGCGCGACTGACTGCAATTGACGATTGACGATTGACGATTGACGAGTTTCCGATGACGCTGGCCCTACCTCACGCCACGCGTTACTGACAATTCGTCAATCGTCAATTGAAATGGCCGTCTATCTCAACAGGATGGATACAATAACTTGTGCCAGCAGGATCTTTGCCACCATGGAAGGGGGGTAGACGGTGGCGTACCAGACATTTGGCAGCTCATTGGGGACCTGTTGGTTGGCATAAGCAAGGCAAGCCGGCTGCGTCTGCATCCCCGACATCATTCCCATCACCGCAGCCATCGGCAGTTTGAAGAACTTGTAGCCGATGACGTAGATGTATTCAGGCAGTCCGAGACGGCGGTCAAGGGCTCCCAGGAAAATTCCCGCGAACAACACCGAAACAACCCCCAGTTGAAAACCGGCGATCCTGATGTTGCCGACAAGGTAGCCCAGACCGATGATGACGAACAGCAACAGCAACTGGTTTTCGGCCAGAAGTGTGAGCATGGATTGCATGAATCCCCCGGATCCGGCCATGCCTGCCGCCGGAAGGTGTTGATTATCGCCTCGTTGATCATCCCGTCAATTCGCGCTTTTTCATGACCGCTTCAAATTTAATCAATCCGTGAGACAACTTTTTTTCACTTGGATACGTCTAATGAGACGGGATGAGGGAAAAGGACAAATTAGGATCGGGGCAACGATATGGCCGCCAGCACATTCAATCTGAACGCACCGCGAGGTCTTCTGTATGATGCGATTATGAATGAAATCCGATCCTGGGCCGATCTCCCCAGGCGGGTTTTCACGCAGGCCCACTATGCGGGCAAGAGCGTGGAAGAAATTGCTGCCCAATCCGGGTACGGTGCCCGGGAAGTATCACAAATCCTGGAAACGCACGAACGCAAACTCCGCAAATCATTGAGGACTTTCAGGATACGTTAGATTACTCTCCCCTGCGCATCTGCCAAAACATCCCGGCACATCTGTCCGAACCCCTGTCCTTTTTGGCACCACTCCCAGGGAAGCTCGCCTGATTTTTATCCAGTCAAAATTCTACTAAAAGATTCGGCTTGAGAACGCTGCAGCACCTCAAAACCAAGGGGCAGCTGCGGAGTTTGGGCCAGGCGGCGCTGATCTTTCTGCCGGCTGGGGCGGAGGGGGGCGATCAAAATAGCCGACGCCAATTGACAAGGGCACCATCTTCTCCTTACAATACTTCATTTTTTTGCAGTGGGGATGCAATTAAGTGACCCAGGCGTTTGGCAATTGGAACATCGCATTGAATCAGTGGCTTCAATCCGGCTTGTAGTGGGAGCCGCCGCAGGATCCGTGGCGGCGATCCGCTGAGATCATCCAGTACCTGTTCATATGCTCTCTTGCCGGCTCTGAAACTTTTGCCGCTTGGCAGGTGGAGCCGGAGTGTTTGGGCGTTACTTGGGCGTGGGGAGTCCCTCCGCTCATTGAGATCGCGAGCCTCGATCCATAGCACTGGAGCTTGAAGATTCCTATGAAAAGCTTGAGACAGTTTTTTGTCAAAAATCCACGGTTTCGAAAAAGTTATCTGCTGGCAATGTCGGTCATTTTTGCCGCCGCCTACGTCTGGCGCTCCGTCGCTGCCCAGGCCACGGCGGCTGTGACTGAGGAGGCGAGGCATTTTGTCCCGTTCTCGCTCTTCTCCGACCCGAAATACTCCTCGTTGGAGGTCGCTTGCCTGATGTCGGTGCTGGGCATCGCAATCGCCGGGTTGCTTTACGCGGTGCTGCTGGTCAGGCAGGTCACGCGTGCGGATTGCGGCACGTCAAGGATGCAGGAAATTGCGGCCGCAGTGCGTGAGGGAGCTAACGCGTACCTTGCCGCCCAATTCCGCCGCATCGGTCCCTTGATTATCCTTATCACCATTCTACTTTTCATTACCTATCCCGGGGCTGAAAACGCTTTCCGATGGGGCAGAGCCTGCGCGTTTCTCGTCGGCGCTCTGTTCAGCTGGTCGGTGGGATTTGTCGGGATGCGGCTGGCGACCACCGGAAACCTGCGCGTGGCAACTGCAGCCAAACGCAGCTACGGGGAAGCAATGCAGCTGGGTTACCGCACTGGAACTGTCACCGGCATGCTGACCGACGGGTTGGGATTGCTTGGCGGCACGATGATCTTTCTGATCTTCGGTGACAAGGCATACGAAGCGCTTCTCGGCTTCGGATTTGGCGGCACGCTGCTCGCTTTGTTTATGCGCGTCGGCGGCGGCATCTACACGAAAGCTGCGGACGTCGGTGCCGACCTCGTCGGCAAGATCGAAAAAGACATTCCGGAGGACGACCCACGCAACGCCGCGACCATCGCCGACAACGTGGGTGACAACGTCGGTGATTGCGCCGGTATGGCTGCCGATATTTTTGAAAGTTATGAAGTGACCATTGTTGCAGCCATGATTCTGGGCATGGCAAGCTTTGGGCACAAAGGCGTGATCTTCCCGCTGCTCGTCCGCGGCATCGGCGTCCTTGGGTCCATCATCAGTACCTACACGGTGAAAGCGGGCCCCAACGACACCTCCGACACTGCCCTGCGCAGCGTGCATCGCGGGTTCTGGATTGGTTCCATGATCAGTGTGCTGGGATTCTGTGGATTGGGATTCATGTATCTGCACTTCGACAGCAGCTATCTGGCGATGAATCCGATGGCCCAGGCGGGATTCCCGAATGGCGACCCCTCGCAGCTCCCTTACTTCGCGAATCTCGGCATCCCAGGTCTCGATCTGCGCCCGGCATTGACGTGCCTTATCGGCGTGTTGCTCGCGATCGCTCTGAACAAAGTGACGAGTTATTACACACACACGAGCCACTCCCCGGTGAAGAGTCTTGCCAAAGCGTGCCAGACCGGGCATGCAACCAACATCATTCAGGGCTTTGCGGTCGGCTATGAGGCCACGGTGGCGACCATCCTCGTCATTGCCGGCGCGATATTGCTTTCCGTGCTCTGCTACATCGGTACGCCGCCGCTATTCGTCGCCTACGGGGTTGCCCTGGCCGGCATCGGCATGCTGACCCTCACAGGCAACACCATCTCGATGGATGTGTTTGGTCCCGTCGCCGACAACGCTAATGGCATCGGGGAAATGGGATATGATGCCAAAGAGATGGATGCCGCCAGCCCAGGCAGCTACAAGCGCGCGCGGCAGATCCTTGCGGACCTGGATGCCGTCGGTAACACCACCAAGGCTGAAACCAAGGGGATTGCGATCGGTTCGGCCGTCATCGCCGCGGTATCGCTTTACGCCAGTTTCATTGCTGTCATCGCCGTCGGCAGCGAAGACAAGATCAATCTCATGCGTGTCGACCAGTATCTGTTGGAAGCCGGCAAGCTTACCGTAGCCTCGCCCATAGTTTTTATCGGGTTCCTGATCGGCGGAGCGGTGCCATTTCTTTTCAGCAGCATGCTCATCCGCGCCGTCGGTCGAGCCGCGTATTACATTGTCAAAGAGTGCCGCGTGCAATTCCGCGATGCCGCGATCTGGGCCGGCACCAAGAAACCGGACTATGGCCGGGTCGTTAACATTTGCACCAGCACAGCGCAGAAAGAACTCATCGGCCCCGGCCTGCTGGCAATTCTGACCCCGCTCCTGGTCGGTTTTGTCCTGGGTCCTTACGCACTCGGCGGATTCCTGGGCGGCATGATTCTCGTCGGACAACTGCTGGCCGTGTTCATGGCGGATGCCGGCGGAGCCTGGGACAATGCCAAAAAGATGATTGAGGACGGCATCTATGGCGGCAAGGGTTCCGAGGCGCATAAGGCAGCCGTGACCGGCGACACCGTAGGGGATCCTCTGAAGGACACCGCGGGTCCCGCGATCAACCCGCTGATCAAGGTGATGAACATGGTCAGCTTGCTGGCGCTGGGACTCATCCTGAGCTACAACCTGTCCGCGCCGCGCCTGGCGCCGGGAGCGTCCATCACCAACGCTCATATCATTGGGACCGTTGTTGTGGTGATCAGTGCGTTAGCCGTGGGCTGGGCTGTGTGGCAGAGCAAGCGGGAAGGGGGCGATGTCACCCAGGATATTGATTAACAAAGGAGGCTACGGATGAAGATCAACGGCAGAAACGGCTTCATCGTCTTTTTCGCACTGGCGCTGCAGCTCGCGCTGACAGGCGCCCCAGCTGCCCAGGCCACGGATCCAAGCCTGATCAAGAATTTCAGGTGGCGCAACATCGGTCCGTCGAATATGCAAGGCCGTATCTCAGACATCAAAGCGCTGGATAGCGATTTTTCCACGGTTTTGCTGGCCGGGGCCTCCGGCGGAGTCTGGAAGTCCACCAATGCCGGTACGACCTGGGAGCCTATTTTCGACAAATATGGATCCGCTTCGATCGGCGACACGGCTTTCTTTCAAAAAGATCCGAATATCATCTGGGTTGGCACCGGCGAAGAGTGCGCCCGCAACAGCGTTGCCTGGGGTGACGGCATCTACAAGTCCACCGATGGCGGCAAGACGTTCACGCGCATGGGGCTCGAGACTACCCAGACCATCGGGCGCATCATCCCGCACCCTACCGATCCGAACACCGTGTATGTAGCGGCCGTCGGCCACCTCTGGGGATCCACCGGGGAACGCGGCCTGTTTAAGACCGTGGACGGCGGCAAGACCTGGCAAAAACTCACCAACGGGCTGCCCAATGACGGCAAGACCGGCGCCATCGACATGGGGATGGATCCGACGAACCCTAACATTCTTTACGTCACATTCTGGCAGAGGCTGCGTCAACCATGGAGGTTTGACTCAGGCGGGCCGAACGGCGGCATCTTCAAGAGCATAGACGCTGGAAAAACATGGCGCAAGCTCGTCAAAGGACTCCCCACCGGGGATCTTGGTAGAATCGGCGTCGCCATTTCGCGCACGAATTCCAAGGTACTGCAGATCATTTTGGAGCATAGTTTCCAGCCTCAGCAGACCTTGCGATCCGCGGAGGGACTGGCCCAGGACAACCCGGATTATGCCGACATGTCGAAGCTCGGCAGCGGCATCTATCGGTCCGAGGATGGCGGCGAATCCTGGACGTTCATGAACCGCATGAACAACCGGCCGTTTTATTACAGCCACATTTACCTCAATCCCGTGGACGACAAGTTTGTATATGTGGCGGCGACCAGCCTGACCTATTCGGAGGACAAGGGGAAGACGTTCAAACCCATTGGCGGACTCCATCCGGATTTCCACACCATGTGGTTCGACCCAACCAATAAGAACCGTTTCTACGCGGGGCAGGATGGCGGTGCAGCGCTGACGTATGATCACGGCAAGACCTGGGTCTTTTATGACAACCTCTGCCTGGGTCAGTTTTATGCCGTCAGCGCAGACATGCGCGATCCGTACTATGTGTATGGGGGCCTTCAGGACAACGGCACGTGGGGCGGACCCTCGATGCATCGGGAAGGAATGATTCTGACCGACTTCTGGTTCAACATCGGCGGCGGCGATGGCTTCCACACGCAAAATGACCCAACCGACTGGCGCATTGTCTATGGAGAAAGCCAGGGAGGAGCGCTGCAAAGAACCAATGCGGAAACACGCGAATCCAGGAGCATCGCGCCGAGGGGACCGAACAACATCCTCAACTATAACGAATACTATCCAGCCGGAGCCGCTGCCCAGGGAGGCCGCGGGGGCGCGCCGGGCCAAGCCGGAGGTTCAGGTCAAGGCGGTCGAGGAGGATCACCCCTCCGCTTTAACTGGAGCACGCCCATCTTGATCTCGCCCCACAACCCGGAGACGATTTACATCGGTGGGAATCACCTCTTCAAGTCGCTGGACAAAGGCGACCACTGGCAGATGATCAGCCCCGATCTGACGACCAACGATCGGGAAAAATACGGCCAGCCCAATGGAGGATTGACGCAGGAGAATACCGGCGCGGAAACTCATTGCACGATCATCACAATCGCCGAATCGCCTCTCACCCCGGGACTTCTCTGGGTGGGCACGGATGACGGCAATGTCCAACTTACCAGGAACGGCGCCACCTGGACCAACGTACGCGACAACGTGCCGGGCGTTCCTAAAGGCCTTTGGGTGAGCAGAGTCGAAGCTTCACATTTCAACGATGGACTCTGCTACCTGACCTTCGATGGGCACCGCAGCGACGATTTCAAGCCCTATGTCTTCAAAACGACCGACTATGGCAAGACCTGGACAAACATCGCAGGCAACCTGCCTGAAAACGGGCCAGTCTATGTAATCCGGGAAGATCCGAAAAACAAAAACCTGCTGTTCCTCGGCACCGAGTTCGCGGTCTTTTTCTCCGGTGACGGCGGCAAGAACTGGGCCAATCTCACCTTGAATATGCCCACAGTTGCGTTTCATGATCTGCTGATCCACCCGCGGGATAACGATCTCATCGCCGCGACTCACGGCCGCGGTTTCTGGATTCTGGATGATATTTCTCCCTTGCAGCAAATGGAAAAGGTTGGGGATTCCGATTCCTATCTGTTCGACAACAAACGCTCCGGAACGCGCTGGCTCCCGATCCAGCGGGGAGGCTATGGGCGCGGCGATCTGTTCTTCAAAGGAGAAAACCCCCCGCAGGGTGCATTGGTGCACCTGTATCTAAAGAACAAGCCGCAAAGCCCTGCGACGGTCGAGATTACCGATATCACCGGACAGCGCAAGACCATCTATATCCTCGATAATGCCGAGCCCGGAATCATCCGGCTCGCATGGGATTTCCGGTTCGATCCGTCGGCCCAGCAGGTGCAGGCAATCGCTGCCAATCTGCGCAAGCAGCTGGAGGCGGCCCTGCAGCGGAAAGATCTGACGCCGGAACAAAAGGAACTAATCCAAAACTGCTCGAAACAACTCGACCAGTTCGGGACCAATTACCGGAAGGTGATCGAAATTCAACGAAATATCGGCTCGCTGATGGCCGGCGGCAGGGGCGTCAGCTTCGGTGGCGGTTTTGGGCCGGCAGGCTCGGCTATGGCTGAGCCTGGCATCTACGCGGTAAAACTTACCGTCAATGGCAAGACTACCTCAGGCACGATCACGGTGCGGCTGGATCCCATGCAACCCGGCAACCAGCCGTAGAAGCGTATTGAATCCTTGAAATCC
>JBGQNR010000069.1:0-25088 GCA_041501225.1 Acidobacteriota bacterium
AAGACTCGAAGACTCTATGAACTGCATCATTTTCATGCGTCGCAGGGTGCGCGCCACGGGCATGAGGGACTGCTCCGGAAATAACTCACCTTAAAACTGCAAAAGCAGCCACGAATGACTCGAACTTTTTACCCATTCGTGTCATTCGTGGCTGCCTTAAAAAGGTCATTAATTTTCATGCACGTGCGTGCGCCCCCGGTGCATGGGGGACTGCGTTGAAGTTCTTAGGATACGGATATGCCGGTTCAGGTCTTTCATGGCTGCTTTGCATTTTCGTGGCGGGCGGCTTGAGATTGAGGGGCAATTCGTTTACTATGACAGGCGCACTAAGTATTGGGAACATGGCCGCGTAACCCCGCTGGATCTTCCTTGAGACTGTCAATTTCGACAGCTGCTTGCCCATGCCGGCGGAATGAGTCTGCCCAGGAAATGCGACCCATTGGGGAGGGTCAACCAAGAATCGACTAATAAAGGACAAACGAGTCCACTGAGGAGGCGGCCTCCTCACTTTCAAAACCCACCAGACCGTGGGACTGTCACAGGGGATATGATCAGAAAATTGCTCGTGGCATTTCTTCTTGCGTCGCTGTTGTCCATCGCAGCTCAGGCTCAGGGATTAATCCCTCCAACTCACCGCAACTGGGAGGTTTCCGTTTTCGGCGGGGTGAGTTCCATCAGCACCAAGTCATTTCAGACCCCGGTCGCAGGTTCAAGCCAGCAGCCATTTCGCGCGGTAGGTTTGAGCTACGCCTCGGGTTCCCAGATGGGCCTGCGCGTGACAGAGAATCGTTGGAAGCATTGGGGTGCGACGATGGAGTACGGCTTTTCCAACCAGCCGCTCAGATTTACCAACCTCTCCGACATCGCACCCTCCCTCGCTCTTGGGCACTCGATCCACCGGTTTTCCTACGATGTCCTTTATTATCCCTTGGACCGTTTCCACCGGCTGCGTCCCTTTGCGTTCGCAGGATCAGGCGTTTCGCTTTTCTACATCAGAAGCTCATCTAAAGAGGCAGCGGCGGCCCAGGGCATCCGTTTGAGCGATCCATGGAAGTTTTCGATGCGCTGGGGTGGTGGAGTGAAGTACCTGATACGGGATCAGATCGCCGTTTCGGTTCAGTACAGCGACAACATCTCCGGTGTTCCGCACTATGGTTTGCCGGCGACCGGATATGTGGCTTCGGGTCAATATGTCCCGGGATTTCGCCCGGATGGAATGCTGCACAACCGGCTGATCAGCCTCAGCTTCAACTATCAGTGGGGCGGCAGGTAGGCCCCGGCCCGCGAGACCAGCTCAGAAGCCGGCCGGCGCCCACTTTCGGACTAAGGTCTCGAGATCACGAACACTTCACCGCTTTCACCGACAATATAGAAATAGCCTCCCTTGATGGCAATGCCGGTCGGGCGCACAAGGCCGGGGATTGCATGTGCGGCGACGACCGATCGGGTGGCGAGGTCGATGGTCAGGAGGGTGCTGTGCGCTGCGCTGATCGCATACATCCGGCCATCGGCGATCACCGCCCCGGTTACGTACAGGTCGTCCAGCGAGCGGTTTTTGCCGCTGAATTTGAGGCCTGACTCAGGCGCGAGTCTGGGCGTGTACTCTTCCGACAGCGTCTTGTCGTTCTGGTCGAAGCGCGAAACCACCAGTTTTTTCACCTTTGAGTTCGGTACTGTGACGGTGTAGAGCGAGTTGGTTGCCGGGTCGGACGCCAGCGACATCACGTACATCATCCGGGCGCGCACCGTCCCCAAACGTAACCGCGATACCTCGTCGAATTTGTCGAACGACTCCAGGAAGTACCGGAAGTTCTTATTTGCGTCCGCGCCGTCATTTTCGCGCAGAATCGTGAAGCTCTTGTTCTCGCCGAGCGCCATCACGGTTTTGCTATCCAGGAATGCCGCGCCGGCGAACTGTCCAAGATCGATCGAATACCCGGGATCAACGATGGTATACCGCAGAATGCGGCTCAGCGTTCCATCCAGCAGGTAGACTCCGCTTTGCGTAGTGAGCAGAAAGCGATCCGTCCCGGCATCGTAAGCGAGATCGGTGGCGGTACCGTGGAGCGGCACGGTAATCCGCTTTTGTTCCTTGATCGCAAGTGCCGGAAGGTCTGCCAGCGGGCCGGCGCCCGGGTCACTGGAGGCCGCAGCCAAGGCCGGCTTTTCAATGGCCCAACGTCCGCGCAACGTGATCGGCAGCGAGGCCCACTCGTCCACGGACCACACCCAGTGCTTCGGATTGAATGAAAAGCGGATGGGATCGCCCTGCCCTGCAAATGGCGGCGGCCCGGTGCTGGCGAACGCCTGCACGATGTTTCCCGCGATCACCACCAGGAAGACGACCATCGCAAGCTTATCCAGCGCTTTCAAAGGCCGCTGCCCGGAGGACACATCGCTTTCCTTCATCAACGTGAGCAGCATCCCCATGGTCACGATGGAGACCCAAAAAATGAACAGAGCCCAGGTGTAGGTGTGAGTGCCCAGGATCTCGATGCTGAAGCCCTGCCCGACGTCGCGTGCGGCGTGCATCCCTGTGTGCCGCATGCCCATAAAAACGCCCCAGCATCCTACCAGCACCGACAATCCGATGTATTTCGGTTTCGGCCCGTAGCGCAGGATGAAAAGGCCGAGGATCGCGATGATAGCCATGCCGATGCGCTGTTCCCAGCACATCACGCACGGCGAATCCCCGTATACGAATCCGAGCAGGAAGACCGCGGCGCCGACAGGGACTACGGAAAGAACCAGCACGGCAAGGGCAAGGAAGGTGTACAGAAGATCACGTTTCATTGGATTCCTCCATCCTCAGCCTTGGCGGCCTCAGTAGTTCACCCCGGGCAGGATTGCCGTCCGAGTGGCGACCAGGAACATCGCCATCATCAGCAAAACACTGATCACGAGCAGGCGGAACGCGAGGCGTTCCTTTTCGGGTTTGCGCAGCAGAAGAAATGCAATAACGAACAAGAGAACCAAGTTCAGAAACTCCACGTGCTCCTCCTTTGCCGGAATCACGGTGCGCCCGTCGGGCCGTGAGCAGTTCGGGCTGTTACCTGACAATGGCCGTGATGGGAAGGCGCGGCCAGTCTATCATCGGTAAGGCAACGCTTTCAACGCGGGCGTCACTGCGACCACGCGCATGAAGATTAATGGTCTTTTTAAGGCAGCCACAAAGGACACGAAGCGGAATATCCGCAACCTAAAAGCCTCAACGCTGAGGCCACAGAGTAGGCAGAAAAAACGCAGAGAAAGACAGGGGACACGGTCAAACTCGTACAAGAGCGAAAGGAAGAGACGGCCTCCTGCGGGCCCGAAGGGCCCAGCGTTGAGCTGTTGCTTTTCTTGCCTAAATGGCAAGAACTTGTACGTAAGCGGTACGAACCATTCGTGTCATTCGTGGCTGCTTTTGCAGTTTTGGCTTTTACCTGCAGAATTGCCTGGCAGCTTGACCCGTTTTCGGATTAGCCTAAGGCCAAAGCCCAGCCCCCCGGGGATAAGGAGGCAGAATGGTATCGCGCCGGAATTTTTTCAAGTTTGGTGGAGTTTCGATTACCTCGTTGGGTTTGGTCGGCAGGCTCTTCGCCCAGCCTGCGCAGGAGCAGCCATCCCGTCTGCAGAACCTGGTCTCCGGGGTCAAGCCGCTCGGACCTGAAGACTTCGAAGCGCGCCAGGAAAAAGCGCGTCAGTGGATGGCGAAGCATCAGATCGACGGCCTGTTCCTCATCGGCAGCGCTGATATGCGGTACTTCACCAACATCAATGCCGGCGTAAGTGAGCGCACCACGGGTGTGATTCTCAATAAAAAGGGGAAACCGGTCTGGGTAGTGCCTGCGTTCGAACTCGAAATGTGGAAGGAATCGATTCCCTCCACTCACGAGATCCGCGCCTGGCAGGAGCACGAAAGCCCCTACAAAATGATCGGTGGAGTGATGAAGGACCTCGGCGTCGGCAACGGCCAACTCGGCCTGGGGCCGCAAGTGCGGAGCTTCCATGTCCACGGGCTGCGCAGGGATGCTGCGAATTTGCAGCTTGCGGATGGCGCTGTCGTCACCGAAGGTTGCCGCGGCATCAAAACCGAGAAAGAAATCGCCTTCATGGATCTGGCGAACAAGATCACCAAGCTCGCATATCAGCAGGGATTCAAGAGCCTGAAAGAGGGCATGAGCACCGGAGATCTGTCGGGCACGATCAGCGCGGCGCACCGGCAGATGGGTGCCAGCGGTAGCGGCGGCCCGCAGTTCGGGTTGAATACGGCCTTCCCGCATGGATCCCGCGTCATGCGCACGCTGAAGGAAGGCGACACGATCATGGTGGACGGCGGCTGCAGCATTGAAGGATTCAGTTCCGACGTCACGCGCACGATCGTGTTCGGCAAGCCGACGGACCGCCAACGGAAGGTGTGGAACATCGTCAAGCAAGCCCAGACGGCGGCGCTGAAAGCTGCCCGGCCGGGAGTGCCCTGTGAGCAGGTCGATGCTGCAGCGCGCAAGGGGATCGAAGACGCCGGCTTTGGCCCCGAGTACAAATACTTTGCCCATCGCGTAGGCCACGGCATCGGCATGGAGGGCCACGAATACCCGTACCTGGTGAAAGGAAACCAGCTGAAGCTCGCGCCCGGCATGACCTTCAGCGATGAACCGGGGATCTATATCTACGGCGAATTCGGCATCCGCACCGAGGACTGCTTCGTAGTCACCGAAGACGGCGCCCGCTTCCTAGGCGGTATGGAAGCCCTCGCCATCGACCAGCCGTTCAGTTGACGATGTTAGATGTTAGAAGAAGTAAGGGAGGCTGTCTCTAAGAATCAATAGCTGAGATGCGAAATGGATTTAGAACTACGATTCCGCCATATTCCGCTCCGTGCGACAGGTCTTCGGAAATCACCATACGGCAGTCCAGCATGCGGGCAGCCTCGATGATCGAGGCGTCCCAATAGGACAGGGGGTATTTTTGCCGGCTTTGCATGGCAACCTGCATGAGCCCAACGGTCGTTTCCTGAACGGGGAAGCGCAACCAGGATTCGATCAGTGCAGAGGCTTGCTCGTGGCTGATCCGATCCGGCTTGGCAGGCCGCGTGGCCTGGACATAGAACTCCTGCAAAACCTGGACCGATAAGGCTAGATCATCCGATTCCAGTAGCGCGAGGGCGATTTCCGCCTTGGAGCGCTCCTCAGCGGCCGTGCTGATGGCGTACAGGAGGATGTTGGTATCAACGAACCGGCGTGCGTTCATGGGCCTGTTCCCGCGTTAGCCGATCGCCAGCTCGAAACGACCGGATGGTTTTGATTACTTCGATCTGCAAACGCTTGCGTCGCTCGAAATCCGATTCCCCTTCAGCCAAGCCCACAAGGAAATCCCGTACCAGCGCGCTTACCGAAGTGTCCCGTTCGGCGGCTTTGATCCTTGCACGGCGGTAGATTTCATCTGGAAGTGATACTGTGATATTTTTCACTTTTTCACAGTATCATACCGGCAATGGAATTTCAAGCTCCTCGCCACGCGCCAAAGAAAAACACAGATACCGGCAAACAGGATTTGAGACGGGTTTCATGTGCCGCAATGTATTTATAAGTAATGGCTTATATGATCAATGGCTCCGTCCTACGGCCACGGCCTACTTGGTGTCGACACCCATTTTCGAAGTGATCTCTGATGCTCCTGTCTTGTACTCCTTTCGTAAATGGTGTAACTGTTAAAAAATTTAACACCTCGTGAATTTGCTTGATTCCAAAGGAATTAGGCGGGCACCGATCAGATTCTTTACACCCGCTCCATCACGCCAAGATTGGCTCAATTTTCATTTAATCAAATCATTTCAATGAGATACGGAGATTTACTGCATTGGCACGGCATTTGCTATAAACAGGGTGGCAGGAGCGAAAAGAAACGAATGAATCAAAACTGGAGTCAAACAAGGGTTCGATAAGGAGAAAAGAAAAATGAGCACTCAACCGAGAGTATTGATCGTGGATGATGAAGCGGCGCTGCGTCGGCAACTGATGGTCGGGCTTGCCCAGCATGGGTACGAAGTGGATGAATGCGAAGAAGGGCTTTCCGCGCTGACAAAGATCAAGGCGGCGGAATCCAAGCGGAATCCCTTCTGCTGCGTGATCCTGGATGTCCGGCTTCCGGATATCGACGGCCTCAAGATCCTCCAGGTCATCAAGGCTGCCTACGCTGATCTGCCGGTCGTAGTTATTACGGGCTACGGCAACGAAGACACGGTCAATTCGGTTCAGAGCCACAGCGCGAGCGTCTACCTCGACAAGCCCTTTGGGATGGACACGTTGGTCTCCCTGCTCGAAGGCATGGGGACGAAGGCCGCGGAGAAGCCGTCGCCGAAGACGGTGGCTGAGCCTGAGGTGCTTCAGAGCGCCCTGGTCTTCGTCCGTGGCGTCAAGGACGCGGACCTTTCGGACCTTTATTCTAGGCTCTGTTTTGCCGACGGTGTGTGCTATTGTGACCCGGTGCTTGGCGAGTGGGACATCGTGATGTTGATCCAGGCCCCCAACCGCAAGAGCATTGATCAGATGGTGCAGCAGCAGGTCGGGTCTTCGAAGGACGTGGACGCTTTCGAGGTTCATCACTGCGAGAAGCCGCTGATCACGAAGGAACTCGAGGAGTTCATCCAGGATTACGAAAAAGTCCAGGCCATGGAGAAGGCCAGCGACAACACGATGGACAAGCGCAATCTGCGCATGCTCACTTCGTACGCCATCCTCGATGTGGATCCCTCGAAGCTTTCGAACCTGTACATGAAGCTCTACTTTACCGACAACGTCGTCCATTGCGACGTCACGGATGGCGGCAGGCAGATCATCCTGCTGCTGCAGGGGATCTCGGCCCAGGAGATTCAGTCCACGATCAAGAGTGAGATTCGCATGATTCCCGGCGTGCTGCGCATCAAGCAGCTCAGCGCCTTGAACTTTTCAACTAAATAATATGCAGCAGGAATTTTCATGACCCAGTTAGACAGCGAACCCAGCAGAGTAGCTCCCGCCGCTTTCGCTCGTATGTTGTGGAGGCATCGGGGTGAGCCAGGAATGCTCATCCCGCTGCTTCAGGCAGCTCAGGACAGTTACGGTTTCGTTCCTCCCCTAGCGATTGAACAGATATCGGAAGTCACCGCAATACCTACGGCAGAAATCTACGGAGTCATCACTTTCTACAAGCAGTTCCGCTTAAAGCCCCTCGGCCGGCACATCATCCGCCTCTGCAAAGGGACGGCATGCCATGTCGTCGGCGCCGAAACAATCGGCCAGGTAGTGGCCGACGAGCTTCGTGTTCCTCCCGACGAGACCACCGATGACAGGCTGTTCACGTATCTGGTGGTGGCGTGCCTGGGATGCTGCAGTCTTGCGCCCGCACTCATGATCGACGATCAGACGCACGGACGCTTGACTCCGCAAAAGGTGCGCAAACTGATTCGTCAGTATCGCCGGGACGCCACCAAGGTGGCGGGAAAGCCGCCTGCAAAAGCGGCGGCGCCAATGGAAGCTGTTTCGGAGGCTTAGAGCGGAGGGTTTTATGCAGGAAGTATTGGTAGGACTCGGTTCATGCGGGCTCGCCGCGGGCGGCCAGAAGGTTTACCAGCGGTTTACAGAACTCCTCGGATCTGACAAGAAGAGCGCGGTCCTCAAGAAGACGGGCTGCATCGGCATGTGCTACGCGGAAGTCCTCGTCGAAGTCCGCGATGGGATGGGCGGCAGCACGTTCTACAGCAACATCTCCCCCGAAAAAGTCGCGCGCATCGTCGAAGACCACCTCAAAAAGGGGCAGGTGATTTCCGACTGGGTGGTGGACTCGGCCGCCGCCGGCTCGAAACAGAAGCGGATCGTGCTCCGGAATTGCGGCATCATCGACCCCGATAACCTCGACGAGTATCTTGCCCGCGAAGGCTACCAGGCGCTCGAAAAAGTGCTCAACAAGATGACACCGGCAGAAGTTGTCGCGGTCGTTGCCAATTCGGGCCTCCGTGGCAGGGGAGGTGCGGGATTCCCCACGGGAACGAAATGGCGGCTTGCCGCAGCTGCGAAGGACGCGCACAAATACATCATTTGCAATGCCGACGAAGGGGATCCCGGCGCATTCATGGACCGGAGCGTACTCGAGAGCGATCCTCACTCGGTGCTCGAAGGGATGGCCATCGCGGCCTACGCGATCGGAGCCGATGCCGGCTACATCTATGTCAGAGCCGAATATCCCGAAGCCGTGAAGCGGCTGCGCCACTCGATCGCCCAGGCGACGGCACGGAACTTCCTCGGGAGCAATATCTTAGGCAAAGGCCTCAATTTTCATGTCAAGCTCAAGGAAGGCGCCGGCGCCTTCGTCTGCGGGGAAGAGACTGCGCTTATCGCCTCGATCGAGGGCAAGCGCGGCATGCCCAAGGTGCGGCCGCCCTTCCCAGTCGAATCCGGCCTTTGGGGGCACCCCACCTGCATCAACAACGTGGAAACGCTGGCCAACGTGCCCTGGATCGTTCTGCGCGGCGCGGAAGCGTTCAATACCCATGGTACGGCAGGTTCCAAGGGTACCAAGGTCTTCGCTCTCGCCGGCAAGGTGAAGCACGGCGGCCTGATCGAAGTGCCCATGGGCATAACCATCAACGAGGTTATTTACGACATCGGCGGCGGCACCCTTTTGGGCGGGCCGTTTAAAGCGGTTCAGATGGGCGGCCCTTCGGGCGGCTGCATCCCGGCTTCGCTCGGGAGCACGCCTATAGACTACGAGCAGATCACCGCTACCGGGGCCATCATGGGCTCGGGCGGCATGGTGGTCATGGATGAGACCACCTGCATGGTGGACGTGGCGCGATTCTTCCTCTCCTTCACGCAGAACGAGTCGTGCGGGAAATGCACATTCTGCCGCGTGGGCACGAAGCGGATGCTCGAGATCCTCGAACGCATCTGTGTCGGCAGGGGGAAGGAGGAAGATATTGCCATGCTCTCCGAGCTCGGGGAGCAGATCAAGTCGAGTTCTCTCTGCGGTCTGGGCCAGACCGCTCCGAATCCGGTGCTCACGACGCTGCGGTATTTTTTACATGAGTATCATGCCCACATCCGGGACAAGAAATGCCCCGCCAAGACATGCCTCGCGCTCGTCGATTTCTCCATCATTGCCGATGCCTGCTCCGGCTGCGGGCTTTGCGTGGCAACATGTGACGTAGGTGCCATCACCGGAGAGAAGAAGGCGGCTCATCAGATCGATGTTTTGAAGTGCATCCGGTGCGGCAAGTGCACCACCGTCTGCAACCAGAACGCAATTGTGAAAAACTAGCGGCACCGACAGAGTGCACCGGATGTCCGCATCCGCCACACCCTGTCGTTCTTCGTTTGGAAAGTTGAACAGCAGCCAACAAGAACAGATGGCGACCAGGCCGCAATTGAAAACTGGCCACAGAGACGCGAAGGGCAAAAAGAAGTGCGCAGAAAGAATAAGTCAAAGCTCATTCTATCGCCCCTTCAGGGCTCTGTTTCTTGTCTTCCCCTACCCCGGGCTGCGCTTCGCTTGCCCGGGGCTACTGTCTTGCCGCCGCTGCCGCGGCGGCCAGAAGCTAATGAGCCCGGCAGTCGGCTGCAAGAGTGCTGCCCTGGAGGGGCAGAGAGATAGTAGCCGGGGGCAAGCGCAGCGCCGCCCCCGGTATGACGTTGCAGGCTGATGAGCCCTGAAGGGGCGAAAGAAAATCCTTTGCGGCTCGCGGTGGATGCGTAAATGAGCAGTACCAACACTGCCCGAGAGCTATAGTTTTTTAGAGGAATTGCGATGTCTACTCGTACTCAGGTAGCTACAGATCAGAAGTCCCTTTCGGTCGAACTCCAGATCAACGGGGAAAAAGTGTCCGGAAAGCCCGGCCAGACCATCCTCGAGGTTGTCCGCGATCATAACCTCGATGTGATCCCCACCCTCTGCTACGACCCCAAGCTCGAGCCCTATGGTTCGTGCTTCCTGTGCGTCGTCGAAGTGAAGGGGGCGCCCAGGCTGCTTCCGGCCTGTGTGACCCGTATTCGCGACGGCATGGAGGTCACGACCCGGAGCGAAAAAATCGTCAATGCGCGCAAGACCGCTCTCGAGCTCCTGCTCTCGGACCACTATGCCGACTGCGTATGCCCGGGTCAGCGCGCCTGTCCCGCTCACGTGGACATCCAGGGCTACCTCAGCCTGGCCAGGCTTGGCTACTACAAGGAAGCGCTCGATCTGATCAAGGATCGCAATCCGCTTCCGGTCGTCTGCGGCCGCGTGTGCGTGCGCAAATGCGAAGTGAACTGCCTTCGCAACAACGTGGACGAACCGGTAGGGATCAACTTCGTGAAGCGTTTCATCTCGGAAAATGCCTCCGCGGTGACGGAAAGGCCGAAAGACATCGCCCCGACAGGGAAGCGTGTAGCCATTATCGGCGGCGGACCCGCAGGACTCACCTGCGCGAACTATCTCGCGCTGCGCGGACACGAGGTCACGATCTATGAATCGCTGCCCAAGCTGGGCGGCATGCTCAGGTATGGCATTCCCGAGTACCGTCTCCCGCGCACCGAACTGGATGAAGAAATCCGCGGCATCCTCGACCTGGGCGTGAAGGTGCAGACGTCCAAGGCTCTCGGCAAGGACTTCACAATCCAGGACCTGGTGAAACAGGAAAAGTATGATTCAGTATTCGTTGCGTTAGGGGCGCCGCTGGGCAAAAAAATGGGCGTCAAAGGAGAAGACGAGGTGGAGGGGATTCGCTCTGCGCTCGATTTCCTGCGCGATTGCGACCTCTATGGCAATCCCGAGCTGAAAGGCAAAGTGGCGGTCGTCGGAGGCGGCAACTCCGCCATCGATGCGGCACGCACGGCACTTCGTTGCGGCGCCGAGGAAGTCACGATCCTCTATCGCCGCACACGCAAGGAGATGCCTGCCCACCATGAGGAAGTCGACGCCGCCGAAAAGGAAGGGGTGAAGCTCGAACTCCTCGTCGCCCCGCTGGAGATCTTCGCGGAAAACGGGCGCCTCCGGGCTCTGCGTTGCCAGCGCATGGAGCTCGGCGAGCCGGATGCCAGCGGCAGACGCAAGCCCGTCCCGATCAAGGGCGCCGTGACTGACTTCGCCTGCGACTACCTGTTCGCAGCCATTGGCCAGGATACCGACCTCACCGTGTTGCAGGACGAGCCCGAGCAGTTGCGCCCCAGGGTGAGCCGATGGTCCACTCTCGAGTCCGACCCCGGCACCATGGTGACGAACGTCAAAGGCGTGTTTGCCGGAGGCGACGTCGTGCTCGGCCCCTCCGCCGTCATCGACGCCATCGCACACGGCCGGACTGCTGCGGAGGCGATCGATGGCTTCCTCCGGACCGGCGCAGTGCAAGAGCCCGAGCCCGACTTTAAGAGCCGCCGCGATTTCTTCGGTGATATCCCGGAATGGATGCTTGAGGAAGTCGAGCGCAATAAGCGCAGCACGATGCCTGAACGCGAGCCGTCGGAGCGCATCCATGACTTCTGCCAGGTCGAGACAGGCCTGAATGAGCAGCAGACGAAGGACGAGGCATTCCGTTGCATGGAGTGCGGCTGCAAATCTGTGTTTGGATGCGATCTCAAACGCTATGCGGCCGAATACAACATCGATATTGCCAAATTCGCCGGGGAAGTGCGCCGGCATCGGGTCGACCACAGTCACCCCCTGATCTCTCTCGATCCGAACAAATGCATTCTCTGCGGCCGGTGCATCCGGACCTGCGCCGACATTGTAGGCCTTGCGGTCCTCGGCTTTGTGGGCCGCGGTTTCGCAACCACCGTGCGGCCGGCTCTTGGCAAGCCTATGGCTGAAAGCGCGTGCATTGCCTGCGGCGCCTGCGTGGAGAGCTGCCCGACCGGCGCCCTCGAAGCCAAATTGCCCTGCGGCCGGCAGGGGCCATGGAAGACTCACAAGATCTCCTCCGTCTGCACCTTCTGCTCCGTGGGATGCGAGCTGGATCTCAACGTTGTTTCTGACGGCCTGCTCTGGGCCACCGCCCCCGAGGCCTTTATCCCGGGCAGGGGCGAACTCTGCCTGAAAGGCCGCTTCGGCACAGGACTCATTCAGGGTGCGGACCGGTTGCACAAACCCCTGGTCAAAAAGAACGGACAGCTCGAAGAAGTTGAATGGGATGAAGCCATCGAGACCGCGGCCCGCTTGCTCAAGCAGCAGCGTACGAAACACGGAGCCGAAGCCATCGGCGTCATGGCAGCCCCACGCATGACGCTTGAAGAAGCCATGCTGGTGCGCCATCTGGCGACCGCAGCCCTCGGCACCCATGAGGTGGGCAGCTTCGGGCAGAACCGGCGCGGCGGCCCGCGACACGACCTCGACGGCATCCTGGGCGAAACCGCGTCCACTTGCACCCAGGACGACATCGGTACCGCGGACCTCATTGTGCTTGCAGGCGCCGATCCGAGCTCCAGCCATCCTGTTCTCGGGATGGCCATCCGCCGGGCAATCAACCGGGGAGCGGAAATTATTGCGATCAACTCGAGCTCGATCGACCTCCTCCGCCCGAGCGATCTGTGGCTCGATGCCCGCCGCGGCACTTCCGGAATAATTTTCTCGGCAATCCTTCACTATCTCCTGAAGAGCAGTTCGGGCAACGGCCACGGCGCGAGTTTGGCTGCCCATGAGGCGCTCAAGTCTTCCGTTGCCGCAGCTACCCTGGCCAAGGCAGCGCACATCTCCGGAATCGACCAGGCTAAGATCGAAGCCTGCGCCGAAAAGATTGCCGGTGCGAACAGGGTGGTAGCCGTTTACGACCTGGATGAAACCCTGGAGAGGTCCACCGACGACCTCAAGGCTCTGGCCCAGATTCTGATCCTGACGAACCATCTCTGGAAGAAGGGCGAGGGCCTCCTGCTCCTGCAATCAGACTGCAACAGCGAAGGAGCGCGAATCGCCGGCGTGGCCAACCCGCTCCACGTGGATCAGCTGCGCGGCGCTCTGGTGATGTTCGAGAATCCCTACGGCGACTATCGAGCCGTCAAGGAGCTCACGAGAATCGAATCCCTGGTCGTCATCGATCACTTCCTCACGGAAACGGCACGCATAGCTGATGTGGTTCTGCCGGCCGCCACGCTTGCTGAATCCGACGGCACGGTCGTGAGTTTCGACGGCAAGCTTGGTATCGTGAATCAAGCCAGCCGGCCGTTGCCGGGTCTGACGACAGCCGAGGTCCTGGCCAGGCTTTGCCGGGCGCTGGGCCTGCCGGTCCGAACCATCGAGCCTGTGCAAATCCGGGCAGAACTGGCCGCCTCGCTGGGAATCTCCGCGACGGATCTCGAGACGGCGCGGAGTTCGGGGGCGACCCTGCCTCGCATGCCCGCGGCTGCGGTGGCGCTAGCACCCGTGAGACTCGACTCAACGGCCACGGTGGCGAACGTCTTTCCCTACGCTTCTCTGGACGCCATCCTCGACAAGAAGCTCGCGGAGTTGAACCTTGTGAGATAGAATGCGCTTTCGCTTCAGTGGCGTCGCAACCTGGACCACGAAACACACGGAATGCCCGAAAGGAAGTTTTTTGTATGTTTCGTGTGTTTTGCGGTTTCTGCGCCAGAGGGAATGAAAGCAGATGGACCGGCTATTCGTCGAAGAGGAATTGTTCGGCAGGCTAGGCTGGCTTATCAGGATTCGCTGGGCCTTTCTCTCCGGACTCCTGATGACCGTCGCGTATTGCCGGCTGTTCAGGGTGGAATTGCCCTATCTCCAGATTCTAGCGGTAGGCGCTTTTATCCTTGTCTACAATTCCGCCCTCTGCCTGCGACATGTTGCCGTAGCCCGCAAGGGAACACCCAATCCGGCATATGGCCAGATTGAGGCCAACTTTCAGATCTGTGCAGACTACCTCTCGCTCACTGTCCTCATTCACTACTCCGGGGGTGTGGAGAATCCGTTCATTTC
Organism: Acidobacteriota bacterium; assembly: GCA_041501225.1. GTDB lineage: Bacteria > Acidobacteriota > UBA6911 > UBA6911 > UBA6911 > JAFNAG01. The sequence goes on from JBGQNR010000069.1 coordinate 13,894, forward strand.
TTTATACCTGCTTCACATCATCATTGGCAGCATCATCCTGAGACGCCCCCAGGTGTGGTTTGAAGGCCTGATCGCCTATCTCCTCTTCCTCAGCGTCGTAGTTCTGGAGTACACGGGGACGATTCCCCATTACGCGCTCAAACACCTGTTCATATACCCGAGGTACCAAAATCCCTATTTTATCCTGGCGGTGAGCATCTCGCTTTTGATCACGCTCCTCAGCACGATCTACATGAGCTCCACCATCGTGCAAAGCCTGCGCGCGCGCGAGCGCGAGCTCATGCAGACCAGGAGCATGCTCCAGAAAAAATCCAGCGACCTCGAAAAAGCGAACCGTGACCTCCGCGAAAAGCAACAGCAATTGGTGCAGTCGGAAAAACTCGCTTCCCTTGGCCGGCTCTCCGCGGGCATGGCCCACGAAATCAACAATCCGGTCCAGTTCATCCAGGGGAACATGCGCATCCTGAGCGAGGCCACGGACAGCATCCTCCCGGTCCTGGACCGTTACGCGGAAGAAAATCCAGGCTTTAAAGTCGCGCGGCTCGAGTATCCCTTCTTTCGAGAACACATCAAGACTCTGCTCAATGACATGTCCAACGGAACGGTCCGGATCGCCGACATCGTCAGAGACCTGAAGAAATTCGCGCGGGCGGAAGAGGGCCGTTTCGACGAAACCGTGGATATTAATGAGGCCGTTCGGTCGAGCCTCCGCCTAGTGCACAACAAGATCAAACGCCACAATGTAATTCCCGAGCTCGATCCGGACCTCCCCAAGATCACGGGCAATACCAACAAGGTCGAACAAGTGATGGTAGCGAATCTCATCAATGCCGCCGAGGCTATTGGGGACCGGGCGGATGGCGTGATCAAGGTACAAACTTCCACGGACCCTGGGGGGGCGAGCATCAGCATCTCCATATCGGATAACGGGCCGGGCATGACCGAAGAGGTCAAGCGACGGCTTTTCGATCCCTTCTTCACCACCAAAAAAAGAACCGGGGGCATGGGACTGGGGCTTTCCGTGGCTTATGGCATAATCAAGGACCACCAGGGATGGATCGAAGTGGAGACCCGATTGGGAGAAGGCACAACCCTCCAGTACCACCTCCCTGTGGTAAGGAGTGAAGGATGAACCGGGTGTTGGTGATTGACGACGATGTCGCCGTTTTGAATTACTTCATGATCCTGCTTGCCCAGACGCAGCGCTACGAAACCAGGGTTTTGAGCGACAGCACGCAGGCATTTGAGGTCATCGACTCCGGCGGGTTCGACGCCATTTTGCTCGACATGGATATGCCGGTGGTCCACGGCCGCGATGTGCTGAAATATGTGAAGGAGAAACATCCCGAGATCGAAGTAATTGTCGTAACGGGGGTGGAAGATGTCCCGCTCGCAGTGGAGTCCATGAAGGCGGGCGCCTACGACTATCTATGCAAGCCGATTGACGAAAGCCGTCTCCTCATCACCCTGGACCGGGCGCTCGAGCGGTCACAACTGCGGGTCGAGATATCGAAGCTGCGTGATCAGGTCAGCCTCGAAGGCCTGCGCCACAAGGAGGCGTTCAGGTCGATTCTCACCCAGGACAAGAGTTTCCTGAGAGTGCTGCAGCGTGTCGACCAAATCGCCGAGAGCGAAAACTATGTTCTGATTTGGGGCGAAAGCGGCACAGGCAAAGAGCTCATCGCGCGGGCCATCCACCAGATCAGCCGGCGGCGCGATCGCCCCTTCATAGCCGTAAACGCGGGCGCATTTGCCTCCGAGCTTTTCTCTTCTGAGTTCTTCGGTCACGAAAAGGGCGCATTCACCGGTGCGGTGCGCAGCAAAGCCGGCTTTTTCGAGGAAGCCGATGGGGGAACTCTCCTCCTGGATGAAATCGGCGAGCTCGAGCTGCCGGTGCAGTCGAAGCTCCTCCGCGTGCTCCAGGAAGGAGAGTATTTCCGGGTCGGATCGACCGAGAAGCGCGGGTCCGACGTGCGCATCATTGCTAGCACCAATCGTGACCTTGCCGACGAGATTGAAAAGGGGCGTTTCCGCCGGGACTTGTATTACCGGCTCAACATCTGCTCTGTGTACCTGCCCCCGCTGCGCGACCGGGAGGGCGACGTCGAGCTGCTCGCGAACTGCTTTCTCGAGAAGCACAATCGTTTGAATAACAAAAACGTCGTGCTCATCGAACAGGATGTCATCGATCTCCTCGAGATGTACGATTATCCGGGCAACGTGAGGGAACTCGAAAACATCATCGCCGAGGCCGTCGTGGTAGAGAACGGCCGAAGCCTCACCCGCCGATCCCTGCCCCGCTACATTCTCAACGCGGTCAGCACATCAAGGTCGGCAATCGTGCCGGCCTCCGAGCGCAAGACTCTGGCCGATATGGAAGCCGACCATATCCGGCGCATGCTCGAGCTCGCCGATGGCAACCGTACCGTGACCGCAGAAATCCTCGGCATCTCGCGCGTTTCCCTGATCTCCAAAATCAAACGCTACGGCATCGACATCAAGCCTTCATCCGGCGTCAGCCCCAACGGCGACGACAAGGATTGATCTTCCTGTTCCGAAAACAACTTGGCTCAAAACTGCAAAAGCAGCCACGAATGACACGAATAGTACGAACTTTTGCTGGCCCGGAAGGGCGGTGCTTCGCACCAATTCGTGTCATTCGTGGCTGCCTTAAAAAGACCATTAATTTTCATGCGCCTGGGTGCGCGCCACGCGCATGGGGGACTGCGAGGAAATTTCCCGCCATGGCAATCCCTAATCGACAATGAAGATCTTTGCGCCTTGTTCGGTGCGTGAGCGGTGGGGTGCGGCTTTGTCCGCGACCTGGTAGCTGCTCCCCGGCTTCAGAACGTAGGATTCGCCGTTTTTCAATTCCGTCGTCAGCTCGCCTTCGAGCACAAGCAGGACGTGCCCGCGTTCGCACCAATGATCTGCCAGGTAGCCGGACGAGTACTCCACCATGCGCACGCGGATATTGCCGACCTCGAGCGTCCGCCAGTGCGCGGTTCCCGTCTCCCCGGGGTGGATCGTCGGTGCAATCCCGGACCAATCGGTTATACAAAAGGGAACGTTACAAATTTGCATGATTAATCCTCACAGTATCAATGTACAAGACATCTGAAATGTGCATTCCACCAAGTGCGTCCATCGGCTCGTATGAATGGGGCTTAAACTCGGCAAGGATCCTCCGTGCTCGAAGCGCTCCCTCCCCCGGTCCACTCAAACTGAGGGTTGAAAGTAAACTTGCCATTTCCTCCGAATCGTACAGGAATTTACACAGATTTAATATCAGTCCGGAGCCAGATATGAGAATATTTTTTCATGGAACACACCTTGATTGGAAGGGTGATTGGCGTCCCTTGACAGGGTCAAAGTAGCTGCCGAAAAGTTCCGGAGTATCTTCCCGTGAGTTCATAAGACGTCTGTCACTGCTGGAAAGGAGAATGGAATGAACAATCGCATCAATCGATTCCGCGTGGGGTATCTGATGGCGATCGCGCTCTGCATGGTGGCGATGCTGGCCGGAACTGCCCTGGCGCAGGGCCGCATGGGCCGCATGGGCCGCGGGGGACAAATGCAGCCGCAGGATCTCCTCATGCCCCTGAAAAATGCTCTGGAGAACGCCGGTGCTGTCGCGCTCTCCTCCGACCAGGAAACAAAGATCGGCACGTTAATTACCAACTTTCATGCGGCCAATCCGCCGGTAACCGCAAACGCGGATGCCCAGGCGGCACGTCTCAAATACGATGACGCTATCCTCGCGGGCCAGACTGCTGTCGCATCGGCTCAGATCCCGATCCTTGTCGCAAACCAAACCAGCCAGGCCAGCGCGAGAATGCTTGCGAACGCAGCATTTGCCATCGCCGTGGTTCAGTCTCTAACCCCCGATCAAGTCAGCGCGCTGGCAAAGCGTATGGGGAGTGGGGGCTTTGTGCGGCTGGTTGAGTCTCTCGCCGGTGGGCCGGGAGGCATGGGCAGGGGCCTCGGAATGGGGCGCGGCAATCCCATCAAGAAGTAACCTGCAGCGTTTGAACAGCAAAACAGCGCTCTGGAGTGCGGCGATATCGCCGCACTCCTAATGGGGGGCACTACCGAGCCGTGAGAGACAGCCTTTTGATGACTGCTTGAAAATCAGTATAGTGGATGTATTTGAGGTTTTTCATCCACAGGACGTAGGGCTGGTCTGCCGGATGATTTCGGACTACAAAGGGACGAACGTTGTTGTGACTTGAACCTGTGGTAAGTGCTTCGGAAAGCCACGTCTCGCCGGCATCCCGCGTGGTCCATTTCTCGATCTCGAACACGCCATTCACCTGCCTGGACAAGTAGACCGTCGACGTGTCTACCGGATCGAGCACAATCTCTCCTGAATAGTGGGACTCCGGCTCCGTCTTCCCCGCCGGCGTTTCCGGAAACCATTTGCCGGCCGGGCAGATTTCATGATCCTGCCAGCGTGCGCCGCTCCCCTGGGCGGTGCATCTCGGAGAGAACATCACCCGCGCCAGAAGGCAGGGGTGGTGGCAATAACGCCTTCCTCCCAGACCAGGCACTTACGGCGTCTAAGCTGAAGAAGCAGGCGCGACAGGGTTTCAGGTGTGGCGCCGATCGCCGACGCAAGTTGCTTCTTATTGATTTCCGCCGTGATTTTTTCTCGCTCTCCGTACTGTTCACGCAGGAATGCGCGCAACCGTTCCTCGACATCCTGGCTGGTCAGCTGCCGGATCTTCTCCGCCAGGTAACGCTGTTTGCGCAGCAGCATGGCGATAAAATCGTTGCGGAAATCCTCCTGCTTCAGCAGCCCGAGAAGGTCACGGCGCGGAAGCTTGAGAACCAGCACATCCGTGAGCGCCACGGCAGTGACCGGATAGACTTTTTCCTCGAAGAGAATCACCTCCGCGAACACTTCGCCGGGCTTGATCACCTTGATGACCACCTCGCGGCCGTCGGGAGCCAATTTGTGCAGCCCGACGCGGCCGCGGGCGAGCAGGAACATCGCCTCGCCCGGATCGCCTTCATGGAAGAGGATCGCCTTTTTCTGCCTTTCCCAGAGCAGGCACAGTTGCGCCAGCGCTTCTTTGCTGCCGTGAGAGATGCCATCGAAGAAGCGAGCCTGATCGATTATCAGGTTGGTTTTCATCTCAGGGAGTCTATCGCAGTTGCGGCCGAATGCCTACTGGTTCGAAAAGGCAAAAGCAGCCACAAAGAACAGTAAGAAGCAAAGCCGCAGCCCAAAAATCTCATCGCAGAGGTCGCGGAGAACACAGAGAGATTGAACCGCAGATAACCGCAGATATCGGACGAGGCCTTGCTGCGAACCATGAACGTGCAACGCAAAGCGTTGGCGCCGGAGAGGGTCGCAGCAAGGCCTCGTCCGGCCAACCGGCTCATTGGATCTGCGGGCATCTGCGTTCATCTGCGGTTGCTGAGCGCGCCTCGTCAGTCGTGGGCTCGGCGGTGTCTGGGGATACAGAATGCGGTGGATTGTATCTGGAGTCCTTGCGTCTTCGAGTCTTTGTGGTGGAAGATTCGAAGACGCAAGGGCTCGAGTGCCTATGGAGGGCGGGAGCTACTGATTTCTCTATTTCCTGATGGTCTGTATCTTGATGGTCGCATCCTTGATCGTGTAGTCGGGCGGAACCTGGAACAGGTCTGGAGAAGGCTCGCCGCGCCTGATGTTCTTGAGCTGGTAGACATTCTGCCCGGACATGGGATCGTTGTGGACGGTCTTGACAACCATGCCCAGTTCGTCTGAATACCAGCGTTCCGAAACAATCTCGATCGGGGTGTCGTTGCCGATCGTGCCCGCAGGTATGGTTTCGATCGTCCGCGCGCCCTCCGCCGCCACTCCTTCGATAACTTGTGTTCCTAGCGGCTCTGTCCGGGAATTGGTCGGGGAAGCGACTTTAGTTACCGTGCCTCCCATGACAACGCCCCCCCCGCTCGCTTTTATTCCATCAATCACTACCTTCTCCGGGGATACATGGATCGGCACGGGGTCTCCGGGCCTAACGAAATACGCTGACACCGCGCCATTCGACGACACCCAACCCGCATTGATCGTCGTCTTGGTGGCGATGTGCTCATCTGGATTGAGCACGTAGCTTTCTCCGGCAACCGGATCATTGATCAGGATAGTCTTATGCACAGGGCCGGCGGCGGCATAGGGGCCGATGGCCTCGATTGTCTGCTCGCGGCGGGTGCGTCCCTCGCTATCCCGATACAGGGACGCCGTGTTGTTCCGATAGAGGCGCTGGCCATTCCCCAGAACTTGCGTGAACTCGGTCACGATGTCTGCGGAGAAGGGCACCCCTTTGATCACCTTGGATTCGAACCCCATTTCCGATGCCACGAAAGTGACGGTAGAAACTTTGGACTGCGGATCACCCGCGGCAGTGACTGTGATCACCCCGTTATGCTCCACTGCCTTCACTTCCGTTTTAATAGTCTGCTGGGTCTGCGAACTTGTCTGTGCCCAGGCAGTTGTGCCCACGGCAAGAAGTATCATCAGGCCGAATGCGTATATCCGATATTTCTGATTGTCCATTTTCGTTCTCCTTGACAAAACTGACATTCATGACCTCAGATCGGTCTCAGCGTTTCGAGCGCATCCCGGTCTGAACATAATTCGTATTCTGCCCGCTCAGGAACCGGATGGCGCGCGCCACCCCATCCTGGCCGATCAAGACCTGGGCGGTAACCGGCTCATCTACACGCTCCTGGTTGACGGGGAGCCCATAGGAAGCCATAGCATTTCTGGGCAACAGCACGCGCACGACTTGACCGCTTTCCATCGAGGCGATCTCAGTTCCCGAAGCGAGCGGGAAGAAATCAGTGGCAATCTCTCCATCCGCGGGCTGCGCCTTGGCTGCCGGTTGCCGTGGCGCGGTCTTTTTCCCCGCCGGTTCCAGCCGGGCCGCAACCGGCGCCGGCTCGTCTTTCGGCACCGCGCGCGCGGGTGTCGACTCGAGTCGGGCGGGCTGAGATGTGGCTGGCGCTGCAACGCTCGGCGCCGGCCCTGCGACTTGGATGGGATGCGGGATTGGAAGCAATCGGAAAGTCGCCACTCCCAAAAGAGCGACGAGCAGCGCGGCGGCAATTCCCCAGTAGCCGTAAGGGATAAGCCTTGCAGTGCGACTTGAAGAAACTTCCCACGGCGTTTTTGCCTGGCGCGCGCGATAAGCCGAGAGGAGTGCCGTCTCCACGTGTGCGGGGGCTTCACCGCCCTCGGCGCTGGCAAGCTTGAAGGCCGTGCTCAATGCCCGCTGACTCTCCAGGCGTGCCGAACAGCGCGCACAAAATTCAGCGTGCGCCAGAGCCTGAGAACGGACGGAATCTTCCAGGCCATTCTCGCGAACCAGATCCACAATCAATTCTTCAAAAAGCTGGCAGTTCATAATAAGCACCTCGCCGGTTCTATCCTGGGTGCGCGTGCAGCTTCGCTCGTTTTCTCCTGAAGCTTTTCCAACAGGAGCATTCGTGCCCGGTGCAGCCGTGAACGAATGGTCCCTTCGGGACATCCGATTACCTGCGCCGCATCCGCGTAACTCAGTTCCTGAAGCTCGCACAGGACGACAACTTCCCGATAACGCAACGGGAGGGTCGCCACGGCCCGATGGAGCGCGTCGATCTTCTCCTGCCGGGTCAGATTGCCGAGAGGATCGGACTGGCTTCCCCATGTTTCATGGATACCCTGCTGCTCCTCCTCCGCCTCGTCGACCATCGGCGCAAAAAAGCGTTCCCGGGTCATCCGCCGCAGGACATGATTGCGTGCGATGCCATAGGCGTAGGACGAGAAGGATCCCAGCGTGGGATCGAAGCCCGAGCCACCATCCATGAGCGCAAGAAAGACTTCCTGGGTGACATCCTCCGCGATGGGCGCCGAGCCGCAGAGCCGCAGGGAATAGCGGTACAGGTTTCCCTGCCAGCGGCGGTAAAGGGTTACAAATGCAGCCTCTTCCCCGGCTGCGGCCATTTGTAACAACTGGTTGTCATCCACGTTTTCCCATGCCATCTGCTGCATTCCCTGGCCGCCACTTCCTCGCTACGTCTACTAATTCACGTTCAGCCCCTGATTCGTTCCATTTTTTCTTCCATTTCTGAGCTTTTCGGAGTCAAAAGATGCGTCAAAGCAGCCACGAAGGACACGGCGCGGCAAAGCCGCAACCAATAAGCTCACCGCAGATGCGCGGAGAAAAGGAGCCTCGAAGAGGCGGCAGACAATAGCCCCGGCCGTGAGGCCGGGGTTTATCAGGCGAACCGGAATGAGCGCCGAAGGTGTGGCACAAGACATCTGTGCCGGTCCCTCGGACCTCGATTTCCTTTCTCTCACTACCCCCCGCCCTTACGTGCGGGGCTATTCCCTGCCGGCGCTTTGCGCCTCTCTGTTCTGCGTCGCGTGGCAAAAAATCCTTGCCTTCCTGCAGAGGATTTGAGGGTAAGTAGTACAAATGACTGATTTGACAGGACTTTTGTGCTCCTGTCGGATGCTTTTGACCTGCGTGAGCAGATTCCGATCACTGAGCGCCGGCCCGTTTGTAGACGATCTTGCCTCCGACGATCGTGACATCGACCCTGTTGTTCATGATCTCTTCCTTGGGCATGGTCATGAGGTCTTTTTCAAAAATCACGACGTCGGCGAGGTAGCCGGCTTTGAGCATCCCCTTGCGGCCTTCCATGAATTCGGCGTAAGCCGACTCCAGCGTGTAGAGCTCGATCGCCTTCTTCATCGAGAGGATCTGATCCGAGAACCAGCCGGGACCCGGCTCGCCTTTGCGATCCTTGCGGGTGACTGCAGCGTAGAGACCCTCCAGGGGGTCGAGCGGTTCGACGGAGTAATCCGTTCCGAAAGGAACATGCGCGCCGGTATCGAGCAACTTGCGCCACACGTAAGCGCCGATCCTGCATCGTTCCAGGCCGAGGCGCTTTTCCGCGAATCGTTTGTCGGTGATGCAATGCGTGGGCTGCATGGAAGCGATCACGCCCAGCTGACCAAACCGCGGGATGTCCTGCGCGGTCAGGATCTGCGCGTGTTCACTCCGGTGGCGGCTATCTCTCTTGCCGTTGACCTGCTGCGCCTTCTGGTAGGCATTTAGAATCCAGTTGTTCGCCTTGTCCCTGATCGCATGGATGCCGATCTGGAAGCCTTTGGCATCCGCCGCGACGACTCTGCGCTCGAGCTCTTCATAGGACATTTGCGGCAGGCCGGTCTTGTCCGGCTCATCGGCAAAAGGCTGGAAAAGGAATGCGGTTCCTGAGCCGAGTGTCCCATCCATGAAACCCTTCAAATAGCCAAAACGGATCCAGTCACCCCCGGCGGGATATTTCTTGCGCAATTCTTCGAAGCGCGCGAGCTGTTGGGCGTTGTCCGTGAGCTGGCCGCCGATATAGACGCGCGCTGTGAGTTTCCCGTCATCCAGAAACTTCTGGTAGATCTCGAAATTGCCGCCGGGCGGCAGCTGGATCGAGGTCACACCGAGCCGCGCCGCCATGTCGAGAGCTGCCTGCATCCCTTGCATCGTCCGCGCCTGCTCCTCTTCGGGCGACCTCTTTACGGATACGGCCCCATATTTCAAAAGCCGCTGCGCCGATTCTTTGAAAATGCCGGTAGCCTCATGGGTCACCGGATTGCGCTGAATCTCACCGCCGGGTGGATCGGGCGTCTCGTTGGTGATGCCGGAGTTCTTGATCACATAGCTGTTGACCAGAATCGAGTGGCCATCCGCTCGGTTCAGGGCTACCGGATTGTTGGGAGCAACCTTGTCCAGCAGCTCCTTGGTCGGCCACTGCCGGTTGTAAAACATCTCATGTTCCCAGTTTCCGCCCCGGATCATCTCTCCCGGCTGTGCCGTCCGCACTTTCTCAGCCACGCGTTCAGTCATGATCTTGGGATCGGTGATGTAACGCAGATCGATATAGTCCGGATTCAGAGGGCCGAAGTGGGCATGAGCGTCATTGAAACCTGGAATCACTAGGCGGCCCTTGGCATCAATGACCGCAGTTTTCCCTTCCTGGATATACTGGGTGATCCCCCGATTCGTGGTAACCGCAATGATTTTATCTCCCTTCATTGCGATCGCCTCGGCACTGGGGTTGGCTTTGTCGATCGTGACAACCTTGGCATTACGGATGACAAGATCCGCAGGAGAAGCGGTGTTGCGTTCTTGCGTGATGCCGATTGAAAAAACGGAGATGACCGCCAGGAAAGTCAGGACCATCGTGATCATTTTTGGGCAAGATTTCATTGCCACCCTCCTGTATGAGCAAGGCAGGAATTAGTAAAACCCTCTACGCTAGGTGAGACTCATGGATTCGATTCCAGCATCATAAGTCAATTTCCGGGGCAGGCGCACGCATTTATCCATGCGCGCCCAGGCGCGCCCAACTTTGCTGAAGCAATCCCGGGCAATTTTCTGTATGATCGGTTTCAAGTTTTACCGAATGATGATTTACGGGGCGCTTGGCCTGTCAGTCCCACTGAGGATACGAATATGGCCCTTCGAAATCGGATCCTGGCTTTTCTTTTCGGATTTACCTTCCAAATGACCCTGGTCGCCATGAGCTTCGTCGGCCTTCTGGCCCCTGCGACCCCTTTTGAAAATCTGGTTCAGCGATTCGCGGCTGTAGCCGGGTGGATCGTCCTTTTGGTCGGGATCACGGCGGTCATCTTCTTCAGCAGAATCTTGCGGCATCCTGCAAAGAGAAACGCGCGCGGCATCGCACAGCGCGCCTGGTTGGTCGCATTCCTGTGCGGAATCATGCTCTGCATGGCATCGACGGCAATGGGCCTGGCCGGCGGGTTTTTGGGTCCCGCAACGCGTTGGCAGAATTTGTCGCGCCACATCGCCGAAGTACTGGTATTGACACTCGCATATGCCGGCACCACCTTTGCATTGTATGACATCGCGCTCTTATGGCGCGCTCCTGCGGAAGCCGTCAGGGAAAAAACACCCCGGATCTGCGCGCGCGTGATTCTGGCTGCCGTCCTGCTTCTGTATGGAGTAGGAAATTATCTCGGCAACTGGGCTTCCGGGGCGGCTTTCGCCACAATCGTCTTTCTGATTATTTGCCTCGGCTCCGCGCTCGATCTGTCGAGTTCCTAAATTCAGTGACCGGCAGCGCCTCCACCGTCGACGTGGTAAAAGAAATCGATCCAGCCTAACTCCAATGCTATTAAAGCAAAAGCAGCCACGAAGAAC
>JBGQNR010000070.1:0-25006 GCA_041501225.1 Acidobacteriota bacterium
AGGGTCCCGGGGCTCTGGCATGCCTCCTACGGTGGCAAACTGGAGCTGGAACTGGCGCAGACTGATTGGGAAGGGCACGCGAGCCATGCGCCTATCACTATTACTTGTGGTCAGCTGAAACAACCGGATAAGCATGAGAGACCTTATCGCAGAGCGGGCCGATAACCCGCGATTTTGCCTCCTCCACACGGGCGCAACGCTTCGCGCTGCGCCCGTGTGGAGGAGGCAAAATGGCACTCCCATGGTGGCCCCTCTCTCCTTTCGTGCCATTCGTGGCAAAGTTTTTTCCACTGTCTGAATCGCAGAATGTGGGCCCCGGCCCTTGACAACGCGTCACCGGTAAAGTATCAACATGGGGTGTTTAGTCCAAAAATGAAGACGGACAGAACCGGCAAAAATATGGAATTTATGAGCAACATGGCCATGCCCATGCGTGGCCCCTCTGGTTTGGGAGGCACGCTCATGTAGCTTTTCAGCACAGGTTCTGAGCCGCCGCAACCCACTGCCAGAGAGGGCCGCTGGTATGTGGGTTTTTTGTTTTATGGGACCAATGCGGAATGGACTTAAGAACAAGGACAGGAAAATGTCAAGCAGGCAACTCAGCACTTTAGCATTGCACGCAGGCCAGGAAATCCCCGATCCAGCCACCGGCGCCAGAGCCGTGCCGATCTACCAAACCTCCTCGTATGTTTTTCGAGACAGCGACCACGCGGCCAATCTCTTCGCCCTCAAAGAGCCCGGCAACATCTATACCCGAATCATGAATCCCACCACCGATGTCTTTGAGAAGAGGATCGCCGCGATCGAGGGTGGTACAGGAGCGCTGGCAGTAGCTTCGGGCCAGGCAGCGGAAACCTATGCTCTCTTGACCCTCACGGGTCTAGGTGATGAAATTGTTGCAGCTAATAACCTTTACGGTGGAACATATCAACTTTTACATTACACATTTCCCAAGCTCGGCAGGCATGCGAAATTTGTCGATTCCTCCAAGCCTGCAGAGTTTCAGAGGGCCATCACCTCCAGAACCCGGGCGATTTATGCCGAAACCATCGGGAACCCGAAGCTTGATGTCCCTGATTTTGAGGCCATCAGCAAGATTGCCCGAAACGCAGGCATTCCCTTCGTGGTCGACAATACCGTAGGCGTCGGTTTGGTCAAACCCATCGAGTGGGGCGCGGATATCACGGTGCTCTCTGCCACCAAGTATGTTGGCGGGCATGGGACGTCGATTGGGGGAGTGATTGTCGACTCCGGAAGGTTCGACTGGGGCAATGGAAGATTCCCGGAATTTACCGAACCTGACCCGAGCTATCACGGACTCAAATACTGGGAAGCCTTTCGCGATGTCCCGGGTGTGGGTAATGTGGCATTCATCCTGAAAGCCAGGCTGCAACTCCTCCGGGATCTTGGCGCCTGCCTCAGCCCATTCAATGCCTTTCTGTTCCTGCAGGGATTGGAGACGCTCCCGCTGCGCATGGCGAAGCACTCGGAGAATGCGCTGCAAGCGGCGCGTTACCTGAAGGGGCATCCAAGGGTGAACTGGGTGAATTACCCTGGGTTGGAAGACCATCCGAGCCATGCCATGGCAGCTAATTACCTCAAGGGACGGTTCGGCGGCCTGGTAGGATTCGGGATCAAGGGCGGATTGGAGGCCGGAAAAAGGTTCATCGACTCCGTGAAGCTTCTATCGCATCTGGCAAACATAGGCGACGCCAAGAGCCTCGTCATTCATCCTGCCTCGACCACCCATCAGCAATTGAGCCGGGCCGAGCAGGAAGCGACCGGTGTGACCGAAGATTTCATCCGCCTCTCCGTGGGTTTGGAAGATATTGACGACATCAAGGAAGATCTTGACCAGGCCCTGAGTAAAGCTGCGGGGTGATCATGATCTTTTACTGCGGCAAAGAGGGGAGCAAAGATCCCTCGTGTCTCTGGCGTTCGGATTGGTGTTCAAGATTGCCTGTTTTTGTGAGGTGAAGCCGTGTCAGTGGAGATAGTAAAAACCCAGCATTATCGATTTGCACAACCGCCGGATCCTCTCATCCTGGAAAGCGGGCAGGAATTGGGACCGGTCACGGTTACCTACGAGACGTATGGAAAGCTCAACGAGCAGCGGTCCAACGCCATTCTGATTCTCCATGCTCTGACCGGAGATGCGCATGCCGCAGGTTTTCACGAGGGCGATACCCGGCCAGGCTGGTGGGATGAAATGATCGGACCTGGGAAGGCCTTCGACACGGAGCGGTACTTTGTGATCTGTTCGAATGTGCTTGGTGGCTGCAAGGGGACAACCGGGCCTTCCTCCATCAACCCCAAGACAGGCAAACGTTTCGATCTGGATTTCCCGCTCATCAGCATCTCCGACATGGTGCAGGTGCAGCGCCGGCTGATCGATCATCTGGGGATCGAGAAGCTGTTGGCCGTGGCCGGCGGCTCCATGGGAGGCATGCAGGCGCTGGAGTGGATGACTGCTCATCCGGATCGGTTGAGCAGCGCAATCATCCTGGCGGCGGCAGCCAAGCACTCGCCGCAGCAGATTGCCTTCAACGAGGTCGGCCGGCAGGCGATCATGGCCGATCCGATGTGGAAAGAAGGGCGCTATGATGGACATCCGCCGGCGAAGGGGCTTGCGGTGGCGCGCATGATCGGCCATATCACCTACATGAGCGACAGCTCCATGGCCGAGAAGTTCGGCCGGCGTATCGGGGACAATCCGCGGGCGCACATGTTCAGCTCCGGCTTCGTGGTGGAAGATTACCTTCACCATAAGAGCCGGCACTTTGTGAAACGATTCGATGCCAATTCCTATCTCTACATCACCAATGCCATGGACTCCTACGACGCCGCGCGAGGGCAGGAGCTTCAGCGGGTGTTCGCCGGCTTGAAGGCCAAGGTTCTGCTGGTGGCGTTCAAGTCGGATTGGCTTTATCCGATCCCGCAGTCTCGCGAGATGGTGCGCGCATGCAAGCAGGCTGGTGTGGACACGACCTATTGCGAAATTGACTCCAGCTACGGGCATGATGCTTTTCTGTTGGAGGTCGAAGAGGAATCTCATCTGATCAAACATTTCCTCCGGAAGGTCACGCGCGCGCCGGCGCGGGTGCCGAGTGAGGCGGCATGAAACGAAGCGCTCTGCGCATGGATCACCGCATCATCCTCGACTGGATCCGGCCGGGAGCCTTCGTTTTGGATCTGGGCTGCGGGGATGGCGAACTGCTCGATCTGCTCGTGCGCGAGAAGGGGATCAGGGCCCAGGGAATCGAGATCAATGAACAAGCCATCTACCAGTGCGTTGCCCGGGGGCTGAGCGTCTTTCACGAAGACATCGATAACGGCCTGACGGATTATGGCGACAAGTCGTTCGACTATGTCATCCTCAACCAGAGCCTGCAGCAGGTCAGGAAACTCGACACGGTAATGCAGGAATCGCTGCGGGTCGGGAAAATGGTGATTGTCGGATTCCCGAACTTCGCCCATTACGGTGCCCGGTTTCAGATGTTCTTTCTTGGAAAGGCCCCGGTCACGCCTGCGCTCCCCTATGAATGGCACGACTCACCCAATCTGCACTTTTTGAGTATTTTGGATTTTCATGACTATTGTCGCACGAGAGGGATCCGCATGGAAAAGGCAGCCTGCATTGCCGAGACCGGCGAGGTGAAAGTCCTCCCGAATCTGTTTGCCCGCACCGGGCTCTTTCTCGTCTCGAACGGCAATTCGTGAGGTCTTATTTCAGGGTGTCGGGATCCAAGCCAAAATAACGCGACCAGTCATCGAGATTGACCTTTTCGTCTTTTGGTGCGGATTCAAGGCGTGCGTGGGATCGGGCGGCCATTTTCCCCGTGAACTGACGCCAATCCATCGTTTTGGCGCCGGCATGGCGGCAGCGCGCTGCCAGTCCATGATCGTTGGTTACCACGATGATTTCTGACGGCGATCGCGCACCCTCGGCCTGGCGGAGGATGGCATCATCAGTGGAAAAGGGAGCGCTGTAGCGAACTCGCACGCCTCGAGGGGGAATGCTGGAGCCTGGGTCGTCCCCATCGAAGAAGACGGTAAAACGTCCGCCGCCCGCTGTCGCGTAGTTGCTCACGAGCCCCAGGAAAGACCTCCGCGTTTTCGGATCCTGTCGTGCAACCGCC
Organism: Acidobacteriota bacterium; assembly: GCA_041501225.1. Taxonomy (GTDB): domain Bacteria; phylum Acidobacteriota; class UBA6911; order UBA6911; family UBA6911; genus JAFNAG01. The sequence continues at coordinate 4,140 of JBGQNR010000070.1, forward strand.
GCGGATTGCCCGATCAAATTGTTGCCATCAAACCAATAGGGCATAGTTGTTTCCAGGCCACCATGTTAGAACAGCGCCGCTATTGGAGGCAAGCCACACAAGGTAAAAGCTCTGCAATTCAGACAGTGGAGAAGATCGCACCGCGAAAACCTCAAGGACCGCAAAGAGGCGAATTCGATTCTTCACGCCCGGGGGCCAACGCTTCGCGTTGCGCTATTCTCGGCCGTGAGCGGCGGAAAAGCCGATGAGTGGAAGCTGAAGAGCAAGAGTCGGCGCGGCTTTTCCGCCGCTCACGGCTGAGAATGGCGGCCGAAGGCAGCCCCCGGGCGGGCCTGGGAGGTCAGCTTTGCGGTCTTTGAGGTCTTCGCGGTGAAAAGATGATCCATTTCTACTTTCCATGCCCACTGTCTGAATCGCAGAGGTAAAAGAGGTGCCCATTCAGATTGCGGTTGGCACTCGCCACTGTCCTATTTCCTACGGTTGTGTCAAATTAACACAGTCACTGGTGACAAATCATCTGATGGAGAGATGCGATGATATTTCTAAGGCGACCCTCTTCGGCGATCCGCCTGTTACTGGCTGCAGCACTTCTATGTGTCGAGGTTGTCGCTCAAGGGACAGCTTCGAGAGAGGCAAAATGGAATTACGCCGTCACGGCCGTGCAACAACAGGCGCTGGCGACGATTTCCGCCGACTCGCTGCGCGGGCATCTCTCCTTTATTGCATCGGACCTTCTCGAGGGTCGAAAGGACGGGTCGGCTGGGGAAGGTTTTGCTGCCGAGTACATCGCCGCCCAATTCAGAAGGGCCGGGCTCAAGCCGGTTGGCGACGATGGCTATTTTCAGAGTGCGGGCAAGACTGAACTGACTCCCAAGCCGGGCGAGAAGAAAGTTGTTCTGCGCAATGTGATCGGCCTTTTGCCTGGGTCCGATCCCCAGCTCGCCGACCGCTACATCCTGCTTACCGCCCACTATGACGGCGTGGGGCGTCGTCCAGGATCTGAGGGGGGCTGGAATGCGGCCAACGACAATGGCAGCGGTACCGTTTCGGTCATAGAGATCGCAGCCGCGCTGGCGTCTATGAAGGAACGGCCGCGGAGTTCGCTGGTCTTTATGACTTTTTATGGAGAGGAAGTCGGCGGACTAGGTGCAAGTTATTATGCGCTGCACCCGATCTTCCCGATCGACAAGACCATCGCCGACATCAACCTCGAGCAGGTGGGCAGGACCGACAGCTCGGAAGGGGATCAAAGCAAGAGAGCAAGCCTTACCGGCTTTGATTATTCGGATCTGGGCGAGGTGTTCCGCCGCGCGGGCGAGCTCACGGGTGTGACTGTCTATAAGCACGAGAAAAATTCCGATGCCTTTTTCTCGGCCAGCGACAATGCTGTGCTGGCAAATCTCGGAATCCCGGCTCACACGCTGTGCGTGGCATTTATGTTTGCGGATTATCACGGTGCCGGCGACACCTGGCAGAAAATCAACTATGAAAACATGGCGCTTACCGACAGGCTGATCGCGACCGCGCTCCTGATCCTGGCTCAGAGCGAGCAGGAACCGCGCTGGAATGGCGGCGTGCCCCAGGCTAGCCGTTATCTGGCGGCATGGAAGAAAAATCACGAGGCGGGAAAGTAGCGTACCCGGATATGGCGAAAGAACACATTGAAGTTCGAGTCCTGACGGCGGTCGATGCGGGTGAGCTGCTCGGGCTCCTCGATGAGTCAGGCTGTCTGGGTGCCTCGGAACAAGACGGCGCGTTCTCTTTGTATTGGGCCAAAGAGAACTGGGGTGAGGAGACCCTGGGCGCGTTGCAGCGGGTGCTCCGGCGACTCGGCGACCACCAGGCGGCAGACACGCTGACGACCTGGGCACTGCCAGATCAGGACTGGAACGCACGCTGGGCAGCTTCGTTGCAGCCAATTCAACTCGGGCGTCGCATTTACGTCCGCCAGAGCTGGAATTCTATTGCCGTGCCGGCGGGTAGAATTGAACTGGTCATTGATCCTAAACGCGCCTTCGGCACCGGCTATCACGCTACGACGCAACTGATCGTGGAGTGGCTGGAAGATTGCATCCATGGCTGCGAGAAGGTGCTCGATGTCGGGACGGGAAGTGGCATCCTGGCCATGGTAGCTCTGCGCTTGGGCGCCACTTGGGCGCTTGGGATCGACAATGATCCGGAAGCGATCGAGTGCGCGCGAGAATATGCAGTCGTGAATGGCTTTGGCCCTGAACTGGAGCTGCAGGTCGCCGCCCTCGAAGATCTTGTTGCGCAGAAGTCTGATTGGCTGCTCGCCAATCTCGACCGCAAAACGCTCCTCAAATATTTCCATTCGTTCCATTCCTTCCTGCAGCCCGGAGGAGTAGTGCTGGTATCCGGGTTGCAGCGCGACGATTATCAGGAAATCTGCGAGGCTCTGGCAGCGACGGGTTGGGTTGTGAGAGGCCTGCGGGAACGTGACGAGTGGCTGGCGCTCGAGTTGAGAGCCCAGGGGTCGGGAATAAAAAACAAAGGGCGTGACGTTGGATCACGCCTTCCTGTAAAATAAATGTCCTGATACAGCTTGCGTCGCTGAACGCAATACGCTATGATGCAGCCCCTTTGACCCAGCGGGGTCGTAGTTCAGTTGGTTAGAACGCCGGCCTGTCACGCCGGAGGTCGCGAGTTCGAATCTCGTCGGCCCCGCCATCTTTCCCGATCTACCCATACTTTCTCACTCTATTTACTCAAGAAATAGAACGCTACCCTATTATTTGCTTTGTGATGCCTGCTTTTTGACCTTTCTTGGATGACTGATGGGTCTGGGCTGCCGCCGCTGGCCCAGGCGGCCGTCCCGTAGGCGTGCGCAGCCGAATCGTAGCCGGCATCTCCTCATCGTCTTTTTCGGCCAGCCACCTCGACTGATCTGCTGTCCCAAAGGGCAGTGGCGCCGGGAAGGGAAGGGCTACAGCACGGGATCGCTGCGCAGCCCGCAGTGAGCGGCGGCGCTGCTCCAGGCATAATGTGCGGCGTTGCGGAGGATCCGAGCCCTCAGCGGGTTTGGTTCTACGTACCGTATGGCATCCCAAAGATGTTTATCGTCCGGCGCGCAGGAAAAAACCGCCCCTGCGATAACGGCCCGCTGATATGCTGGGTCCAGTTGATGGGCTGGATGTAGCGCAAGTCCAGAGGTTTACACATCCATGTGGAAACACGGGGACGTCCGACACGGTCGCCTGATTAATTCTGGGAGTAGCTGCGCACAATAACATGGAATCGTGTGAGACATCCCCGGATTTCCCTCTCGTGGTTGATCGGGATCAGACCTTGTCCGCGTGCATCTTGGCGGCGAGCTTGATAAAGTCTACCTGTGGACTGCCATTTATTTTCACAGTACTAGTGATGACTTCTTGCCGGAGTGCGGCACCTTCCGTCTTCTGACCCTTCCGCATCAGCAGGTCAGCCCGGACCGCCATCGTGAACAGATCGTTTGGCGGCGCCTGGGCGAGCTCCTTTTCGGCGGTCGTCAGGTCCTTCGCCTGGAGTGCGATGAGCGCGTTGAGGGTGTGCGGGAACGTGTTCGTCGCGGCGACCATTGCCGTCACCTGCGCGGTTGCCTTGCGTGCCTGATCGAGGTCCCCGATCCGCGCACATGCGATTGCTCTGAGCGCATGGTACGCCGCGGGAGGATTCCCGGCGGCGGCCGCCGCCAGGTGAGCACCGACCGCACCTCGATCACCCAGATACGCTTCGACCACGGCCATCCGCTCGTGCGCCGTTCTGACCTGGCCGGGGAGATTCTGCGCCTCGGCAGCCGCAACGATGTTCGATAGCTCGCGCAGGGCGGACTTGCCGTCACCGGTGTAGGCATAAGTCGCGGCTGTCCAGTGCATGAAGTCTATCACCGCAAGGGCCAGGGACGCAATAAGGTGCTGCAGAACAGTCCTCTTAAGCCGACGGCATTGGGTCCGATCCCGGTTCTTGGTATATAATGAAGCGCACCTGCTGAAATTGCCTTGTTGACAGCTTTTCTTCCCGGCGAACGGAGACTGCCGTGATCGGCAAGAAGGTCGGACATTATCGGATTCTGGAAAAGGTTGGTCAGGGCGGAATGGGAGTTGTCTATAAGGTAAATGGGGACGGCACCCTATTCTTTTTTCCGAATATAACTCGCCTCAAAACTGCAAAAGCAGCCACGAATGACACGAACCTTTACTGGCTCGAAAGTTCGCGACCGTTCGTGTCATTCGTGGCTGCCTTAAAACGACCGTTGGTTTTCATGCGCCCGGCTGCGCGCCACGCGCATGAAGGCGTGCTTTTTGGCCTTTCTTTGACGACCGATAGGGCCGGGCTGCAGCCGTGTGCTCAGGCGGGATTTCAGGGTGGCAATACACTTCTTGCTTCCAGCCGGCCGTGCCGCACTCGTGCTCAGCCGAATCATGGGCATGAGCCTGGGTCTTCAGCCCGTGCTTCGCAGAATACTCCAACAGAAGCTGCAGATATCTCCGGCGATCGCCATCCGCGAAGAAGATCCCTTCACGGCAATTGCGCTTTGTGTCAGATGGTGTGGAGTTCCAGGCATAACCACCCTCTCCATTCGCGGCATGGGGGCATCTTGACCACAACCAACTCAAGTTCCAAACGATGATTGGGAAGCGTCCCCCTATTTTCCTCTATTATCTCCTATTATCGGACAGCACGTTTCTTAGAAGACATGCCCCTTTTCACGCACTTCATGTAATCCGTCGCAGTTGCTTATTTGCAAATCAGGTTACAGGGCGATTGACATGGCCATGTAGTCATGGCTATATTGATGCGATGAAAACCATTCAAGCCGGAAAGTTCAAAGACCAGTGCCTGAAGATCATGGATTCGGTGGCCAAAACCAAGACGCCCGTGGTAGTGACCAAAAGGGGAAGGCCAGTGGTTCGAGTAGTGCCCTATGGAGAGGCTGCACCCTCAAAGAGCCTTGCCGGCAGCATTCTCAGGGAAGTCGGAGATCCCTTCGGAACCGGGGAGAAGTGGGATGCAGACCTTCCTTGACACTCACACCTGGATTTGGTGGGTTACTGAGGACAAGAGATTGTCTTCCTCAGCCAGGACTCTGATCGTAACAAACGCGCAGGGGCCGGGAGTTTGGATTTCGGCAATATCGATCTGGGAGGTCGCTAAGAAGGTCGAAAAAAACCGGCTTGTTTTGGATCGCCCTGTTCGGGATTGGCTCAACGCAGCTCTGGCCAAGCCGGGATTGTTGGTAGCGGAGTTGACGCAGGAAATACTCATAGAGAGCTGTGAGCTACCCAAGCCCTTCCATGGTGATCCAGCGGATCAGATGATTGTGGCTATGGTGCGCCATCATCGGGGACGCCTCATCACGAAAGATACTGCGCTACGCGATTATCCTCACGTCGCGACCCTATGGTGAAGGCCCGGCACCTTCGGCTCTCTTTCTGGTCTCCACCCGATTCTCCATTCCGATCGGGGAAATAAACATGGGACGCTACCCTATTCTCTGCTTTGTGACGCCTGTTTTTCGGCCTTTCTGGGACGACCGATGGATTTGAGCTGCAAAACATGGGGACGCCCGACACGTTTGCCTGATTATTTCTGGGAGTAGCTGCGCACAAAAACATGGAATCGTGTGGGACGGCCGGTGCGCCGGGATAAGCCGGCATGAATCAGAGAATGAAAGAGTATCACAGGAAAGGAAGTGCGAACCATCCTGACCTCGAGTCTTGGGCGGGCCATCGTGAGGCAGGTAACCGCCGTCCTTACCGCGACCCGACTTTCCCCGGGTTTTCAATGGAAGAAACTAGCGCTCGAGTCGACAGCATTGGGTCCGATCCCGGTCCTTGGTATATAATGAAGCGCATCTGCTGAAATTGCCTCGTTGACAGCTTTTCTTCCCGACGAACGGAGACTGCCGTGATTGGCAAGACGGTCGGACATTATCGGATTCTGGAAAAGGTTGGTCAGGGCGGAATGGGAGTTGTCTATAAAGCAGAGGACATAAAACTCAAGCGCACCGTGGCATTGAAATTCCTGCGCCCCGGGCTCACGCGCGATCCTGAGCTCCCAGCCCGATTCGTCCAGGAAGCCCAGGCCGCGGCGGCCCTGGATCATCCCAATATCTGCAGTGTCTATGAAATCAATGAAGCCGGCGGCGAGACCTACATCGCCATGGTTTATGTCGAAGGTCAATCTTTAAAGCAAAGAATCGAAAGCGGTCCGCTCGGTATCGACGAAGCTGTGAATCTTGCTGTGCAGGTCGGCGAAGGCCTGAGGGAAGCTCACGAGAGAGGCGTCATCCATCGGGATGTCAAGCCCGGCAATATCATGCTGACGGAGAAGGGCTTGGTCAAAATCATGGACTTTGGCCTGGCGAAGCTCTCATGGGGGAAGACCTCACAAAGACGGCCTCCATCCTTGGGACTGCTGTCTACATGTCCCCGGAGCAGGCTGCGGGTAGAAAGGTCGATTGTCGCACCGATATCTGGTCTTTGGGCTGCGTTCTTTACGAAATGCTCGCCGGCCGGCGTCCTTATGATGCTGAAACAGATGAACCTCTGCTGAGGAGATTTTCCTACACGTCTCAGTCGAGGCGAACGATGAAGGCTGTACCCGCCTTGTCGCGGCTTTCTTTCCGGATGCGTCGTGCGAGTTCGTCCGCCGCTTCCATGTTGGAGATTCTGCCGACAAGGACTCGCCACAGAATTGGTTTGCCCGCCATCGCCACGAGTTTTGCAGACCCGAACTGCTTTTCCATGTCATGCCGCAGCCGCTCGGCCCGCTTTTTATCCTGAAAGGCGCCGACTTGCACCGCGTAATAATTACCCCGGGCGTTTTCGAGTACGGTGAGGACTGCAAGCCGGACCCGGGCGGTCCCTGGCCCAATCATGTCCAGCCGGCGTGCGGCGGCGCGGGATAAATCGATGAGCCGGTCCATGGAAGAAGGGCCGCGATCGTTGATGCGCACCTCTACACTTTTGTGATTGGCAAGGCTCTCGACGCGCACCTGTGTTCCGAACGGCAGTGTCCGGTGCGCAGCCGTCAGCTTCTCCATGTCATAGGTTTCTCCGCTCGCTGTGCGGCGACCGTGATAGGGGTGTCCATACCAACTGGCAATACCTTCCTCGACCATTCCCGGGGAAGCGACAGCATCCGGATTGGGTACGGTAATCTTCCTGCCGCAACCGGCGAGGATCGGCGCTGCAGCCAGGAACAGAAGTAGGGAACGGATGCGAGCACTTCTCACATCTATTCTCTTCGGCCTGATGCGGGCGGGATTCCAGATTAGAATGAGGAGAAAATTACGATTCCTGCAACCTCTCGGGTCGTTCTTCGGGGCGATTTTTCAGTAGCTGCGCTCCAGCAGATCGACTTCGCGCATTGTTCCCGTCGTCCGGTCGATAGCGAACGTTGTCAGCTCGAATGCGTCCAATTCGATCGCGTGCTCTATGCCCAATGCCGGAATGGTAGCGAGGACCGTCTGCGGTTGGCCGGTCGTTTCAAAAAGGCGGAGAATGATGTGTTTTCCATCTTCGGATTGTTTCCAGGCCCCGAGTTGAATTGCCGGATTGGATAACCGTATTCCGGGCAACGGCTTCTCCCCAGTTCCCGAAGGATAGGCGCAGAGCGCGAAATAGGGCTCATTCTTGAGGAGGGCTTCCATGGAAATCCGGTGGAACCGGTCTCGTGCCGGGCCGTAGCTTATCCAGAAGGTAAATTTGTGCTCGCCTTGATCCATGCGCGTTTCAAAGCGATCCTGGCGGACAATCGGCGTGACGTCATCTACTGGGTGTCCCGAATAGGCAGGGGACCGCAGCAAAGACAGGCGCAGTTCCTCGTCCTTGAAATCGAATCCGTAGGTCCGGTCATTGATCACAGTCAAAGCGCGTTCCAGGTTCGGGGATTGAACTGCCAGCCATTTCTGCGCAATCCGTTCATGGCCATCCGGCGCGAACTCTTCGATACCATAGGCTACCTGTCCAAAACATCTGCCGTGAGGCAGCAGGGTCGGAATGGAGAGCTTGAGCATGCGATCCTTTTCTTCCCAGAATACGCGCGCTTCAATTTCCAGTTCACTTCCATTGGCGGGCACACAGTAACGCAAAACAATCCGCGAACAACCGTACCCCAGCAAGGCTTCGACGACAGTGCGCACTTGACCGCGCTCGATCACCCGAACCGGCGGCAATGTTGCGGAGGCGACGCCGGCAAATTTCGCGGCTTCTTCGCCTGTCAGCAAGCGAAACGATCCGTCGCGATTTCGGAATGAGCTGACCTTCATTCCCCAGGGATCAGCGTAGTCTCTCATGACCATGGGCATAAAGGCGCCGGGTTGGAGCACCTCTTCTCCCCGGACAGAATAACGATCCATGCATCCGGTGTCGCGGTTGATTGCCACGCAGCAGTCATCGTTTTGAAACACCAGGCTGGTTGCCCCGGAAGAAGGCGGTCCAACCTGGCTGGAAGCCGGAACACCGCGCAAGCGACAGCGGAATCTGTGCATCGAGGAAGCCTGCAAGCGTGTGGTGAATACGATCCGTTTGCGTTGGTCATTAGCGATGTTACAGCTCTCCTTTTCGAGCTGGACGGGTACAGCTTCGCCTTGTTTATCGAAAAGCTCCGGCAACCAGAAGGTGCCTTTATCGAAGTTGGGCTCCTGAGGTTGAAATTCGCAGACCAGGGTCTCTTCGCTGTCATGCGGATGGGAATTGTAAACGAAGATCGGAAACTCCCCGGGGGCCGCTTCCGGTTGTCCGGATAGAAATCTCAGGAAAATGCCGGCGCGCACTTGAGCAAGAATCTCGAGACCATGATCCAGCTTTTGCAGAATGGACTCTTCCACCTCGGCGATGGATGTGCCGGGCAGGGAATCATGAAATTCGCAGAAGAGCAGGTCTGCGAGCGCGTTGTGGATCTGAGCCGCAGGGTATGCAGCTCCCTGCTGCAGCAGAGCGCCGGTGGCCATGCGCTCGGTCATGAACAGTGCATTTTCCAGTTGGCGGTGCTTGCGCTTAACGCGCGCCATCGAGGTGTAACAACCGACTCCCCAGGGATTCAATCCGGTGGAAACTCGATCCAATAAAGTGCTGCGGGACTGTAAATAATCAAAATATTCTTCAGGTGTTGCATGCTCGATTGTGCGGTCTGTGTCTTCGAACATCAAACGGGCGATCTGGGTCAGATCCTCATGCGACGGGCCCCCGCCATGATTGCCGATGCCCCAGAGCAGCATGCCGACGGGCCGATCGGCATTGGCGTCGAGCCACTTTTTCACCCGTGCGACTGCTTTCCCCGCCTCCGAATTGTAATGGTTGGGAGGACGATGGCAGAGTATCTCCGTGTGGTCATATCCCACCCAGACGAAATCGGGACTCTTCAGGGGAAACTGGCTTTCGTCCGGGCGGCAAAACAGGTATCCCCGGTAACCGGACTTTCTGAGGATCTGCACGAGGCCGCGCGAGTGGCCGAAAGGATCCAGATTCACCGCGACTGTGGGCTCTGTCTGGAATTTCTCACGAAAGTAGCGCTTGCCGACGAGGATCTGACGGACGAATGACTCGCCTGACGGAAGATTGCAGTCCGGCTGCAGATACCATCCGCCCATGATGTACCATTTTCGGGCGGCGACCAGTCGCTGGATCTCCGCGAACAAGCGGGGTTCGTGCTCTTCCACCCACTGGTACAGCAGGGCCTCGTTATGGCAGAATACGAAGCCGTCGAATTCAGCGCAGAAGCGGGCTGCAGTGCGGAACGTCGACAACGCCTCGGCCAGCCCTTCCTCCCAATTCCACAGCCACACCGGGTCAAGGTGTGCGTTACAAATCAGGTAGAGTTTGTTTTCGGATTTCTTCTTCATGGGTCGGCTTCAACGAGCGGGGATTATTGCCTCCACGACCATATCCCTGCCTGCAAAGGGAATTCGCACAGATTCGCCATCACTCGCGATTTGCCGGGAATCGACCAGGAACTGAGTTCTACCCATGCTGCTATCTTGAACAAATGTGAAGAATATGCGGCACTCCCGGAATGGCAGGCTGCCCTCTGCTCGATTCAGGCCGGGAAGCAAGCGTGGGCGAATGAGAATTGCGTCCTGTACGGGCTGAAATCCCAGGATGTTTTTTACCACCAGCATAATCATCTCAGCCCAATTCCAGGGAACAATGCCGTTTTGCGCGTAGGGCGGCGCGATCCGATGGCCGTACATTTCAAAAAAAGCGCCCGACTCATATTCCGGCAAGGACGCCAGCCAATCGATGACGCGCTGGACTTTGCCATAATCGCGGCGTTCTGCGTAAGCGCGGGCAATATACAGCGATGGGAATGGCCATGGCCCGGCAGAATCGGGATCGGAATCCATATGGTAGCGCCCATACCCACCTGACGGCCAACCCTGGTTCCACAATGTCTCCAGCTGATCCAGTGTATTCCCGGCAATCTGAGAATCGGCCGGAACGAAGCCGTACACAATCGGCAGCGCGCACGCACTGTCCGGGTTGAGCGGATGGGGAATGTCGCGGGCGAGCCCCACTTCCTTGGGCAGGCCGGAGTTGGGCTTGGGGACGATAAACTCCTGGATGGCGCCATCCAGCCCGCGGCGCTTGAAAAAACCTCTTTGATCAACGAGAGCGTGAGTCGAATGGTGCAAAACGGCTTCTTTTAGTCGCTCGGCCTCAGACTGCCAGCGCTCTGCCGCTTCGAATTTCTCGATTTGCCGCGCCAGGCCGGCAGCGGCAGAAAGCCCGATCGACACAAAAACCTGATACATCAATTCCATGCCTGGTTCGATTCCGTAACTGCTGTGCCGTTCCCAGAAGTCCCTTTGGTTGAACAGCAGGTCCGAAACCGGTTCGCGAAAAACTTGCCCCAAAGGGAACTCGGCCGTTTGGACAATCCTGTCCCAATGCGATCGTACAAAGCTGAGATCGCCGGTCCAGAGAACATATTCATGCAGCACGTAAAGCAATGTGCCATTTTGATCGAGTTCTGCATCGGCAGGCGCGCGCACTTCACTGGAATCGACGGTCGATCCTTCCTGCGAAACGAACTCGCTCAACAATCGATCAAGGATCACCATGGCCACGGGATGGTGACCGCACAGCAGTGCAGCATGTGCCATAAAGGACTGGTCGCGAACCCACTCGCGCCGGTACTGCCAGATGCCGGCATCGATCCTGCCTTTTCGGGAGATCATTGCCGGGAGTTGCCAGGCGGCAGCCTTGAACAGATGGTCAATGCACGTGCTTCCCAGCTGAACCTGTGCCGCCACACTCCAGTAATGGGCTCCCTCACGAATCGATGGCGCGTGCTCTGCAAAAGCAAAGTCGATCGTCGAATGGCTTGCATCCAGCGTATAGAGGATGAACAGTTCCGTTTTTTTGACTGCGGGTAGATGGATGCCTCGGATGAGAGTCCGGGAGGATATGGCTGTTTCCAACCGGCAGGTTATGGGCTCGGAGGAGCGGTTGCGCAGGCGGATCTCACGGACGATGCCAGCGGACGAGCGGTCCGCGCAATAAAACTGTTCGGAAACATCCAGCGCGTCGGTATGCCACTCGACGCGCACGCAGGGAATCCCGTTCCGATTGTCCCAGCGGACGCTCAGATTGGTGTGCTCGAGAAGAGAATCCGCCCCATCCATGCCGACACACAACATCGTTTTTGCGATGCCGGTATCCGGATCGAAGGTAAGCGCCTCCCGTTTCATTTTGAGCTGCCGCGGATCCATCAGCAGCAAGCCATAGAGCGAGCCTTCACCTGCGGGTGCGTGTTGTATGGCGCCCTCAATCAGCCCGTTGCCGATAAAGAAGTATCGGACGTCACGGAGCTGAGTCCTTACATCGGGATGCCCGATTTTCGGATCATCGTGATAAATGTGCTCTGAAACATCGATCATTCTGTTTTCTCGGTTTTCTTCCAGATTCTTTGCCTTATGTCTTGGAGCTGGATTCTCGCACACTGACAAGAACTGCAAGGCTCGAAGAGTCGGAATAACAGTCGCTGCGGGCCTGCGCCTACAGCCTGCGGATGTTCATGCCTCCGCTGACCTCGATCACGGCGCCTGTCGAATAGTCGAATGGACCACTGGCCAGAGATGCCACTACCTTGGCAACATCCTCCGGGGTTCCCCAGCGCCTTTGGGGGACCAGTCCCTCCCTGATCAAGCCGTCGTATTTCTCTCTTGCGGGGGCAGTCATGTCGGTAAGAATCAGGCCGGGCCGGATCTCAAAAACCGGGATGCCGACTTCGCTAAGCCGGTCCGCATAGAGCAGCGCGGCCATGCTCAGGCCGGATTTTGAAATGCAGTACTCGGCTCGATTCACAGACGCAGCAGTGGCGGAAATCGAAGTGATGAAGACGATGCATGGCCGGTAGGCTGGAATCGCGGTCCGTGCGCCAATCATCCAGTTGGCAACGCGCTGCGTTAAAAAGAAGGCTCCGCGCAGGTTGACGGTCAGCACGCGGTCATAACTCTCGGCGGTCATTTCCAGCATATCGCAGCGCTGCAGCGGCGCTACGCCGGCATTGTTTACCAGGAGATCGATTCTGCCCAGGCGATTCACGATGGAATCCACCAACTCGTGATGAACCTTCAAATCTGCGATATCGCCGCGCAACGGCAGGAATCGAACGCCATTTCTCGCGATCTCTGCTTCCAAATCGTGTGCGGATGCGGTGTCGCCTCCCTCGTGCCAGGCGATATCGACACCGGCGATGTCGTACCCCTGCCTGGACAGCTCAATGGCAATCGCCCGTCCGATGCCGCGTGCCGCCCCGGTAACCAGGGCAACCGGCTTTACGACCAAATCCTTTTGCTGATTCTGATCTGTCATGATCTACGACTCGATTTCCGCAAAGGTTTTTCCTTCCAGATAGTCCTTCCAGACATTCTCGAACCACAGATCGGCCGTCGGGATTGGCCGCACCGGGACCCATTCTTGATGCAGGCGATCTTGCGAATCAAGCCATAGTTCCAGGATAAATCTGTTTACGAAAGCGTCAGCTTCGGTAATGGAGAAGCGGGCAACGTCGCCGAGCCTTCCATAAGATTGGTTTCCCTTCGGATCAAGGATTAAGTAGGATCCCCTACTGGCACCCCCGCGATCAATGTAGGCACCGATGGCTTCGAGGTAGACCGCGTGTGTGATCGCAAGCTCCAGGGTCCTGAACGCCATCGGCAGTTCTTCCCGGCTTTCGATTTGAACCTGCCCGGCGATTTGTTTTACCGCCTGCCATGCGTCAACAATGGATCCTTTGATTTCGTCAGGTTTCCGGATTTGAGCACCCTGCCGGCTCATCCGCTGCCTGATGTCCTTGGCATATTGGTGGGTTGTATTCGGGCCTGCCTGTGCACGATGAGAGGACCATTTGGTTACTTGCTCCAGCAGTGAGGTTATCTGTTGTTCTGCCTTAGAGGCGAAAGCAGGCACATCGGGCGGGGCGGATGGATATTTCTTGGCAATGTACATGGACGCGCGCAAGGCGCCGACCTGCCCTGCGTTCAGCGCAGCCCCGCCGGGACGATAGACTCCGTGGGTGCCATTGACTTCGCCCACGGGAAAGAGGTGCCTGATATTCGATTCCCACCAGTGATTCGCGCGCAGGCCGCCATTGTTGTGCTGCGCACAGCCGGCGATCTCGAGATATTCGCAGGTCAAATCGATGTTATGGGCCTGGTATAATTCGATCGCCTGCGCGTTCAAATGGGCGAGCCGTTCGATCGGTCGCGCCTGCAGTGAGTTCGATTTCTGCAGATACTCCCGGGCTTCGACGGGGAGGGCCGATAGATCAAATTCGGAAAAGGAAGCTGATTCTATCGGGTTGCGGGTGAAATCAAGAAAAGCTCTGCGGCCCCGCAAAACCGTTTCCTGATACACCGCAAGATCGATAAGAGACGAACCGAAGCCGGAGATCTTTCGCGGGTCGAACGGCCATTGATATCCTTTGCGGAAAATGGCGCCTGCCATGGTTGGCATATCCGGGAAATATGCGTTCAGAAAATCCCGCTCGTCATTGCCTGCGGCATCCGTCGACACATACCGCGGAACCACCTGCTGATACGAACCGGAAACATTCCAGCGATGCTTGACCGAGGCCAAACCGAATTGCGATTCGGTCAGATTATGGGCGATGGCACCGATGCGCAGCGCAAGGCCTATGGATCCGATCTGGTCTGCCGGATAAGCAGACATTTCGTACAGGCCGCCAGGGCCGCCTGTGCCGAGTATTATGTTTACTGCATTAAACAACACAAGTCCGTAGTTAGCTTGCGCAAGCGTATCAAGGTTGAGGGCGACAGCGCCTATGGCTCTTTTGCTGCCGGCAGTTTGTTCGGCCAGAAGCGCGATGACCTGGTGGCGGTGAAAGACCGGGATATTTCTTTCGGTAACCCGCTTGGCCAGCGCCTCGAACATATAATGCGAAGTGAGCGGGCCCGCAGAGGTCGCACGGCCGCGGTGGTCATGGTCGGTTCGATACCCCGGATACCCTCCGTATCGGTCATGGGGGAAGGGGACTCCCAATTGAACCAACTCATAGAATGCCTGCGCCGACTGTTGTGCCTCACAGAGCGCGATATCCCCATGCATGCAGCCGCCGGCGAAAAGGTCCTTTGCCATTTCCAACGGTGAATCAGGAATAGCTCCCGACAGGGAGAGTTTGTAATAGGTCTGTTTGTCCGAACCCGAATTGTTGGAGGTGCCGCCGCCCCACTTCTCGGTGGCGATCGCGATCTCGTGCTGTCCATGCTCATGCAGGCTGAGAGCAGCCTTGAGGGCCGCTGCGCCGCTGCCGATGATCAGCGTGTTTACGGAATGCACAGGGAACTGTATGCCCTGAACCAACGCTGCGCTTGACCACATCGGCAGTCCCTCATTTTGTAATGAGTGCGTATGCACTCTTGTAGATTGTACGGTCGCGAAGAACGCAGCCGGTGGCTTGATAATTGGTCATCAGCTCGGTGCAGCAGGAGCATGCATTGCAGCATTTCGACGGTTTGAGCTTTCCTTGCGTCATCAAATCCAACGGGGCATCAGGATAGGCAAACGCGTTCCTGCCAAGGCCGATGAAGGATGCGCCATGCTGCTCCAGCACCGCCGCCCCGACATTGGGCCAGAACTGGCGCAGCCAGGAGTAGCCGGTGCCGACCACGGGCAGTGCCGGATGCGCCCGCTGAAAGATCATAGCCAGCTTGATCAACGAGCAGACGCTGCTGAGCGGGTGAATATCAGGAAATTTCCCGCCCTTTGCCGGACGGTCATAAGGTCTTCCGACATGCGGAGAGTAGTATGGAATACCGGCGGTGACATTGAGCAGCACGCATCCGGCATCCATCAATAATTGCTGGAGTCGTAAAGGCTCGGATAAATCCGGTTCCGCCTCTGCCGTTGGGGATGCGCCAAATCCATAAGGATAAGGGATTCCATCCGTTGCATTCAGGCGCACGGCAAGGGCGAGCTTGGGAAGGTTCGCGCGAATTTGAGCCACTGTCTCCAACAGCAACCGGCAACGGTTTGCGAACGTGCCGCCGTAGTAGCTGTCGGTCCTGGTGACTGCAGACAGCAATTCATGCAGCAGATATCCGTGACACGCCTTAATGTCGACAGCGTTGAATCCCGCGTGTTGAGCGAGATTGGCTGCGGCGACAAACTGGTCACGAATGTCGACCAGATGTCGATCGCTAAAGAACTCGATGTCTTCTGGAGATTTGTCCAGGAACGGATTAAAGCAGGCGACTTTGGCTTTTGACCGGGCTTCCTTCCTGCTGAAACGCCCTGAATGAGTGAGCTGCAGGACCAGATAGGGATCGTGCGCCGGGCCGAATCGCGCGCGCGCGGTCAGGCGGGTCTCTTCGACCAGCCGCTTGAATTCTCCGAGCGTCTCCTCGGTCAACATCAATTGCCTGGGATTGGATTTTCCGGAGGCAGATACAGCGCATGCTTCGAACCAAATGAGGCCATTTCCTCCTGCCGCATATCTGCCGTACCTGCGGAAAGTCAGGCTTCCCGGGGCCCCGGCGGCAGAACCGTCGAAACCTTCCATCGGTTGGACTGCGATGCGATTCGGGACAATTCTATCGGTCAAACTTGCGGGAGACAGGAGCGGAGCAATTGAATCCTGAAACGGAAGGGATACGCCCAATTCTCCTGCTTTTTTTAGCAGCGCTTCCGGGTTTGGATAGCGAAACGGTTCGTGTCGGCGCATCGATCCTTCCGAAATGAATTACATGACCGAAGAAGCAATCGCTTTCATGGCGATGATATCAGCTGCCATGCGCTGCTGACACACCTCCGGCCATCGCTCCCGTTCGGTCACCTGGCATCCGGACGACGATTTCCTGGCAGTCCATTGGGACAACTCCACTAAGCGCGCAAGTTCTTCCGGTGTAAGGTCAGGGAATCGGCTCAAAAAGCTCGGATCAAAAACCGGCAATTGGAAACTGCCGCCGTGTCCCTCCACCGACAGGGTCACTTCGACTGCCAGGGAATTCAACAGGCCCAAAATGGATGGGAAATCGATTACCCCTCGGCCGATGGGAACAGGAAATGACGTCAATCCTTCCGGGCCTAATGCAATTCCCCCATCCTTGATGTGGGTGGCAACAATCCAGGGAAGCAAGCGCCGCGTCGCGCAGGCAGGATCTTCCAGCATGGTCAGACAGTTCATCGTATCGAGGCAGACGCCCAACCACTCTCCAGGAGACGCTCCACAGCGTTCAAACAGGCGCACGAGCTCGAAAGACGTGAACTCGAAATGGGTTTCGATAGCCAGGATAACTTGATGATCGAGCAACATCTGCTTCTGCGTGCGCAGTGCATCCGTCATCTCCTGCAACAGGGTTTCGGTCATCGGGCTGTCTGGCTGCCAGCGCATCAAGCCGCCGGAACAAGAACGGAGGACTCGTGCCCCGATCGTTGCCGCCTGCTCGGCCGCGAGACGATTGGTCTCGAACAGTTCCTTTTTATTCCAACTGCCTGGATCGCGCGGAATATGCTGTGCCCCACCCCATTCCAGATACATGCCGTTTTCGTCGGCAAATGCGGCCAGGTCACGCAAATAGGATTTATCGATGGCTGTCTGTAGACCAGGGGCCAGACCGGAGAAATGTACGCCCTCGGCGCCGTGATTCTTTGCCCATTGAATCGTTTGCAGTGGAGCGAGCTGCAGGGGATACAGGCCATAATTATCCATGCCGACACGGAATCGCTTCATGGTCATGCCCGAGATTCTACACATCCGGGGCTGTCGCGTCTATCATTCAGGGCTTCCAACCTGCCCGTTGCATGCCACAGAGAGGGCATGACAACGCACGAATCCAAACGCTGCAAGGGAGGGCCGACGCGGGGATATTTCCGGATGATTTCCGCCTCCGCCGATGATATTCTGCGCCCGGCGAGGAACGCAAAATATTTTCAATTGAGTGGCCTGATGTCTCGTGGAAAGTCTGATCTCGTGTCGGTTCTCATGGTCGCGATCGGCGGCTATGGATTTCATTACCTCAAGACTTTGCTCGAGGAAGGGGAAACGGCGCGCTGCCGGCTGGCCGGTGTAATTGACCCGATGGCGGAGCGCTCATTGCTCTGGCCGGTGGTGAGTCACCTTGAGGTTCCGGTCTATTCGTCGATTGAAGAGTTTTATCGTGACGGGCATCAAGCCGACCTGGCAGTCATTTCATCGCCTATTCACTGGCACGTGCCTCAGAGCATCATCGCGCTTGCTCACGGATCCTCCATCCTCTGCGACAAGCCGGTCGGGGCAACTATCCAGGAGGTGCAGGAGCTCATCCAAAGCAGGGACCGTTCCGGCCGTTGGGTGATGGTTGGGTATCAGTGGTCGTACTCGGAGGCCATCCTTGCCCTCAAGCGCGACATCCTGGGTGGCCTGTTTGGGCGGCCGCTGAGACTCTCGGCGCTGTGTTGCTGGCCCCGGGACCGGAGCTACTACGATCGCAACAACTGGGCGGGGCGCCTCCGTGACCCGGAGACAGGCCGCTGGGTTCTCGATAGCCCGGCAAACAATGCTATGGCGCATTATCTGCACAATCTGTTTTTTGTGCTCGGGCCTGAACTGTACTTGAGTGCGCGGCCGGATTCAGTGCAGGCCGAGATTTACCGGGCCTATCCGATCGAGACCTTCGACACCGTCATGTGCCGGGCGGTCACCGGAAGCGGGACGGAGCTGCTTTTCTTCGCATCGCACGTGACCGAGCGGACCTTTGACCCGCGCTTCCGCTTTGAATTCGAGGATGCCGTCATCAGTTACGGCGAGAATGGCGGCGGGATCCTGGCGGTGGGCCGCAACGGAGATCGAAAATCCTACGGTGCACCGGATGAGACGCCGCAGTTCCGCAAGCTTTTTGCTGCCATCGATTACATAAGAGGCGAGGGTTCGATTGTCTGTGGCCCCGAAGCGGCCGCGTCGCAGACCCTGTGCATCAACGGCATGCACGAATCGGCAATCGAGATTCCGTCGTTTCCGGATATGTTGATACGGCGCGAAGGAAGTCCCGAGCGGTTGTATGCCTCCGGCCTCGATGAGGAACTCCTGCGCTGTTATCGTGAGGCGAAGCTTCCCACAGAGGGGGGCGTGCCGTGGGCAAGAGCGGGCCGCATGGTGAGCCTTGGGGAGTATCGACATTTTCCGGGCGGAGGGGTATGAACGCGCGTGAACTGGTCCGGGCCACCCTTGAATTCTCCGCGCCGCAGTCCGTGCCACGGCAAATATGGATTCTGCCCTGGGCGGAGGAACACTACCCGGCACAGGTGGCACAGCTTCGAAGCGAATTCCCGAATCATATCATAGCTGCTCCGGGGCTTTATCATGCTCCGCTGCCGGTGGTCGGCAGCCGCTATCAGAAGGGTCTTTACATCGATGAGTGGGGCTGCCGTTTCAGCAACATCCACGGTGGCGTCATAGGAATGGTGAAGGATCCGCTCATCAGGGAGTGGGACGATCTTGCTCGCTTCAAGGCTCCGGATGCCGCGCTGGCAGTCGATTGCGATGCCGTCAATGCTTTTTGCCGATCCAGCGATAAATTTGTGCTTGCCGGCACGCTGGTTCGTCCGTTTGAACGCCTGACATTTATCCGAACCATGGAGCAGGCCTTTATGGACCTGGCGGAACAACCGCCGGCACTGTTCGAGTTGCTGAGGCAGATCCACGCCCACTATGTGAAAGAGGTGGAGGTATGGGCCCGGACCGAAGTCGACGCTATCGTGCTGATGGATGACTGGGGCACGCAGCAGCGCATGATGATTGCTCCGGATTTATGGCGGCGCATCTTCAAACCATTTTATCAAGAATACAACGAGATTGCCCGCCATTACGGGAAGTATGTATTCATGCACTCCGACGGCTATATCATGGATATCATCCCCGACCTTATCGAGGTTGGAATGAATGCGCTGAACTGCCAGATCAAAACTATGGGGGCAATCGATCTGGGTCGGCGCTTCCGCGGCCGCATCACCTTCTGGGGTGAAATTGACCGGCAGGAGTTGCTCGCCTTCGGGTCGGTGGACGATGTGCGGCGCGCCGTCGCCGAGGTGCACGCCAGCCTGTTCGCCAAAGGAGGCATGATTGCCCAGTGTGAATTCGGTCCAGGCGCAAAGCCGGAAAACGTGTTCGAAGTCTTCCGGGCTTGGCGTGACTTGAGGTGAGGAAGAGCGGGGACAAAAACTGAGGAGGGAACGATGAAGCGAATGCTTAGGAAAACGGTTTGCATTCTTGCTCTGGTGCCGGCCCTGGCTGGCTCAGAGCGGCTGTTTGACCACACGTCGCCTGCCACTTCCCAGGTCGCTGGGACCCAGACTCGTGCCAGCGCCGCTCCTGCAATCCCGCGCGATCGTTACCTTCAATATGCCCGGGCTGCCGCCGACTGGACCTGGGATCACCAGGACGACATCCTCAAGCAGTGGCGCGCAACTTTCGATCCTGAAAGCCCCTTTGGCTATCGGGCACCCGGCGGCCTGATCGACATGGCTCTCATCTATTCCTACCTGTTCGAAAAAGAGGGCAATGCGGTTTATGCCGAACGTGCCAAGAAAGTGCTGGTAACCTACGGCGACTTTCGTTCCCAGTTCCCTGACTGGGCGGCAAAAAAACGGCCGGACTATTCCAACGGCGTGCCTGCGCTTCCGGATTTCTTTGTCGTGATGCGATTCGTGCGGGCATACGACACGCTCCACCGGCTGGGAAAGCTCACGCCTGCCGAGGCTGGCGCCGTGGAATCGCTGGTGGCTCACAGCATGGACTACCTGTTGCAGACCTCCGAATGGGGCACAATGAACCGGACCATGCTGCGTGCGGAATCGCTGGCGTGGGCCGTACGGGCCATGAAGAACCACCCGCGCTCGGCCGCGTATGAGATCCAGCGCCGCGCGCTCGGCGACGACAACTGGGGCAACTGGGAAATTGAAGATGCGAGCTTATATCACGGCGTATGGCTCTATGCTCTGCTGGGCTATTCCGATGCTCTCGGCCGGCAGGATGAACTCTTCAAAACGCCCGAGTTTTATTACTATACCCACTATTTCCTGAATCTGATGGCGCCTGCGGGCGTTGTGCCCGACTTCGGCGATGCCTGGTGGACCTCGAGCTGGCAGCATTTTCTGGTGTTTTTCGAAGCCGCAGCCGCGCGGCAGAATGATCCGAACATGAAATGGGCGGCGCAAACCATCGCGGCGAAGTTCATTGATTTCAAAAACCCGACCAGCGCCGGTCTAGGCTGCTTCCTGCTCGACGCCTATCGCTGGGGCCGTGATGACGTTGCCCTTGCCCCGCCTTCCTCCCTGAGCCAGGAGGTTATGGAGGACGTGCAGGGGAAGAAGATCGTATTCCGCGATGGCTGGAAGCCCGACTCGACTTATCTCCTTCTCAATTAT
>JBGQNR010000071.1:0-24804 GCA_041501225.1 Acidobacteriota bacterium
AAAAGGGGGACAGACTACCTGCCCCCGATTTGATTAAGAGGACGAAAAATTTGACGCAAGTCCTCTTCCAAGCAGCTATCCTTGTGACAGCGAGAAACATCTGCTTACCTCGCTAGAGAGCACAATGAATCACGTGATAAGCCGAATCCTCGATGAGTTGAAAGGCGGTCTGGCGCTTTTGTACTTGGATCGCCTTAAGGGCATCTATCTCTTCGGCTCGTTTTCCCGGGGCGAAGCGGATGCGGAATCCGACATAGACATCCTGATTGTCTTGGATCGGGTTGACAACTACGGACGAGAAGTGGAATTTACGAGCCACCTGATTTCCCAGTTATCGATCGCATGCGGCCGCAGCATCAGTTGTGTTTTTGCCTCCGAAAAGCGCTGGAAGGAGGATGGGACGATTTTTTTCTTAAACGTAAGGGAGGAGGCCGTGCCGGCATGAATGAAGAGTCGGCAGCCTGTTGTTCGCCAATGTATTCAGTTCTGCCTGCGCACACTGACAAGAACCACCGCGCCAACCAGCATCACTAAAGCCGCAAAGCCGAATGCGGCAACCGGTGACATCGTGGTCCACAACAATCCCACGATGACGCTGGCGCCGAAATCACCTATGCCGTTGACCGTCCCCAAAACCCCCATGCCGATGCCACGGATTTCCGTTGGAATGAAATCCGCGGTGATAGTGCTTTCGAGCGTATCTTCTGCTGCGATGAAGACGCCGGCGAGAGCGAATAGCAAGAAGAGGTAGGGCAGGCTTGTCCAGCTTAGCAGAAATGCAAGCGCAAACCCGCCGATCGTCAGCACGGCGAGAAAGTATCCCAGAGCAAGCAACACGATCCGGCTCATCCGATCGCTCATGGTTCCAATGGGGAACGAAGCCAGCGCGTAGGTAATGTTTCGCGCCACATACATCAGACCGGCAAGCTGCGCGGCGCGGGTAATTCCATACTCAGGGTTCAGCAACTGCGTTGCGGCAAGGATGAGGAGTGTCGGTGCGAAGTCGCCCAGGCCAAACATCCCCACACCAAGAAGGAAACGTCTGAAATTGTTCGGCAGGGATCGGACGGTTCCCCAGAACTTTAATTGATGGTTGGCGGCGCGACGCTTCTCAACCGTCATCACGGCAAACACCAATGCGGAGAGAATTCCGGGGATGAGAGTAATCAGAAAGATGTTGCGGAACGGCGCGGACGGATCAAGCAGCGCATGCGGCTGCCAGATCTCAAGGAGCCAGACACCGAGCAGCGGTCCCACAATTGCGCCGAGCGTGTCTCCAAAACGGTGAAATCCGAATGCCTTACCCCGAACAGAAGGATCCACGGAATCCGCGAGCATCGCATCGCGAATCGGTCCACGGAACCCACGACCAAACCAGCCAACGACACGGCCGGCAAGCACAAGCAGCCACGTCGCGGCAAATGCAAACAGCGCCATCGCCAGCCCTGTCAGGAAATACCCGACAGTAACAAGAGTCTTCCGATGGCCGAGCCGGTCGGAGATCCAACCGCCCCAAAGTTTTACAAAGCTGGCGACTGCATCCGAAACTCCCTCGATGAGGCCAAGTGCCGACGGAGGCGCACCAATGACAGCGAGAAATGCGGGTAGCACTGCGGTCGCCATTTCATGGCTCGCATCAGAAAGGAAACTGGTGATGCCCATGCCAATGACATTGCGGTTCAGCCAACTCCTGTTCGCCGACGTTTCATTCATTGCGCGTCCTCCATGAGGCGTCCTCGGTTTGTGGCAGGCCCGCTCGTGGCGCAGCCGGTTGCAGAACGGGCGTGATACGCATGGCAGTGGAGATCCGAGTCAGTTGCGCCGCGCAGCATTCCAACGCGCTTATGTCCTCTGAAGCCGCTTGCGCGGCTTGCCGGCGCTTTGCCAACGCCGCTGCGATGGCGCCATGGGTTGCGGCGATGGTGTCTGCCAGGCGCTCATCCAGACCGGCGCCGAAACCGGATAACGCCTGGTCCAGGCTCAGGTAGATGGACCAGCGCAGGTTCTCCACATTGCGCACAACGAGTAAATCAATTTGCTCCTTGATCCGTCGTTGGATCCGCGCCAGCCGGATTCGAGCGGGCAAAATCCGATCCACAGTGCTGGGCGCAATGGGACTCAGCGAATCAGTCCAGTTCCGGCTTACCCAGTATGGATCGCGAGTCACCGCGAATGCCGCGGCACTGTCGGGCGCGTGATACGGAACATCGAACAATTCTGCGGCGGTCCTGCGCACCGACTCGATCAGTTCATTCGCCCGGTTCTGGTGCGGATGCAATTCCTCGGCCACTCGCATCGAGAAGCTGCTGGTCATCAGACCCAGTTCGTGATCGAAAAAATCGGGGATGACCTCGGCGAGCGCATCCTGAAGCTTGGTTTCCCTGATTTGCCCGGGATCGGACCTCGCGATGGCTTCCTGGACGACTCCCAGCAGGTATGCCTGCGCCTTGTGGCGCAACTGTTCCGCGAGGCTTTCCAGCAGGTCATGCAATCGCTTGCGCTCGCCGGCCAGCAGGTCTGCCGCAACGGTCCTCTCCTGACGAATGTCCGCGAGTCGGCGATCGAATAGGGCCAGACGCCCCTCCAGCTCCTCGACCGGCATTTGCAGCGAGCGGATGGCCAGACGCAGACGCAACGTGGCATCGTCCAGCAGGTCGGCGCCCTTGATGGCAATCGCCGCACTCAAAGCGGCCGATTTCTCCCGGATCAGGAAGTTCAGCAGGTGCTTCTCGACCTCCACCAGGCCGCTTTGTGTCAATGCTGTTTCGTTGTTCTCCTGCTTGGCGCGAAGCGCCGCTAGGGCAGAAACACAGAATATGAGGGGATCATGATCGAACCCGGCATGCTCGGAAAGTACCGTTCTGAGGAACCGCACCACCGCCTCTCGATCTTGCACATCGAGGTAATCCGCCTTGTTCATGATGAAAAATATCCGCGGCACTTTGTCGCGGACTTGCTTCAGAAACTCGACTTCCACCTCCGTAATCGGTGGATCGGCCGAGACCAGGAACAGGGCGGCATCGCATTGAGACAGGAAGTTGAGCGTGGCCTCGGTGTTGTGCCGGAACGTCGAGCCGATGCCCGGTGTGTCGATGAGTACTAGACCTTGGCCGACAATCCGGGCAGGGTGAATAACCTCCACCTGAGACACGCCCAGACGGTTCTTGGGATTCTCTGTTTCTGTGACGAAATGGGAAATAAATCGAGCCAGATCACTGGCCCCTGCGGTTGTGAGCACTTCGGCCGGACGATCATCGATGTACTGGACCGTCGCTTGCAAGGCATCGCCCGACCGGATGAACGTCGGGATGGCTGTCAAAGGCACAACCGCAGTCGGCAGAACCGCATCACCCAGCAGGGCGTTGATCAGCGTACTCTTGCCGCGTTTGAATTGCCCAAGGACCGCCAGGTGGAACCGCCCGTCAGCCAGACGCCTCCGCAATTGGACTATCGCTGCAATGATCGGGGCATATTGCTGATCGAGCGGGCTCAAGCATTGGACCGCTTGCCCAAGCAACTCGGATAGTCCGCTGCCGTACGATGGTGTGAAAGACTTCGGGTGTGCCACGATAGGCGCTGATCCTGACGTTTCGCAAACCGCTTGGCCCATGGAGATTCCCTTCAGGATGTATCCTGGAAGGAGCCGTCCCGCCGCATTGCGTCCGAACAGCACCTACCAGAGTGGAATACCTTGGTAGGAGTCATCAGCCACAAACGGGCGGACATCGGTGAACTCCATCACCGTCAAGGGTCAGCCTCGAACTCGAATACTCTAAAATTATAATCGATACTCTATACCAACACAATTACATCTGGGATTGCCTCGGCACCCCGATGGTTGTAGGATCGACGAAGTGTTTGTTTTGACTACCTTGACTCGAGTGGCAAGACAGGCGAAAATAATGCCGGGTGTTGGAGTTCACCTCTAATCGCCCCCTCCTTGGGGCAGATGACTCCTACAAGGGATTTCTCTTGGAGGATGCATCAGGCCTCCCGATCAGACGCAAAACCTGAGAAATCCTCCAAAATTACGGTTGTTGCCGCTCCCTGCTACGGGGCCGGCAGACCGTACGAGAGGAAGAACGATGGCCTCACTACCCTCAGAAAGAGCGGACTGCGAACTCCGCCGTCTGATAGCCGAGTTGAATTCCCTCCATGAGGGTGAGGCTGCAGTTCTGAAGCTGCTGTCCCATGGATCCGCGGCGATTGAACCTCTGAAGAGATTTTTGTTCCATGGCAGGCCTAGCAACGTCTATCAGCCGCGCCGGTGGGCAGTTGAAGCGCTGGCGCGCCTCGGCGCCAGAGACATCCTGATCGAGTATTTGAAATGGGAGAAAAACATCCCGAATCCGGCCGTGCGTGCAGGAGAGGAGGCGGTTAAAGACGCGGCTGCTCGTGAGCTGGCGGCATTTCCAGGAGAGGTTGTTCTTCAGCTTTTCCTCGACCTTGCCCGCACACGGCCCCTCCCCGCAGTCCTCAAGGCACTGGGAGAGCTACAGGCCACGGATGCAATTCCCTATTTGATCGATGCCCTGGAAGACGACGGGCTCCGGCCTGCGGCGGAAGGCGCTCTGCGAAACATGGCGATTGAGGCCCAGACTGCGCTGTTCGAAGCTTCCATTGAAATATTTCCTGACCAGGCTCACGAGAGCCCCTCCAGCCTTCTGCGCCGGATGACGGCGCTCAACGTCCTTGCCGATATCGGGATTCCCGAAGGGCGCTGGGGTGAGAGCCGTCCGCTCCTCGAGGACGCTGATTCCCGAATCGTGGTCGCAGCGTCCCGAATCGCCGTCCGAACGGCCGAAGCCGTGGGCGACCGGGCGAGAATCGCAAGGCGGCTCCTCGACATGCTCGGTTCGGCCGATTGGTCTCTGCAGCCGGACATCGAGCAACTCCTGGTATGCCTTTTCGAGGAGGCCAAGACCCTTCTTGAAAAGGAAATCGAACGGCGCTGGCGCATGCTGGAGGGAAAACATGGCTGGGACCCGGTCATCCTCAGCCTGCTTCGGGTTAAACGACAAGCCGTGGGAGCCAAGGCTCATGGCAGCTGATTTGCAGACGTCGAACGCAGGCGCCCGAGCCGTGGGGGCATCGAGTGAGGAGGAACACCTCCGATCCTACAACAAGGCGAAGCTGGAGATTGCGGAGATTATTCGCTCCACGATGGATTTGGCTCGAGGCCGAAGGGAACCGGAGGCCGCCGGCCGAGGGCAACAACTCTTGGCGCGGCTGGCGGAGGATCGGTTTAATCTTGCCGTAGTCGGCAAGTTCAACCGGGGCAAGAGCACACTCATGAATGCCGTCCTGGGTCGTGAGTGCCTTCCTGTCGGCGTCCTGCCTCAAACGTCAGTAATCACCACGGTCTGCCACGGCAGCCGCGAACGCCTGCTCATTCGGCGGAAAGGGTGGTCGCTGCCGCAGGAGCTCCCAATCTCCGACATGTGGAAATATGTGAGCGAGAAAGGCAATCCGGCCAACCAGGAGGAAGTCGCCCTGGCCGAAGTTCAGCTTCCCGATGAAATCTTGCGACAAGGTTTTTATTTCATCGACACGCCGGGGGTCGGCTCGATCATCACGGCTAATACCAGGACGACGGAGGCCTTTCTTCCCGAAGCCGATGCCGTCATCTTCGTCACCAGTTTCGAGTCTCCCCTTGGCGAAGATGAGCTGGATTTCCTGCGCGCGGTCCAGCGGCATGTCCGCAAGATCTTCGTTGTGGTAAACAAGCGGGACCTGGTATCGCGCGAGGAGCAGCATGAGGTGCTCGACTTTATTCGCGGCCGGCTGGAAACAGAGTTGTCAGGGATATCACTGGAGCTGTTCGCCATCTCGGCGCGGGAGGGGCTCGCAGGAAAACTCGCGGGCACGCGGGAGCTGCTGGCGCGCAGCGGCTTAACGGAGTTCGAGCAAGCGCTAGTCCGTTTTCTGACGCGCGAGAAAGCTCAGGAGTTTTTGTTTCGTATTGCCGATCGCGCCGCCAGGTTGCTGGACTACCGGCAGGGGGAGATGTCTCTGCATGTGCGCGCGAGTCAAGATCCTGATGGGACGGCTGCCCGCAGGAAGTTATTCACTAATGGCGTTAAGCGCTTGCGTGGCACACACCAGGAGATTTCCGAGCGCCTTCGCCGGACGGCGACCCTGGAACTTGCCGGGCGTCTCGCACCATTGCTGGAGAGCCTATGCGACGAAGTCCTTGCGCTCGGAAGCAGCGAGATGGAGTCTTTTCTGTCGCGCATGGGCTGGTTTAGAGCCTCTCCTTGGCTGGAGTTGGATGCAAAGCTGAGAGATGCCTGGATGAGCCGCGTCAGAGAGTGGCTGTCGGAGCGCAGCTCAAGTTTCAACTCCCTGATGCGGGGGATGCTCGGAGATGACCTGGAGAGCCTGAAGCGGTTGCACGATGAGGTTTCGCAAACCTGTTTCGAACGGTTTGGTCTGCATCCATCAGGCATTCTCGATGCTGATCCGCGCGATGATGTCCAGAAGCCGACCTCTACCCTTTTTGTTAATCCCCCGGATTTCCTTTGGAGCGCGCGGCCGCGGTGGTGGTTCCATTTCTTTCCTGTTTTCTGGAGCCGAAAGTTTCTCTTGCGCCAATGGCGCGAGAGCGTGGACGGCGCGCTCAGAGAGTATCGGATCGCGATTTCCCGACTCGTGATCGATGCGGGAATCGCCTGGATAGACCGGATCAGCCGGGATGAGCTGGAAAAAATCAACGCGAGCGCTGCTCGGATGGAAGAGCTGATTGACGGGCAGGCAAGCCCGGACCAATCCCGTGCCAGGGAAAGCCTCCTCATGCGACTGGATGCAATTCGGGTGAATCTCGGTGCCGGGGAGCCCATGGGACCGGCACTTCCGGTCTCGGTCAGCACAGATCAAGCGAAGCGCATCCAGCCGACCGCATCGCTGAGGCCGTGCCCAATTTGCACCCGAGTCGTCGAGAGCCTGCTGGACTTCATGCGGAGATATCAGTACGAGTTGGCCGTAACGGAGGCAGTTCAGGCCGAACATGCCGAAAAAGGAGGCTTCTGTCCCTTGCACACCTGGCAATACGAGAGGATGGCATCGCCCCAGGGGATCTGCGCCGGCTATCCGCGGGTGTTGTCCCGGCTCGCCGAGCGTCTGCGCTCGGCCGGATCCTCAACAGACGCGGATCGTTCCATCGAGAATGTCCGCCGGCTGCTGGCTGGACCGGACTCCTGCCCGGCCTGCATGGTTGTGGAGACTGCTGAAGAGACCGCCATAGGAGCCGTTCTCCTGCAATTGGACCCTCCACCCGATGCCGGGTCTGCCGGATCACCCGCATTATGCCTGCCGCATTTATGCCGCGTGCTGTCCGCCATACCGGCAGGAGGTGATCGTAAGATCCTGTTGCACAAGCAGGCACAGATTCTAGATCGAGTAGCCGAGGATATGCAGCAACACGCCTTGAAGCATTACGCGATCAGGCGAGGCTTGATGACCGAGGAAGAATTACACGCGCATATTCACGCCTTGTCTTTCCTGGCCGGACATCCGGATCTCTCGGCCGTGCGGACGCACTGGCAATGAAAACGGGTCATTTGCCCCCCCTGTTGGTGCAGCACAACGGCAGCGGCATTTGCAGGATCAGCCGGCTGGAGGACGGAGGCATCAGGGAGTTGCTCCCGGAAATGACTTATACCGCGACGGGTTTTTCCAATCCGGTCCGCGTGGTTTTTGACACGATTCTCCGTCCAACTACCCGGGAAACACGGGAGACGATCGCCGAACATTTCCGCGAGGCGATCAGGCGTTACCGACAGGAAGTACACATTGTGGACCGGTCTATCGTTGCGCCTTTGAGGTTTGGCGCATCGAGGATCGCCAACGCTCTGGCTGCGTTGCACCACGGACGACTCAACGCCTATGTAGGTTACTGTCTTGTTACTCTGCTGGTCGTCCTGGTATTGGTTTTAGGGACATCTGGATAACAAGGAGCAGTCAAACTGGTCTCGTTTCTATGAACGAAACATACGTGGCTGGCAAATTGAACACCGGAAGAGCCGCCCTGAAATTTGGGAGTCGCAATCTCACTTATTAACACCATCGGAGGAAACAAATGGAATTTACAACTGCTGCAGAAGTTGTCAAGTTTGTCAAAGACAAGCATGTCAAGATGATCGACTTCAAATTTGTTGACTTGCAGGGAATCTGGCAGCATTACTCGATCCCGTCTCACCGGCTCACGGAAGCGCTTTTTGAGGATGGGATTGGTTTTGACGGTTCCAGCATCCGCGGTTTCGCCCACATCCAGGAAAGCGACATGCTCGTCTTTCCGGATCCGGCCACGGCCTTTCTGGACCCTTTGCTTGAAGTGCCGACGCTAAATCTGACCTGCTCGGTCCGCAACCCGCTCACCCTGGAACCTTTCTCCCGCGACCCGCGCTATATTGCGCAGAAGGCGGAGAAGTATCTCCTGTCGACTGGCATTGGGGATGTTTCCTATTGGGGGCCGGAGGCTGAGTTCTACATTTTCAACGACATCCGCTTCGACCAAGGACCCAACTTCGGCTACTACTACATCGATTCACGGGAAGGAATCTGGAACTCCGGAAAAGACGAAAAGCCCAACCTCGGCTATCGTCCGCGTTACAAGGAAGGGTACTTTCCAGTGCCGCCCATGGACACGTTCCAGGATCTGCGAAGCCATATCATGCTGGTGATGGAAGAAGTAGGGATCCGAGGCGAGGTTCATCATCATGAGGTGGCGACGGCAGGGCAGGCTGAGATCGATATGCACTACGACGAACTGTTGCGCATGGCCGACAAGGTCATGCTCTTCAAGTACGTGGTAAAGAACATGTGCAAGAAGGCGGGCCTGTCGGCCAGCTTCATGCCCAAGCCGATCTTTTTGGACAATGGCAGTGGCATGCACGTTCATTTTTCTCTCTGGAAGAACGGCGCCAACCTGTTCTATGACGAACGCGGCTATGCGGGGCTGAGCCAAACGGGCCGCTATTGCATCGGAGGGGTGCTGCACCATGCGCCTGCCCTGCTTGCTTTCGCCGCGCCCAGCACAAACAGCTATCGACGCCTCGTGCCCGGATTTGAAGCCCCGGTGAACTTGGTCTACTCCCAGAGCAACCGCAGCGCCGCGGTGCGTATCCCGATGTATTCCAAGAGCCCGGAGGCCAAACGCATCGAGTTCCGGTGTCCTGACCCGTCATGCAATCCGTATCTGACGTTCGCGGCGATCCTCATGGCTGCGCTTGACGGTGTGCAGAATAAGATCGAACCTGGGGAGCCAATCGACAAGAACCTGTACGATCTGCCTCCTGAGGAAAAGTCGCAGGTCAGGAAGACACCCAGCTCGCTGCCGGATGTTCTGATCGAGCTGGAAAAAGATCACGAGTTCCTACTGAAGGGAGACGTTTTCACAAGGGATGTGATAGAAACCTGGATTCGCTACAAGACGGAACACGAAGTGGATCCTGTACGCCTGCGTCCACATCCGTACGAGTACTACCTGTATTACGACATCTGACGTTTCGGCCTTGGCACTCCCCTCGGCAATTCGTCGCATCTGATTCTTGGCTAAGACATGGAGTGTGCGATGAACTCGTTTCGGAGAAAGAGGAAGGATGCAAGGAGTCGTGCATCTGGCGCCATGCTGTGGGTGGCGCCGGTGGCGATCTCCTGAAGAATCGGTTATAATAATTGTAGATTGCTGATTCGAGGGTGAGCCTCGACGGTGATGGAGTTCACTGATCTCTGCCGCTTTGTGGCTGATGACTCCTACGAAATGCTTGATCCTGTAGGGGCTTCATTACACGGTGTGGCAGAACGGCTCCTACCGGGATGAAACCTGGAGGAGTTCTCCATGCATCAGGCAGGCCCAGAGGCATCGAATCCCGGCGCCGATATGACGCCGCAACAATCCGCGCTTTTCCGCAGCATCCTGTTCGATAAAGCAGAAGTCCACACAGACATCGATGCGCGGCAAATGCCTGAATCCTTCACCGATTTGAATCTCGACCAGGTTGTTGCGTCCATAACGGCCGGCCGCGACGAATATAACTTAAAGCCCTTCTTTTATACCCCCCTGAGCCACGTTGATACGATCAACTATCGCCACGACATACTGCGGGACCTCGAGAACGAGACGCTGCTTGGATACATTGGCTCGTTCGCCGAGGAATTGCGGACAATGCGCAGCCATCTCGCTCAAGCGGACAAGCTTCACTATAAATACCAGAAGGAAGCCTGGTTCCTGGATGCGGTTGACCTCTACTGCCTCGCTGTCATGAGTCTGACCCGTTACCTTGCGGCTACCGACTTGCGCTCGCGCGGGTTCCTGGCCCTCCGGGAGTTTCTGACGACCTACTCCCAGTCCGGCGAATTTGTTGCGCTCGTCGCCGAAACGCAAAAGCTTAAGGCCGATCTGTCCGCTGTCAGATATTGTCTTCACATGGAGGGAAAGCGTATCAAGGTCGACCGATATGACTCGGAACCTGACTATGGCGCGGAGGTGCTGCAGACCTTCGAGAAGTTCAAGCAGGGAGCGACGAAAGACTACCGGTTCAATTTCTCCTCCGGGCCGGACATGAACCACGTTGAGGCGGCGGTCCTAGATCTGGTTGCTCAACTCTATCCAGACATTTTCTCGGCACTTGACGAGTTCTGCGATCGGCATCGCGGCTATCTCAACAGCACAATCGCCGTATTTGACCGCGAAGTGCAGTTTTACATTGCTTATCTGGAGTATGTGAAGAGCCTCAGGGGCGCCGGCCTCCTCTTCTGCTATCCCGTTGTCACCGATGGATCAAAGGAAGTCTATGGCCGGGATGTATTTGACATTGCCTTGGCCGATCGGCTCATCCGCGCGAAAACAGCCGTGGTGACCAACGACTTCTACCTCCAGGACCCGGAACGTATCCTTGTGGTAACTGGCCCGAACCAGGGCGGGAAAACCACTTTCGCCCGCACTTTTGGACAGCTCCACTACCTGGCGAGCATTGGGTGTCTCGTGCCGGGCAGGGACGCGAGGCTCTTCCTCTTCGACGGACTCTACACGCACTTTGAGAGGGAGGAAGACATTCAGAACTTGAGCGGCAAGCTGGAGGATGATTTGCGCAGGATTCACCGGATTCTGGAACAGGCGACGGCTAACAGCATCCTTATCATGAATGAGAGCTTCCTCTCCACAACGCTGAGCGACGCGCTGTTTCTGAGCATAGAGGTCATGAAACAAATCATTGAGCGCGGCATGCTCTGTGTGTCAGTAACATTCCTGGATGAATTGGCGTCGTTTAGTGAATCCACCGTAAGCATGGTCAGCACGGTGGAACCCAAGGATCCGGCCCTGCGGACATTCAAGATCGTCCGAAAGCCCGCGGACGGGCTTGCCTATGCTGCGGCGATCGCGGATAAGTATGGCCTCACCTACAAGAACGTAAAGGAGCGCATCGCGTCGTGAAGGCTTTTCTGATGCACAAAGATCACGATTTTGATCTGACCGGGGCCCTGCCACCGAACACAGCGGATTTGACGCAGGACCTCGAGCTGGACACGCTTTTCGCCGCAATGGCGGCCGGCGACAGCTTCCTGCTTGCCATTGCGAAGCAGGCGGTCCTGGCGAGCCTTCGTGAACCGGAGGCGATCCTTTATCGCCGGCAC
Source organism: Acidobacteriota bacterium (assembly GCA_041501225.1). Lineage (GTDB taxonomy): Bacteria > Acidobacteriota > UBA6911 > UBA6911 > UBA6911 > JAFNAG01. The sequence goes on from JBGQNR010000071.1 coordinate 11,635, forward strand.
ATCCTCGCCGATTGCCTGGAGCAGCCAGAAGTCGTGAGGGAGGTGTATGCAATTGCCGTGGAGGCAATCGAAGGCGAGAGGAAGATATGGGGCTGGACCGAAAAATATCCGGAAGGATTGCTGCATCGGTCACTCGATGTGCTCCGGATATTTGCGGGCCTGCTTAAGAAGTTGAGACTCATAGCCGATGAGCACGGCGCCAAATTTCGCTCGGCAGGCTTTACGAGGCTCTTTGGCATGTTGGCCAGGGAGCTTGATGACGAATATTTGGAAATCATTGAGGCCCACATAGAGCAGCTTGCATTTCGGCACGGCCTTCGGATGAGCGCCGGGCTCGGAAAGGGCAATAAAGGGATCGATCACGTCCTTCTTGGGTCGCGGCATACGCGGCTGAGTTGGATGGATCGCCTTCGGTGCTGGATCGAGCAGTCCCTTCATGGAGACCGTTCCGGCTACTACTACGAAATCGCTGACCGCGATGAAGCCGGCTTCAGGGCGCTCGGGGCGCTGAGAGAACGTGGAATCAGCCAGGTGGCCACCGCCCTCGGTCAGTCGACCGATCATATTCTGAGCTTCTTCATGATGTTAAGGCTGGAATTGGGATTTTACATCGGGTGCTTGAATCTGCATGATCAACTTGCCGCGCGGCGCGAGCCTGTCGGTCTACCCGAGCCCTTGCCTGTGGGAGATGCGATGCTCTCCGCTAGGGGACTTTACGACGTCTGTCTGAGTTTGACCATGAAAGATCAGGTCGTCGGCAACGATGTAAGCGCCGATCGCAAAACACTCGTGATGGTCACCGGGGCCAACCGGGGCGGCAAATCCACGCTCCTGCGCAGCATCGGGCTTGCGCAAGTAATGATGCAATGCGGCATGTTTGTGCCGGCGGAGTCATTTCGTGCCAACGTCTGCGAAGGCATCTTTACGCACTTCAAGCGCGAAGAAGACAAGACTATGAGGAGCGGGAAGCTGGACGAAGAGCTAAACAGAATGAGCGCGACGGTCGGGCATATGACTTCGAACAGTTTCCTTCTGCTCAACGAGTCATTCGCTTCAACCAACGAGAGAGAAGGATCGGAGATTGCCAGGCAAATTGTCCGGGCTCTGTTGGAGTCGGGCATAAAAGTATTTTATGTGACTCACATGTTCGATCTGGCTCAAGGATTTTATCGCGCGAAGATGGACGCGGCGCTGTTCCTGCGCGCGGAAAGGCTCGCCGACGGGCGGCGGACGTTTCGAGTTGTTGAAGGCGAACCATTGCCGACGAGCTACGGCGAAGACCTCTATCGGCGCATCTTCGAAACCGAGATTCGCCCGGCGGGCCCAGAGTCCACAGCTACAGTTGGAGAGAGCTTGTGCCAGGACTGTCACAAATGACGACCGAAACTACTTTCGCGTACTCGGCAGGCACCCGCTATTCCGACAACGGACTGCATGAAAGGCTGTCCTCTGCGATCGAGTGCCTGCGCCCGCTCGGTCCGCAGTTCGCCTCAGTCGTCGCCGCGATTGACCAATTGCTCAGACGTCTGGCCGAGGGGCGGTTTCACCTGGCGGTTCTCGGGGCAGTTCAAACGTGGCAAAAGCACCCTGCTCAACGCCCTGCTGGGGGAAGCGATATTGCCTGCTGCCAGAAGCGAAAAACTCGCAGGGAACTCCTGATCGTCGCCAGCACTTGAGCCGGCGTGGAACCGAGGAGTGTCTGACTCTTAGGAGTACACGATGCTCGTTGGCAGGGATAAAGAGATAAACAAGCTGGTCCTGAACATGGAACGAGGAATCCATACGGTTGTATTCGGCGCCGAGGGGACGGGGAAGAGCGCACTGTTGCAACACCTGGCTTCACTTACGTCGAAGACCCGCCGGATATACGTTCGCGACTGCGATTCGCGCAGAACCTTGCTCGAGGGTGCCCTGAGACGCTTGACTACGTCTCAGCAGGTGAGTTCAACCCAGATGAGAGAGTCCCTCATCAAGGACTTGCGGAATCGCCTGGTCACACTGGGCCGGCGAGAAAATTCCTGTCTGCTGCTCGATCATCTTCCGCGGCTCCAGCACAGGATGCAACATCTTTTGGAAATCCTCGAGCCGCATTTTACTTTGGTTTGCGGCGTAAGAGCGACTCCGGGCACCTACGACCTGTACTATTGGAAGTTCGATCGGCTGGAGGTCCGCGATCTTCCAGTTACGGCCGCTGTTTCCTGGATTGAGCGCGAACTGGCACAGTTGGGTTGTAGAGGATCGCTTGGGCGCGCGATCGCAGATGAAGTCCGGCGACTGAGCCACGGGAATCCAGGACTGATCTCCGATACGCTCAACGCGATGAGGACTAGCGCGGTCCCCCTTGATGATCCCATTCGGGTGCGGCGCTGGTTCATTGATGGCCGCCTGAGCCATTTGAAAACTCGCCATACCCTTTGACACGAATGACTGCGAACATCGGACCGTGAGAACAGCAGTGCGGCCTTGACACTAACGGAGCAAAGGTCGATTCCGATGTAAATTGCCATAAACAAGCGATGAGTGATGAAGCATGAGTAATGAGTTCTGGAACGATGTGAAATTGGGGTTCATCCACCCAGGAACTCTGACCTCCTTTGGCGTAGATCCGCTGGGAGCGAAGTAACCGGACTAAACCTCGCCGAATTCTGCCAGGGCTTTGGTCCGAATTCGGAAGACCATATTCACTGGCAAGACCGCTACAAGCCCGTCGCCGACTGAGCCGGTGTGCGCTGCATCCATGATCACGCGGGCGATCTCTTCCGCGCGATTTCCTTCGGTGAAGATTTCAATCTCGCAATGGGGGGATGGCCCATTGTAGAAGGAGAATTTCTTTTCCCACTCGCCCACGCCGCTCACCTTAGTAACTGTGAACCCGCTGACACCCACCTTCTCCAGTGCCACTTCGACTTTCTCGACGAGCTCATTGCGTATGATTGCAGTCACTTTTGCGAACTCCATACGACCTCCTTTTCGATTGCGAATATCGAACCGTTGCCTGTACTTGCGGGCCGTAGCGGAGCCGCGTAATGACGGCGGTCACCGAGATTATGCCTATCGACAGGACGGTCCTCTCCGCGCTGAAGCGATCGCTTCCAGCTTTGAAGTGACCCAAGAACTCGAGGGTGGTTAGCTCCCGTCTCTCCAGCATGGCGCCGCGTGCTTCTTGGTGTGGATCGATTGCAGCCATCCGACGCTGCCATCGGATCATCGGGACGCAGTAAGGTGTGGTCGATAGGAATTGCTGCAGCGACTTTGCCGATCATCTGATTTCCATGGCAGAGAAATGGCGTATTGCGCCCAAAACAAAAAACCCACCCGATTCGTTCCAGGTGGGTCTCACTTAATTTGGATTACTGGCCCCTACCTGGACGTTCCTTTGAGGTAGGAGTTATCAGGCCGTGAAGGTCGGTTGTGGTGAACTCCATCGCCAACAGCGAGTGGATGATATCAATGTCAGGTTGAAGACACAAGCTCGTTTTTGCAGGCCCCAACCCGTCGCATGAGAGCAATCCCAGTCAAAAGGCGCACTATCGCGAGCGAGCAGTTCGAGCACCCTGAGCTGCCGCGTTCATTGACTCCTCAGCCTGCTCAACTTGGAATATGCCGACTTGCTTTTCTTGATCTCAGGTTTGCCCGTCATCCGGTTCCAGCCTGACGACGACAACGGTGATGTTGTCCCGCCCGCCCGCCTGATTGGCAGCGTCGACAAGATAATCTGCCATCTCCTGGGGAGTCCGTCGCGCATCGGAAAGCACCTCGCGAATATCATCCTCCGATACCTCATCCGTTAGCCCGTCGCAGCAAATGAGATAGACATCGCCGACATGTCCTTCCCCTTCTTCGATATCGATGTCGACCTGGCGGTGCGATCCAATCGAGCGTGTGATCAGGTTCTTCTGCGGGTGCTTAGCCAGATCCGGTTTGCTGAGCACGCCGTTCTCGTACAGATGCCAGACAAACGAATGGTCTGCGGTCAGTTGCTCGAGAGCGCCGTTGCGCAGCAGGTAAGCGCGCGAGTCCCCCACGTGCGCGATGCAATATTGTTCTCCCTGGAAGAGCAAAGCTGTCAGTGTGCTCCCCATGCCTGCCAAAGCTCGGTCGTGGCGCTGGGCTTCAAATACCCGGGAGTTTGCTTCCAGCGCAGCAAGCCGAAGCATTTCTGCTGCTTTCACATCGGGAGTGGCATGTTCTCTCACCCAATCGTTGACAGTGGAGGCAGTCAGTTGGCTGGCGATCTCACCGGCTGCATGCCCGCCCATGCCGTCAGCGACTAGCGACAGACCGGTTTCCGCGTTCACCAGGTAAGAGTCTTCATTGGAGGTCCTTACTTTTCCTTGGCTGGTCTGGCTACCATATTGAATTTGCACTTGTCACCTTCCGAGCCTATTTGCCGCCATTAGCGATGAATTGCAGAACTCGATCGGGAAAGGACATCCTGATCTTGCCCTCGGCTCCACCTTGGATCGGAGATCATTCCAGCTGATCACAGAACAAATGAAACTCGATGCGAATCTTACTCAGGCTGCGCCCGCGCGTCCACCACCAGCCAATCAGCATCCAGTTCCTCGGGCGACCGCACAGTCCATGGAAGCTCTACTCAATCCATATACTTGCCGCCCCTTAGTCGACCTCTCTGACGTTACCTCTTGACCATGTGGGCGATGGGGTTTTCGAAAACGGCTGACTCCCCAAGTTCGGCCTCAATTTCCACAAGCCGGTTGTATTTAGCAATCCTCTCACTCCGGCAGGCTGAACCGCTCTTGATCTGGCATCCACCCATGGCGACGGCGAAGTCGGCCATAAAAGTGTCTTCGGTTTCGCCGGAACGATGGGAGATGACAAATCCCCATCCTGCTTTGCGACACAACTGGATCGCCTCAATGGTTTCCGTGACGGTGCCGATCTGGTTCAGCTTTATGAGTACCGCGTTGGTGGATTTCTCGGCGATTCCTCGCGCAATGAAGCGGGTGTTGGTGACATAGATGTCATCGCCAACGATTTGGATCCGCGACCCCAACTTTTCCGTGTGCTCGCGGAACCCATCCCAGTCGTTCTCCGCCAGGCCGTCCTCGATCGAGACTATGGGGTACTTGTCAATCCAGGCTTGATAGAGAGCCGTCATTTCCGCGCTGGTCTTTTTCCCCTGGCGCGATTTTGAGAGGTCGTAAGCGCCGTCTTCGAAAAACGAGCTGGCCGCGGGGTCCAGCGCGATGGCCACATCCTCACCTGGCTTGTAGCCGGCACTGATAATGGCTTTAACAATGACCTCGCAAGCCTCTTCGTTGCTTTTCAGGTTGGGCGCAAATCCTCCCTCATCGCCAACCGCGGTGACATCGCCACGACCCCTGAGGATTTTCTTTAATGACTGGAAGACTTCCGCGCAATAGCGCAGCGCCTCGGCGAAGCTCGGCGCGCCGACGGGCATTACCATGAATTCCTGAAAGTCGACACTGTTGTCGGCATGCTTGCCGCCGTTGATGATGTTCATCATCGGAACGGGTATGCGCATAGCACCTGGACCTCCCAGGTAGGAGTAAAGCGGAAGACCACAGGTTGAAGCCGCAACTCTGGCAACAGCCATGGATACTCCAAGGATGGCATTGGCGCCGAGCCGGCTCTTATTGGGAGTGCCGTCGAGCGCAATCATCTTATGATCGATCTCCGCCTGCCGGACAGGGTCCATCCCTATGAGTTCGGGAGCGATCGTTTCGGTAACATTGGCGACGGCTCTCAAAACGCCCTTGCCGCCATACCGCTTCTGATCGCCGTCGCGCAGTTCGCAGGCTTCGTTCTCTCCCGTGGATGCCCCCGAAGGTACGGACGCGCTCGTGACCATTCCGTTATCCAGGGCCACAAAGACCTTCAGGGTGGGATTACCGCGAGAGTCCAGGATTTCCAATGCTCGAACCGAAACAATTTTAGGATTCATGCTATCTCCTCCGTGGTAGTGAAAGATTCTGATAAGGGCTGATACGTACCCAATGACTCGATTTCTACGATTGCGGATCTGATGCCTTCGACTTCGGATTGCGTTCTGGAGAGCAGTGATTCGACCGTCGAAACCTGCTCGCGGATGCTCTTTTCGGCTTCTCTTTGGATGGTCTGGATCGCGGCATTGATTCTCTCCGTCCACTGCGATGCGACTGTGGCGTTTTTGCCGATCATCTGATTTGTGTAGCCGAGAATTAGCGAATTGCGCCCAAAACAAAAAATCCCACCTGAATCGTCCCAGGCGGGTCTCTTCGAATTCAGATTACTGGCCCCCACCTGGATCTTCCTTTGAGGTAGGAGTCATCAGGCCGGGCCGGCCGGTTACGGCGAACTCCATCGCCAATAGCGGATTCATGATACCAATGCCAGGTTGCAGGCGCAAGCTGGTTGGCTTAGTGCCGGCGAGTTCCAATCCCGCGTTCCATCGCCCCCGGTCTATCATCCCCTCAGGGCAGCTGGAGTTCTTGACAGAACCGATGAAATGGGAGAACCCGAATTCCAGTGGCGGCATGCACAAAATCTCGAGCTCCTAGATGGATCTGGAAGAACGTGGGGATATTGGTGCGGGCCTTGAAATAGCCGGCCGCGGGGGAGACCGATTTCTCCCCTGTTTTGCATTCCACGGCAAATTCAGCCCGGCCATCGCAGAGAACCACGAAATCGATTTCTCGCTTATCGGTATCACGCAAATAACGCAGTTCCATGGCGTGGCCCTGGGTATCCTCCCTCCAGTGGCAATACTTAAGCAGTTGGCAAGCGAGCATGTTCTCCAAACAAGGCCCTCCATTGGGAACCTGGGACCAATCCCAGAAGTAGAGCTTCTTCTCCTTCTTGACGGCTCGGATCCTGGGAGCCCCGTAAGGGGCAATCCGGAAACAAACATAAAGTCGCTCGAGCACAGTCAACCATCGCTCAACGGTTTCATGCGCTACCTGAAGCAGCTCGCTTAGGTTCTTCACCGACAGCGGCGAGCCCACGCAGGCCGGCAAGTGCTGCAGAAGAAGCTCGATCAGGGATACTTCCCGCACACGTTCCAGATCGCGGAGATCGTCACGAATCACACGTTCACGCTGCTCCCGTTGCCACCTTCGATGTTCCTGCTGATTGGCCGCCAGGAAAGGCTCCGGAAAGCCTCCGAAGCGCATCAGCAGATTGACGGTTTCTTTGTGCGCTCCAGGATCCACCTCGCGCAGCGAAAAGGGATGCAGCCGGTAATAATGGTATCGTCCTTGGAGCGAATCGCCGCCTTTCCGGTAGTAATCAAGGCGGGCGGAGCCGATGACCAGAATGGACTGTTTCGATTTGCGGGTATCATAGAGACCCTTGACCAGGTTCCGCCAGCGCGCGAATTTGTGAATCTCATCAAGCAGCACCAGGGGTTCGTTTGCCGGCACTTCACCCCTGAGCAGCATCTCACGGTGCTCACTGAGGTCCCAATTCAGATATGCGGGATGGGTTTCATTCTTCGGCGACGTGTTCAGCAGACTGAGGGCGAACGTGGTTTTCCCTACTTGGCGCGGCCCGCCGATGAAAACCATTTTCCTGATAAGATCCTTCTGAACAGGTAACTGGAGATATCGCTGAATTGGTGAATTTTCCATATTAGTGTTTTAGGTTAAACTCTATTTTACTCATGAGTAATTTCCGGTCAAGTCTAAATCCCTAACCTCTGGGCTGACCGAGTCGGATCGTCTAGTGCACCGCGAAAGTGAGAAAGCGGTATTCCCCGGTTTCCTGTCCTGAGAATCGCGATCCTGTTACAACAATTGACTCGGGGGAGCGGCGACTATAAAATGCGGGGCATAGGCGATGGAGTTCGCCGTTAACTATCTCCACGATACGCTGAGATTGATGACTCCTACTGGAACAACCGCCCGGTAGGAGTTTTTTTGTGGCTGCCGGGCCGGAAAGATAGGAGATAGGCCATGCTTGCGGCAGTCTTGACGTCTGTAGCAGAACTTCCCCTGATTGGGCCGGTCTTCTTGCTATACCTTCATTTTGAGGGACTTGGGGTCCATCAATGACCGGACTGAACGCCAATCACAAACGGAGAATCCTGGCATCGTTTGAGTACGCGGACAAGTTGCTGGAGGAATGCTTGCATACTCCGGCGCCTGGCAGGCATCCCGTGTTTTCAGGGTATGTCCAGGATTTGTCGCCGTCGGAATCTCATTGGGTTGAGAGTTATGCGGATAAAATCCGCGAGCAGATGTCGCGGCTTCTGGAAAGATGCGGGATTGAGGCCCATCCACCCAAAACCCTGAGGAGTTGGAAGCTTCGAACCGGCCTGATCTCACTCGACATCACGCTCGAAGACATCTATCCCGATCAGATGCGCGGCTATGGTGAAATGGATCCCGCCGCCGCGAGCGATTTGTCCTGGACCCTACAGGAGATTCGCAGACTGGTGAGCCAGTTGCTCGCTTTCTTGTCCGAATCACAAGATGCGCAAGCCAACCGACTTGCTCATGTAGAAACGGAACCGGCACTCGCCGCGCTGTTGGAGCGTATGGCGCAGATCATCGCAAGGCATGGGCTGGTCGAGTTTCTGCCTGCCCTGGATGCGATCATCCGAAAAGTCGAATCTCACCGATATGAGATTGCAGTTTTCGGCCGGGTCAGCTCAGGGAAATCTTCACTCATCAACCGGCTGCTGGAGATTGAGCTGCTGCCGGTGGGCACGACGCCCATTACCGCCGTCCCGATCCACATCGTTTCCGGCTCTGAACCGCGACTGCGCGTGACCTTTCCGGACCATGTCGAAGAACTCCCCGTGGAGCGGATGGCCGAATTCGCGACTGAGCAGGGAAACCCGGCCAATGCCAAGCGGGTCGTTGCTCTTGAGGCATCCGTTGCCTCAAGGCGGTTGCAGGAAGGAATTGCCTTTGTCGACACGCCGGGCATTGCCTCGCTTGCGACCAGCGGGACGAAGCTCTCCTATGCCTACTTGCCGGACTCAGACCTCGGCCTGGTACTTGTGGATGGCCACTCTTCCTTGGGCCGCGAAGACCTGGACCTCCTCCGATCGCTTCACGCCGCCGGCATTCCATCCGTCGTCATGATCAGCAAGTGTGATCTCCTCTCCCCCGCGGATGTGGAGAAAGTGCTTTCCTATACCCGCAATGCCGTCGCGGAGCATCTCGGCTCAGCCCCGGAAGTCATTCCCATCAGTTCCGTCGCGTCCTGGGTGCCGGAAGTAGATGCCTGGTTCGAGCGCTCGATCTCTCCGCTGCTCCGCAGGGCGCGCGAAGCCCTGTTCGATTCGGTAAACCGCAAGGCGCTGTCGTTGCGTGAATCCTTGCTGGCAACTTTGGAGATGAAGGCAAGCCGTTCCACCACGGGGAAAGCCCACGCGCAGGACACAGAACGCGTTTTGCGGCCGCTTGATGAAAGCCTGGCGGCATTCAAGAAGCGGTGGGGAAACGAACTCGACCGCATTTCAGGTTGGGAAGAAGAGATCCTGGAACAGGCAGCTTCAGCCCTGGCGCGAAGATCCGCGGGCTCGGAGCAGACGACGGATCTCTCATCGAACCTTGTCGCTGACACGGTGATCGGAACTGTCGCGTCGCACTGCAATCCCTTTCTGCACGAGTACCGGGAACTCGCGGACCGGATCAGCGCCGGAATTTACGAATTGAAGGAAGGCGACCAGGCTTCCGACATGGCCGCTCAGGAATTGCCGCGGCCTTCGGCACTCCCCTCGCCTGTTGTATCCACTCTGGATGGCATCGCGATTTCTCCGCCGGGGCCCCTGGCGCGCATCAGTATGGGAGCGCGAACGCGGCATTTTCGGAGGGAACTCGAGGAAAAGCTTGGGTCTCAGATGCAGCGGATACTGCAAGAGGTGCGCCCCAGGCTTAAACATTGGTTCCAGGCGACCATCCATGCTTTCGAGGAAAGTTTTCGTCTTCAGACGGATCCTTTGCGATATCGAAGCGCCGCTGAGACTACCCTAGCCGACAAAGACGTTCTGAAGGTGGATATCGCTCTATTGCGCAGCCAGAATATTGACGGCGAGTCCCCGCCAGCCGCGCGTGCCGGCGCAGAAGTGGAGCAGCGGCGGGCCTGATCGGTTGGGACAAAATGCTCTTCGGCAGGGAAAAAGAAATCAAAAAGCTCACCCTGAACCTCGAGCAAGGAATCCACACGTTGGTGTTTGGGATTGAAGGCGCCGGCAAGACCGCGCTTCTGCAAGAGGTGGTTTCCCGTCCCTCAAGGATCCACCGGGCATATGTTGGGGAATGCAGTTCACGCAGGGCCCTGCTGGAGGGAGCACTGGCGTGCCTGGCCGCGAATCGAGCGAAGACCGCTACTCCCCGAAGCGAGTTGCCCATAAAGGATCTGAGGGACGAGTTGATCAGAGCCGGCCGGCATGGAAATGCCTGCTTGATTCTTGATCATCTACCGCGCCTCCATCACCGGATGCAACATCTCCTGGAGATCCTGGAGCAATACTTCACGCTGATTTTCGCAGTGAGAGCCCATCCCGGCGCCTACGACCTATACTATTGGAAGTTCGCTCGTTTGGAGGTCGGCAAGCTGCCCGATGCGGCCGCACGCTCCTGGATTGAAAAGGATCTGGCGCAGAGAGGCTGCGCAGGTCCGCTCGGGCGCGCGATCGCAGCGGAAGTTCAGCGACTCTGCCGGGGAAATCCAGGCCTGATCTCCGACACGCTGGAGGCGATCCGCAATAATGCTGTCCCTCTTGACGATCCCATCCGAGTGCGCCGCTTCGTTGTCGATGGCCGCCTGAGCCATCTGAAGATTATTCATGCCAGCAGGCGCAAGTAGTTGCTACAGCCGAGCTGAGTATACTGCCGGCGCCTTCCAGAGTCCCCCTCGTCACAAAGTACATTCTCAGGATCCGCCGAGGGCAAAGTAATTCAGACCAGTTTTCGCGGCTATTTCTCTCGCTGCGGCGCGGGCAAGAGGCGAAGCTTGATGTGGCGATCTGTAACAACCGCGAAATGCCCAGCCCAGTCACTGCGACCTTCTATCAACTTAAGGACCCGCTGCCTCGTGGATTCAGGATTGGAGTCAGTCGTCCGCAATAGAATGATTCCGCACTGCGCAGGAAGTCCCCAGCGAAAAGCTAGCTCGCCAAAATCTCTGTCATGCGTGACAACTAGCCGGCCCTCATCCTGCGCACATGCCAGGATTTCCTTATCCGAAGCCCCACGCATGCTCTCCTTCACAGACAAAACATCATGGCCGCGTTCGCGCAATGCGCGGATGATTGAGCCGGCAATGTTTTCGTTGGCGACTATTCTCAATGGGAGCTGCCTTGGCCTTAAGCCGGGATTAGGTAGGTCTTTTCGTTGCTTAATACCTCACTAGCATAGGCAAGACAGGCCTGTATATCCTCTCGTTTCAAATGCTCGTATTCTTCCAGCAGTTGGTCCGTTGTCCATCCCTGGGCCAACAGACCGATCACAAAGTCCACAGAAATCCGGGTACCTTTGATTATGGGCTTTCCCACCAGGACAGCAGGGTCAATAACAATCCGTTCTTGCCAGTTCATAGTTTGGTTGCCTCCAAGCATTGAGGCGATTTCACAATCAAGCTCCATTATACGCGCCCCGAATTAGGAATGCTCGCTTCGGAGGGTCTTTTTCAGCGGAATTGTCCTTTGCCTAATCCTCGTCCGAAAATGCTCTTCTGTGCAGATTCTTGGTCTCAGCAGCCGATCGCCGGTCGCCGGCATTGCTGCACGCGGACCCAACCATTCGTGGGAGGAATGCAATGATGGATCTTGACGGATATTGGTCATTTGGTTATATTGCCAAATATGCAATGGCGTGGAGGCAACATCATGGACGTCAAAAAGCAGGCGCTTTTTGAAGCGAGAGCCAGGATCATGAAAGCCATGGCGCACCCTACGCGGCTGTTCATCATCGAGCAGCTGTCGCATAGGGAGCATTGCGTTTGCGAGCTGACGGACATGGTGGGCGCCGATGTTTCCACCATCTCCAGGCATCTGACGCTGCTCAAGAACGCCGGCATTGTCAAAGATGACAAGCGGGGCGCGCAGGTTTTCTACCGGCTGCGTTGCCCCTGCGTGCTCAACCTTTTCGTGTGCATAGAGAGTGTCCTCAAGGAATCGGCCAAGAGTCAAATGGCATTGGTTCGTTGAGATCCAGGGCAGGGCGTCGCAAAGGCTGAAACGAGCATGAACCGAGAGCAGGGAATCCTGGATGCAGAGCAAGAGGAGCGACACCCTTAAGCGCATCCAGCGGACCTGGGAAAGCGCAGTGAAACAAGGTCTCGTGGCGAACTTGATGAAATCCAGGCTCGCCATTGAACCCGAAATCGTGCCCTGAGCCGAGGTGGAAGCACAGACCGCTGGGGCGCAATCAACAAGGAGGAACCGATGGCAGGACCAAGCGTAGGTTTTGTTGGGAGCGGGAGGGTAGCCCACATTATTCTGGGCGGACTAAAGAGGGCGGGGCTCATGCCCGCTGAGATCGTCGCCAGCGATGTTGATCTCGGGATTTTGACGCGACTGCAGGCCAGGTTTCCAGAGATCCGGATTGCTCACAACAACAACCGGGAGCCGGCTTCGCAGGATTTGGTCTTTCTGGGATTGCATCCCCCGGTTTTGGCCGGCTCTCTAGGAGAAATCAAGGGCTGTCTGAAGCCGGGCGCGATCGTGATTTCACTGGCTCCCAAGCTGTCGAGAGCCAAACTCACCGAGGGGCTCGCCGGTTTTGACCGCATCGTGCGATTGATCCCCAATGCCGCTTCGATCATCGGCTCCGGCTACAATCCCATCGCGTTTTCGCCGACCTTGACCGCGAAAGAGAAAGGAGAGGTGGTCAGCTTTTTGAGCGCGTTAGGCCAGTGCCCTGAAGTAGCGGAAGACAAGCTCGAAGCTTATGCCATTGTCACCGCCATGGGGCCAACATATCTATGGTTCCAATGGCAGGAACTACGGACAATAGCCGAATCCTTTGGGTTGTCTCAAGGAGAGGCCGAAGCCGGCATTGCCGAGATGATCGCTGACTTGATAAGCAATTGCTTTGGAGGGGCTGAGTGAGGATGACTTGAAATGGCGGGTGGGGATCGGGAAATATCCCCGATTTCAGCCGGGAAGCGGCTGCAGCGTCCTGGAATGGGCGCGCAGGAGGTGAAAACAGGGAGGGGGAGCGGGGCGCGACGTCGCGCCCCGCTCCCCCTCGC